>JBGTLE010000217.1:0-3061 GCA_041744295.1 Pyrinomonadaceae bacterium | reverse complement strand
TGCCGTCGGCGTTCATTAAATAGATCTCATCGTTTCCATCACGGTTTGTCACAAATCCAATCTGCGACCCGTCACGCGTCCAGCCGGGAGCCAGGTCGCCTGCAGTGCTGTTGGTGAGTCTCGTTTGCCCGCTTCCGTCCGCGTTCATGACATAAATCTCCGCATTGCCGTTGCGATCGCTGACAAACGCTATTCTTTGGCCATCCGGCGACCAGGCGGGGCTGAAGTCTTCGCCGCCATCCTCCGTCAAACGCGTCTGGCCGCCGCCGTCCGTGTCCATCGAGTAGATTTCAGAGTTGCCATCTCGATCGCTGACGAACGCAATCTTGCCGATTATTCGAGCCGCCTCTAACCCCGTTGGAATTGACGAGTTAAGCCTCACTGGTTGTCGCTTTAAGGCTTGCTGTTCGATTACTATGCGGGCGGAAGCTGTATTTGAAGTTACCGGGAGGTAGGCCAACAGGATGATGCAACTCATGATGCGTGCGATTGCTGTGGCAATAGAGTTGCTCATAACCCGTCCCTTAATGTACGTGTAAGAAATACTTTTGGTTTTATGAAGCCCGAACAATATGAATCTGCCGCGCGAACATAGTGTAGGGGACTCAAAAGAGTCAAGTAATTTTTCTTCACTTGCTTCTGCCTTACGAATCGTTATCGCGCAGCTTCGAGTGCCGGAGAGTCACAGAATCATCTTGACTGGACGAGGTTTAGTGATAAATTGAGCGGCCAAGTTGAATATTGCATCCTTTAACAACCTCCTTTGGTGATTAAAAATGGGCAGCCGAATCCTTTCTCGATGTTCTTACCTTTTGGCGCTGACTGCGGTGCTGGTGCTGTCGCTTGCGGCTGGAGTGCGGTTCCCGCAGACCTCAGCCCAAACCGCTCGACCGGTCTTGTTTAGCGAGCCGCAATCGACTCGATCAATTGCCGTCGAGTCCGTAACAAAAACGCGCGAGCCCTTTTCGGCGGTCGCCAGCGTTTCTTTTGCCGCCGATAACAAAACGCGGATCATGCTCTTCGCCGGCAACCTACAACTCGCGCCCAATGAGTCGAGCAGCGCTGTCACTGCAGATGCGGAAGACGCCTCACACAACATTTATCCGTTGACTGTGGAGCATGTAGGACCTGTCCCCAATCAAAGTTGGGCCACCGCGGTAATAGTCAAACTTAATGAGAATATGGGCGATCTCGGGGACGTCCTGGTGAGGATCTATTACCGGGGCGCAGCCAGCAACCGGGTGCGCGTTGGTGTCGGGCATGTCGGCGGCGGGCCACCGGACGATCCGGGAGCCGTACCAACACCGGGACCGGTCAGTGATGAGCTGGATATCAATCCGATTACCGCCGGCACCCTGACTACCGACGAAGTGCGCACAATTATTGCGCAGGCGGTGTCGGCGGCCGTGGCTTTGAACAAATTGGTAACCGTGGCCGTCACCGATCGGGAAGGTAACGTCCTGGGTGTATTTAGCATGACGGGTGCGCCAACCATGATGCAGATTCGCGGCGGCGGTCCGTTGCAAACTCCGGATCCGATCACCGGATTGGTTCCTGTAGGATTGGAAGGGACGCGCCTCCGGTCCCGGCTGGGAGCAATTTCAAAGGCCGGCACAGCCTCGTTATTTAGTACTTCTGGGAATGCTTTTACGACGCGAACAGCCGGCTTTATTATTCAGGAACACATCCCGCCGGGTGTGAACTTCCGCCCCAGTGGGCCTCTCTACGGTGTTCAGTATTCCTCACTTCCCTGCTCGGACATTAAGATACCGGGTCTTCCTCTGGGCCTCAGTGCGGATCCCGGCAGCATGCCTATCTACAAGAATGGTATCTCGCAGGGAGGCGTGGGAATCGAGGGCGATGGTGTTTACGGGATAGACCGCGACCCGGCTGACTTTGACCTGCCCTTTGAAGAGGTGATTGCCCTCTCAGCGGTAAGAGGATTTGAAACGCCGGCACTGATTCGTGGCGACAACATTCTGGTTGATGGTGTGCGGCTGCCGTTCGTCAACGCTACTGAAGTATTGCGACCTGCCACCATTGCCTTTGCCAGCTTGCCGGGGGCAATTGATGCGCTCTTCCCTATCCGCGGGGCTCAACCATCAGCGTTTACGACAGCCACTGTGGGCGGGATTCTAGGAGAAGCAGACCCCCGTTTCTTCCCTTTCATCTCGAGTCCTTCAGGAGGGTCCAATTCTCTAACTGCTACGGACGTCGATCTGATTATTTCCCATGCCGCACAACAAGCCAATATCACGCGCGCGGCGATTCGTCAGCCGTTGGGTAGCAATGCGAGAGTGTCGATAGCTGTGGTGGACGCTGAAGGACGCGTGCTGGGGCTGTTCAGACAGCAGGATGCGCCGGTCTTTGGCTTTGATGTTTCCGTGCAGAAAGCCAGAACTGCGGCCTTCTACTCACGAGCAAACGCTGCCACGCTGCTACGTGGCGCCGGGCTTGGTTCGTATGTGGACAGGGCGGCTGCCGACGGCCTGAGACTTGACGGCACAATTGCGTTTAGCGATCGGGCGGGAGGCTTTTTGCACCGTCCATTTTTTCCAGACGGAATCAACGGCACAGCAGCGGGCCCATTCAGTACTGAGATTACCCAGTGGAGTGTTTTTAATGTTGGGTTCCAGCTGGATTTGATTAAGACCAATCTCCAGGCGGCGATTGTTGGCGCGAGCGTTCCCTGTACCACGATTCCGAGTTTGCCAAACGGAGTTCAGATCTTTCCCGGCAGCATACCGCTATACAAGAACGGCGTATTGGTCGGAGCGATTGGAATCAGTGGCGATGGAGTAGACCAGGATGATCTGATTGCGGCTGGCGGAGCTAACGGATACTCGCCGGATCCGGCTATCAGATCCGATCGTGTTTTCGTGCGTGGCGTGCGTCTGCCCTTCGTGAAGTTCCCAAGAAGTCCTAACCTCTAGACCGCTTCCTTTTGTGCCTCGCAGGCTGCGCAAATGGCTTCAATACAAATCCCTTTCGCCGTCGCAAAGTCGCACCGTGGTCTTGGCGCTGCCATGCTCCTGCTGCTGGCGGTGATCTGTGCAGCTCA
>JBGTLE010000216.1:0-5139 GCA_041744295.1 Pyrinomonadaceae bacterium | reverse complement strand
AGACGTTGAGTACGTTGGCAAGGTGTCCAACTTTGATTGGTTTACCCAGGTGAATGTCAGACTGCCGGATGGACTGGCGGGCGCCGGTGACATACTGGTGAACATCTCCGTCCGTGGCGTAGCAAGCAACAAAGTGCTTGTCGGAATTCGATAGCTGACGATTGGCTTTGGTCCGTGGTCGAGGCGGCCGACATTTATCCGACGCTACTGCGTTACGGTACTGACTTCACTTCTTAGGCGGGTCGATTGCGGTTCGTGTGATGAGTGCGGCAAATGCCTCGTCGCGCGTGCCGCGGCCGTCGAGGTAAGGCTGCCAGGTTTCTTCCAACGCGACTTTCATTGGCCCTAGCCCTCGCTGCCAGACGCCAAACTTTTCCGCATAGGGCACATGCCCCGGCACCACCCGTCGCACCGCTTCCCCCGCAGTAAAGAAGATCAACGAATGCGACACGCCTCTGGGAAAGAACTTGTTCAGCTTGATCGCTTGTTCACGCAGCGCTGCAAAGACCTGTTCGTCCCACTGGTGCATTCCTTCGTGAAAGATCGTTTCCAAACCATATGCCTCTTGATTGCCCGGCGCGAGGCTCGACATAACCAGTAAGTTGCCGCTCGTTGAATAAGCTCCGGCCCAATTCGAGTAGGCAGACACATGTACTGGAAAACCCGCCGCGGGCCACTGCAACTTGTACGCGTTGGTGATGAACGCGAGGACGGAGGTTCCGTGACGATCGACAAGCGCCTGAATGGCTTTGCTCCATTTCCGGTTTGCCTCCTGCTGCTCCTTCCACCACGCTCTCCGATAAATTGGAGCCGCGCGCTGAAGAATTTCCGCGACCGCAGAATCGATTTCAGTCAACGACTTTCCATCACCGGCGCGGGCCAAAGCATTGGTGAGGGCCGGTAACGGATCGTCGAAAACAAGATCTTTCTTACTCGTGCCGTCCGCATAGGAAGCAACGGCAGCGCTCCAGATCTTTCTATCGGTGTCGCTAAGCTTCTCAAAGCCGCGTTCCTGATCCACTGGAGCGGCGAGTACCGCCTCACGCGACCTATCCCTTTCCTTGTTCTCTGCGCGGCCCAGGACGTACAGGAAGTGATGCAGGTTCAGCCAGAATTCGTCCGTGTGGAAGACGAAGATGGTGGCGCCGCGCGAGCGTCGCGTTCTTGCTTCCTCATCTGTCGAAGCCCGCTGTGAATCTGGATTAACGAAAGCGAGTTGGGAGTGGGCGGAAACTGAAAGCGATGTAGTGAAAAGAATCGCCGTGGTGCAAACGAGTTTTAGAGTTCCGTTCTTCATCGACTATCCGACTTCATGTTTCAGTTGACGCCACCTAACCTATGCCTTCACCGAGCAACCAAATGTCCGACATGCTTCAGCTTGTCGTCGCGATCAGCCTACATTCGAGCAAAAATATTACCGGATACGTAGCAGTAAGTATTGCTAATCTTGACGACAAGCTGAAGCATGTCGGACATAAGGTCGACCCAGCACTACTGTCCCGTCTCCAGCGCGTGATCGATAGTCCGCTTTAACTTTTCTCCGCTGTGTCCGGGCGCGTAGCCCGTCCATTGATCGACGATTCGTCCGTCACCGTCTATCACCATCGTTTGCGGGATCCCGCTCTTGCCATTCATCAGCGTGCGCGCCGTGTCACGGTCGGCCCAGCCCAGACGAAAACCAAATTTCACATCGCGCAGGAACTGATTCACCCGGTCTGCGGAACTGCGCGGGTCTTCAGTCGTCAATCCGATGAACTCGACCTCGCGGTCCGCATAAGCCTTCCGAACCCTTTCATACTCCGGCACTTCTCTGCGGCAGGGACCGCACCATGAGGCCCAGAGGTTTATGACCACAACTTTTCCGCTGAAGTCCGCTAAGCTAAAGCTGCCGCTGTCGATTCCTTTGATTTTCCTTCCGCGGAAACTTTCAGGCAGGAAAGACAACACCGCGGGCATGATCAAGGGTCGAGCTTCCGGCTCCGGATCCTCTGATGTTTGCATCGGCGGCGGTTGCGTTGGCCGCGGGTTGCTGACTCTTCTGCCAGACTGGGAAACAGCGTTCAGGGCACAGGCGGTAACGAGGAGGAGGAGCAGAATTATTTTGCGCATAGGGGGATCGTCACAAAGGAGGTCCGTAGTCAGTTGTCAGTTGTCAGTTGCATTCGCTGGACACACTAAAGAGTTTACCGGGTACGAGACAACATCGCCAGATGAGGTCAGTACCACCTCGCGGCGAAAATAAACTTTCCAGTTACCCGGCGAGTGCAACGGACCACTGACAACGGACCACTGACAATTAGTGCTTAGTCAGGGTGAGCCCGCTTACGATCGCTTCCGTGTTATGCGCGAAGCGAAGTCCGTAAACTCCGTCGGTTGATTTGAGTTTACCTGCAGTTACCAGGGCAGACTTGTCATAACTCGCGACGACCTTACCGTTGATCGCGCACTCAACCTTGTCACCCTTTACTGAGATCGCAATCTCCTGACTCACCGGTTCTCCAGCGCCCGCCGCTTTGTTCACGGCTGCGTGCGCTTCACCACGCGGCCCATTCATCTGAAATGCCGCTGGGCCAAACCCGCGAACGATAAAGTTGCCGGTTCCATACGCCGCACAGTACAAGTAACTCTGCTGGTCTGTTCCCAGATCGTTACCGGCAATCATCAGCCCATAAGGATGTGGGTGGCTGTTGAGGCTCATGTACTTCGGCTCCTTGAACGTCGCTTTTACGGTGTAGTCGCCGGACGCTTTGTTTTCGGGATTCCAGTATGTGACAGCCGGGCCGGTGGTAACGTGCAAGGCATCGCCCTCTTTGACGAGCTTCGCGCTGTTGAGCGTCATTCCGGCTTTCTCTTCTTTGGCGTCGATCTTTCCGGTCCAACCGGGAACCGAAACGCCGCCACCGGCGACACCGCGGGAGGCTTCCATCGGACCACCCTGAGAGAAGTTGGTCGTGGGAAGTATTACGAGAGCAAGAAGAGTAAGTGCTAGAAGGCAGGTACGTGGCATGTTTGAATCCTCCGTGGGTTGAGTTGTCGACGGGGGATGATAACTCGCATGGACGACCTTGCGCCAACAAAGCGTCGTGTCGACAGTGCGCTCGCCACCACCGTGTAAGTATCACGACGCTTTCGCAGCAGGTATTCAGAGTTCAGCCTATAGCCTGCGGATCTGGATAGACAAGCCCCACGCAAACTGAAGTTTGAACTCTAACGCCTGGTACCGCTCAACTCATCTACCGCGGTACTGACCTCATTGCCAACTGCTTTGTCGATTCACGTCACTTAAAGAAATTTGCTGCCATGCGCTGAAGATCGTCCATGGAACTACCGTCTTTGTTCTGATCCAGCATCGACCCAAGCATGCTCATGGCGTCAGGCGCGCTGGCTTGCGCCTCCTGCTGTTGAGAGTTGAGCAGGTCCGTTAAGCCTGGAGTATCCAGACTATTTTGCTGTTGAGCTTGTCCAACCGCGCCCATGACCAAAGGGGCGAGGGTCGCCAGCAGACCGCCCGCGGAGCTTTGGTCTATCCCCGTTGCTTGAGCAAGGTTGTTTTCGATGGTCGGCTGTTGACCACCTAGGACGTGTCCAAGAATTCCGGCGCCATTTGCGGTTTGCGGGTTTCCTAAATATCCCATCAGGTTGTCGAAGATGCTGCCATCGTGATCCTTGTTGATCGCGTTGTGTAAACTCTCGGCACCCTGCGGCTGCGATGCGTTGCGCGCGAGTGCAGCGATCAGCAACGGCACCGCTATCTGAACAGCCGTGTTAGCTTTCGCTTCACTGATGCCGAAACGTTGCGCGATTTTAGAGACCGCGCCACCGGCCAGTTGTTGGGTGATGATCTGTGTAATTGCGTTCATTGATTCTGACTCCTTCTACTCTCCATTTCAGCCTGAAATCATTTCGCTGTGCGTGACGAGTACTGCGTTAAAGTGTTGGGAAAGATCTGTACTTCCGCCGGCGCCCTGCTCCTACTCGCCGCAAGCACAGTGTCCGCCTTGATGCCTTTTCCATAAGTTCCTTCCATGTCGCTCTTGTCTGGTGAAATCACGGATCCCTTTAGCGAGATTCCACCAAACAACCCTTTGCTCCGCGAGTACGAAAGAATCTCAGCATCGAACTTGGCATCAGTTGAGGCGGCCGCAGTGCGTCCTACTGGGCCAGCAGCGACAGAAGCTTCACCACCGAGTTCGAATCTGTCGGAGAGTAAGTTCTTCATTCCGCTTTCGTTCATGATTAACAGCACAAAGTCCGTCGACTGACCGCCGATCTGTAGACCAACGCTGCCACCTTTGATCTCAAAGTAAGCCGGAGCAGACCAACCCGAGCGAGTGCGGCAACTGGCAACGCCGCGCCCACCCTGACCGCCAACGATGAATCCACCCTTAATAACGTTGGGAAACACCATCACGCACTCAGCGTTATTCAAGAGGTCACGTGGGATGCCTTTGTCAGGTGTCCCCATGATTTCGTTGAGAACTTTGGTTGACTTAGAAGCCTGGCTGGCGCCGTCCTTTGTATTTGGACCACGTATTGGCGGCTCCGGTGTCGGAGTGGGCGCCGCGGCGGCGCTTGTCTTTGGCTTGGGCTTTGTTTTTTGTGAGTTAGCCACAGTAAAGGTAAGAACTAGAACGAACGTGACTGAAATCGCGACGATGAACCTGTTACTTCGCATGATCGCTTCCTTTCTTTAACCTCATCTTTAATCTTAATGCGTCGAGTCTCTCAACATTATGTTGCGGAAATCGTGCGGCTTTGCCGCTTCCCTTGCGGAAAGCCTGTGGCTTTCCGTTAGGGTTTTTACGCTCTTGAGGCTCCGCCTCGGCGGCATAGCCGCAACGAAGTATTAAGATTTGCCGGAAAGGCAAAGCCTTTCCGAAGGGATGCGGCAAAGCCGCGACCGATTCACGGCACCCGCTTACCGCGAGGTAGTACTGACCTCCTGACTTTACGCCGCATTCATTTGAAGAGCTCAAACTGCATCATTACTTCACATCCGGATTCATTGACTCAGGGTCGAATAATGGTGAACCACATATAAAAGAGATTTCCCTGTGTTGCCGTTCGATTGTTAGTTTCCGCCAGGAAGCGCCCACCGAAACTCGTCATCGTCTTCTTGCTAAGCGGAATGACAGTATT
>JBGTLE010000215.1:0-15460 GCA_041744295.1 Pyrinomonadaceae bacterium | reverse complement strand
GTTGTACATCAATGCTGCCATGCGGTCGATGCCGAGACCGAACGCAAAACCGGAAAACCCTTCCGGATCAATGCCGGCAGCGCGCAAGACATTCGGATGCACCATTCCCGATCCACCAAGCTCGATCCAACCTGAGTTCTTACAAATCCGGCAGCCGCTACCGGCACACTTGAAACAGGTGAAGTCGAACTCAGCGCTCGGTTCCGTAAAAGGAAAGTAAGAGGGACGAAAACGAGTGACCGTGTTAGGGCCAAACATTCTTCGCAGAAACTCGCCCACCGTGCCCTTCAAGTGCGCCATCGTGATGCCGCGATCGACACACAAACCTTCGACCTGAAAGAACATCGGATTATGCGTTGGGTCAGGCGTGTCGCGACGAAAAACTCGCCCTGGTGCGATCATCCTTACCGGCGCACCGCGGCGTTGCATCGCATGAATCTGCACCGTGGAAGTTTGCGAACGTAACGCGAACCCAGCAGTCGTGTAGAAAGTGTCCTGCGGTGCTCGGGCCGGGTGGTTTGCCGGGATGTTCAGCGCGTCGAAGTTATAGAAATCGGTTTCGATCTCGCGGTCATCTTCGATGGCATAACCCAGGGAAACGAAGATGTCTTCGATTCGCTCTCGCAAGAGCGTGATCGGATGGAGATGTCCCCGGCGAGGTCGTCTGCCAGGCAGGGTTACGTCGATACTCTCTCGCTCGGTCCGGGCGGCTTCAACAAAATTCTTAACGCTCAGCTCCGCTTGAACAACTTGTTCGAGAATCTCAGCCTCGGCTTTTTGCACGCGTTGGCCAAACTCTGCCCGCTCCTCTGCCGCCACGCGCCCAATCAACTTCTTCGCACCGGCGATCGCACTCTTTTTGCCGAGATGCCGCGTGCGCACCTCGCTTAAAGCACGGGCTTCCGCTTCCGCGTCTTTCAGGCTGAGCCCTTTGAGATCGGACGCCTGCAAAAAGCGGGCAAAGCGTTCGAACTCTCGCTCGAACGCTTTGCTTGCCGCTTCAATCTCAGCTTTTGGGTCTTGCTGGTTTTGACTTTCTGCCATTAGCAATCAGTCGGCAGTCTAGGCGGCCGCTCTCTCTCTCTGTTCGCTGTCCAACGCATTCTTCGCTTCCGCGGCAACCGCAGTAAACGCTTCCGGCTGCTTCGCTGCGAGATCGGCGAGCACCTTGCGATCGAGCTCGATGCCGGCCAGTTTCAATCCATGCATGAACTGGGAATAGTTAAGTCCGTTAAGACGTGCGGCGGCGCCGATGCGCACGATCCAGAGGCTGCGAAAATCGCGCTTCTTAAGCTTGCGACCGGTATAAGCGAAGTTCAATCCTCGCTCAACCGACTCTTTTGCCGAACGATACAGTTTAGATTTCGTGCCGCGATAACCTTTCGCCAGCTTTAATATTTTCTTGCGCCGCTCCAGGCGCTTATTTCCACGTTTTGCTCTTGGCATGATTCAGGTCCTTTCTAACACTCGAAGGGATATGGATAAGGATGAAGTCGGAAGGATGAAGGATGAAAGCCTCTGGTACGACTCGCTGAGCTTCGACAACTCGCGCTTGGGCTCTCAAATACCGTTCAATCCCGTTTCATCCTTCATCCTTCCGCCTTCATCCTTATTTAGTCTCTTCCGTACGGCAGCATCGCTTCCACACGCTTTTGATCCGATTTTGAAACAAGCGCGTCAATATCAAGCAAGCGCTTACGCTTGTTGGTCTTCTTAGTCAGAATGTGGCGCGCGTGCGAATGACCGCGTTTGATCTTGCCGGTCGCAGTCAGTCTGAATCGCTTGGCTGCGCCTTTATGTGTTTTTAGTTTTGGCATACTTACTCCGTTTGCAGATTTGAGATCTCAAATCTGAGATCTCAGAAACTATTTCCTTCGACGAGATTGATTCCGTCAGAGTCAATTCCCGTTCGAGCATTTGAGATCTCAAATCTGAGATCTCCGATACTCAGTGCACTTGCGGCGGTGTCTGAGTTGGCGGCGGCGACGGCGGCGACGGCGGCGGCGTTGGATGATCAGCTTTGGCCGCGGTCTTATGCCGTTTTGGTCCAAAGATGATGAACATCTGGTTGCCTTCCATACGCGGTCGCGCCTCTACCTCACCGACGTCGATCAGATCCTTCTCCAACTTCTCGAGAATGCGTGCGCCGAGTTCGCGGTGAGTCATCTCGCGTCCGCGAAACCAGATCGTTGCCTTCACCTTGTCCCCGCCTTCCAGCCACTGACGTGCGTGCTTCATCCGATAGTCGTAGTCGTGATCGTCAGTGCCGGGCCTGAACTTTACTTCTTTGACGGTAATCGTGACTTGCTTCTTCTTTGCCTCGTTTGCCTTCTTTTTCGCTTCGTACTGAAACTTTCCGAAATCGATGATTCGGCAAACTGGCGGAACAGCAGTCGGTGCGACTTCCACCAAATCCAGTCCCCGTTCGCGCGCCGTCCGAATGGCATCTCGGATATCCATAACTCCGAGCTGTTCACCTTCGTCCGCAACTACGCGTACTTCCGGTACGCGAATTCTTTCGTTAATACGCACGGCTGGTACGCGCCGATTGTCCGGGCGCTGACCGCGACCTCGAAAGCCTGTAGCTATTGGTGCACCTCCATCGTCATAGTCCAAAGATCCTGCGTTTCAGATTTCAAAAGAGCGAAACTCAACTTAAGACCTGAGACTCAAGCTCTGGAACTTCGTTAGTGGTTGCCCGCGACTCGATTAGCCCGCGTGCCATCTTCGTAAAATCTTCCAGCGACATCACACCGATATCACCCCTGGTTCGTTCACGCACTGCAACTTGATGCTGCTCCATCTCGCGATCGCCGACCACGAGCATGAACGGAACTTTTTGCATTTGCGCATCGCGAATCTTGGCGTTGACCTTCTCGCTGCGCAAATTTGTCTCGACTCGCAGGCCGCTGTCGCGGAGCCGAGCAGCCACCTGTTCGGCATACGAGTTAATGCGATCCGTGATCGGCAAAACTGTTACCTGAACAGGTGCCAGCCACAGTGGAAACGCGCCGGCATAGTGCTCAATGAGCACTCCGAAAAAGCGTTCTAAAGAGCCAAACAAAGCGCGGTGAATCATGATCGGTCGGTGAGCCTTGTTGTCCTCGCCGATGTATTCAAGCTCGAAGCGTTCGGGTAGATTAAAGTCGAATTGGATTGTTGTTAACTGCCAGAGCCGCCCAATCGCATCCTCTACTTTGATATCGATCTTCGGACCATAGAACGCGGCTTCGTCCTCCATCCGTTCGTACGACAATCCTTGCTCGTTCAAAGCGTCAACCAGAGCTGCTTCGGCGTTCGCCCAGTTTTCGTCAGAACCGAGGTACTTCTTGCCGCTGCCAGTGCCCCTGACTGAAAGCTCAAGCTTGAAATTGGCAAAACCAAAAGCCTTCAAAAGCGAAAAGGCAAAGTCGATGCAACCAGAGATTTCACCGCGCACTGTTTCGGGCGTGCAGAAAAGATGTGCGTCATCCTGAGTAAAACCGCGGACACGCATCAAGCCATGCAGCGTTCCAGATAACTCGGCGCGATAGCAGGTGCCCAGTTCAGCGTAACGCAACGGCAACTCGCGGTATGAGTGCTGTGACGATCTATAAATGCCAATGTGAAACGGGCAGTTCATCGGCTTGATCCGAAACTGCGTGTCTTCCAACTCCATGGGCGAGAACATCACGTCTGCATAATTTGCCTCGTGTCCACTTCGCTCCCAAAGCTCACGTTTGGCAATGTGCGGTGTATAAACGAGACCATAACCCCGCTTATTCAATTCGCCGAGCAGATAATTCTCCATCTCTCTGCGGATCGCGCCGCCCTTCGGATGCCAGAAAATCAGACCCTGCCCGTACTGCTCCTGAATCGAAAAGAGATCGAGTTCGCGACCGATGCGACGATGGTCTCGCTTTTCAGCTTCTTCACGTTGCTTGAGCCAGGCGTCGAGCTCTTCCTGAGTAAAAAACGCAGTGCCGTAGATACGCTGCATCTGCGGTTGCTCAGCGTCACCCATCCAATAAGCGCCGGCGAGGGACAACAACTTGAACGCCCGGAGCTTATTGGTGTTTGGCACGTGCGGGCCGAGACAGAAATCGATGAAAGGCGATCCGTCGATGTAATAGACGCTTACGCTGTCGCTGCCTTTGTCCTGAATCAACTGACACTTCAAAGGCTCATCGCGCTCCTGAAAGATCCTGACTGCGTCCGCTTTGGAAATCTCGTCGCGTCGATAGGCCAGGTTCTTACTCGCAATCTGGCGCATGCGTTTTTCAATCGCAGCCAGATCGGCCTCAGTCAAAGGCGTCGGTGTGATGACATCGTAGAAATAACCGTAGCGTGGATCATCAAGCAAAGCCGGACCGATCCCCAACTTTGTGCCGGGATAGAGATCGAGAACCGCAGCGGCAAGCAGATGCGCCGTTGAATGTCGCAAAACTTCGAGGCCTTCGCGGGTCCCGGGCTTAACGGCATCGATCTCGTAAGACGAAGTGTCGTTGGCAACAGACTCGAGTCCGCGCGCGAGATCGACTTCGTGACCGTTGACCTTTGCTGCCAACGCCTGCTTCGCGAGGTCGCGGTCGAGCTTTTTGAGAGCCTCGGCAACAGTTGTGGAACCCGGCATCTGCGCGACGCCGCCGTCCTTCAGTTGTACGTTGATTTCACTCATCTTAATAATGGTAAACAGTAAATGGCGCGCGGCGAATGCTCAGTGAACATTCACTACACAACTAGCCTCAAAACGGCGAGGCCTCCTACCACTTACGATTAACCATTAGCTATGCAACAGATCGGATTCGATAGGAGCGCCTTCGCAAAAGCCCGCACGGTGGCGAGCTATGCTGTAAAACAAAAGAATCGCGTGTACGTTCGATTCATGGCGAAGGTCTTCTGGAGCATCCTATCAAAAGCTTGAAACCGCAAAGTCTTGCTTGAACTCTGCACTGTCAACACTTACTTCAAGTATCGAGGCGTTAAAACTAGCGAAACATGAGGAATAAGTCAATTCGAGAGAGGATTTACAGGATTTGCAGAATTGACAGGGCAGAACCTCAAAACTGTCACTGCTCTCATTGCTCGTCCTGTGAATCCTGCAAATCATGTCAGCTCATTGTGCTACACCTGATCAGCTCTGTTCTTATGAGCCGCCTCTTCCAGCTCCGTCACTGAGGCGATGAGAGCTTTCTCCTGATCAAGCAACGTTCGCAGGGATTGGCGAAAGATTCGCTCCGACAGAAATACATCTTTGATTAGCAGCTCGCGAAAGGTGTCAGCTTCCCATCTCAACACCGTCGACGGTTCAACGACCCGAACTGACGCCGACCGATTGATCCCGCACAAGACGGCCAACTCTCCCAGTATGGTGCTGGATCCAGCAATCGTCAGATGCATGTCCCGTCCGTGCCGCTCCACGAATACCTGTAGTTTCCCCGCAAGCACCAGCAACACGAACGCCGGAGGGTCACCCTCCTTGAAAAGAACATCCCCCGGTGACGCCTTCATAACTTCGCCGGATTTCAACAGCCTCCGGGCGCCATCCGGCGTGTACCCTTTGAACAATGGAAGACCAGTTATGATCGAAACATACTCTTCACTCATGGAGAAGCTCCTTCTGCGAACCGATGGCGTGCTTAAGGACTGACGACGGAAAACGTTCTCTCTTTCGTCTCTAATTCTAATTCCTTTGTCTTGGGTGAACTCTACGAAAGCGTTACGGCGTTTGTTTCCGAGTAGTTACCACAATAAACCGATTCTGAGTGTCAAGCTTACTCCCGGACCAGCCGGAAACCGACGGCGGCTTGTCTATCCGATGGAGATACCCACGAGCGCCGGGTCGCAGAAATTGCTTCGGGCCCGGTTGATGGTTCTACGAAAGCCCCGCCGCGGATAATTACCTGGTTCGGCGGGATTACTAAAAGAGTGTTGCCGGGATAAGGTGCAGCCTTGGTGGAGGTCCACTCCCAGGCGTTCCCAATCAGATCCAGTACACCCGTCCGCGATGCACCCAGGGGATGCGTGCCGACTGGTTTAAGTGAGTTCGAAGCCACGTTCGCGCGACCATCCACCCATTCATTGCCCCAGGGATAAAGTGTGCCTTGAGATCCATTCCTGGCAGCATATTCCCATTCCTCTTCCGTCGGCAGCCGGTATTTCTGACCATCACGCTTTGAGCGCCATTCTGAAAAAGCCCTCGCATCAGCAAGGGACACGTTGGTTACTGGCCATTGCTCCTGACCCGCAGGCGGTTTGCCGTTACTCCAGTAGCTGGGTGCCGCGTACTTAGCGCCGGCCACAAAATCCGCATACTCAGCATTCGTAATTTCCGTCTTGTCCATCCAAAAACTTCCGACGTTAACTGACCGGGAAGGATACTGACCGAGGTCGTAGGGCTCCTTCGTGGGCACGTTCGCCAGACCCATCTCAAACCGACCTCCCTCGATTTTCACCAGTTCGAATTTCGGCGAAGTCGCTGGCGTAGCGGTGGACACTGAAGGCGCAGGCTGCGGGACTTTAGGCTGTTCTGCCGTCGGTTTATCCCCAAACAAGTTACTTGAGTAAAGGGCCACCCCACCAACAATAAGGCCAATAACCAGGAATCCAACCAAGCCGAGAACAATTGGTAGCGCCAAGCCCTTCTTTGTTGGCACAGCCGGAACGGACGAGTCGAACGGCATACTCGCGGGACTACGCGCCGCTTCCGAGTGACCAAACGACTGGTGCGAACGCAAAATCGTTTCCTCTGATACTGCCGGCGCGTTGGCACCCGTACTCTGTTGGAAACCACTTTGGGACTGTTGGTTGGAGGATTGTTGGAGCGCATGAGACTGGTCCTGGCTCAGGTTGTGCGCCTGTGACGCATAGTCGATCAACTCCTGCCGCTGCCGCTCTTCGTTTATTCTCCTTCGCTCTTCTAACGCCGCTCGCTTTACAGCTTCCTCCTCGGAACGCCGGCGCGACTCTTCTGCCCGGCGCTGCACCTCCTCCATTTGCAGCGCGAGTTTGCGCGACTCCTCCTCTGCCCTTTGCAACGCCCCTTCTGCCTCAGCTCGTTTACGAGACTCATCTTCCGCTCTGGTACGAGCTTCCTCAGCGCGCTGCTGGGCATCGGCGATCTCCCGCGCCAAACGTTCGCCATCTTCGGCAGCTCTTTTCTTCGCTTCTTCGCCCTCGGCGTGAAGTCTTATTGACTCTTCCGCGCGCAGCCGGTCTTCTTCCTCTTCTACCTTTCTCCGCGCTTCTTCTTCCTCAGCTCTCTTGCGAACTTCCTCCTCAGCTCGGGTGCGCGCCTCTTCGGCTCGATGTTGCGCCTCTGCGACTTCGAGCATGAGCCTTTGCGCTTCCTCCTCGGCCCGTTTTCGCGCCACTTCCTCCTCGGACCGTTTCCGCGATTCACTCTGCGCAATCAGACGCGCCTCCTCGGCGCGCTCTTTGGCTTCAACAATTTCCCTTGCGAGACGAGCTGCCTCTTCTGCAACGCGCTTACGCGCCGCTTCCTCTTCTAACTTTTGCCGCTCCTCTTCCTCAGCAAGCTTTCGCGCTGCTTCCTCGTCCGCTCGGCGCCGGGCTAACGCCTCCTCTTCCCGCTTGCGCGCCATCTCCTCAGCGCGGCGGCGGGCAGCTTCCTCTTCAGCGACTTTTCGTGCCGCTTCTTCCTCGGCATGACGGCGGGCAGCTTCCTCTTCAGCTCGTTTACGTGCGGCTTCTTCAGCCCGCAGGCGTGCTTCGTCGGCACGGCGCTGTGCCTCCTCAAACTCCCTTGCCAGACGATCCGCTTCGTCTTCAATTCGCTGCTGAGAGTCTGTCGGTCGTTGCGTTTCCCAGGAAAGCTGGCCGAGCGAACTCGTTCCCAAAACTGTGCGCTCCGTATCTTCACCAAAGCGCACTGTTTCGGTTCCAAGTTCGCGAGTAACCTCTTTCGAGATTCTGGCTAGTTCTGACTGTGCCGAATCAACGGCCACTCGAAGTTCAGCAATGAACTCTTCTACCGAAGACATGCGGTTGTCGCGTTTTTTTGCGAGTGAACGGTCTACCACGGACTCGATAGGAGCAGGCACATTTACGCCGCGCTCGAGGAAGCGCGGCGGCTCGTCCGACAAGTGCTTCTTCATAATCGCGGGAAGTGTTGGTCCTTTGAACGGAACATCACCCGCAAGCATCTGGTAGAGAATTACTCCCAGGCTGTAGATATCGGCACGCGCATCAGGTTCATCGTCCGACCACAGCTCAGGAGCCATGTAATAAGGAGAGCCCATCAACCCGGTCGTCTGCGCGGCAACGAAGGATCCCAGCAGTTCACCTGACTTGATCTTTGCCAAGCCAAAATCAAGCACCTTTACCGCCTCGCTGACAGGCACATCGTCCTGCATCATGACATTTAGCGGTTTCAGATCGCGGTGGACTATTCCCTGCCGATGAGCTGCGCCGACGCCCGCGCACAACGCCGTCATGATTTCCAAGGCCGGCCCCACAGCGAGTCTGCCCTCGGCGGTCAGCAGGTCGTGTAGAGATCTTCCCTTGATAAGATCCATCACGAGATACGGCATCTTGCCGCCAACCACGCCGAAGTCCGTGACGTTGACAATGTTTCGGTGACCGATGCGGGCCGCGAGCATCGCCTCCTGCCGAAAGCGCGTCGCCAACATGGGATCATTTCCCACGAGATCGGGCAGGATGACTTTGATTGCGTAAGTGGTTTTCAGAAAGACATGACGAGCCCGATAAACGATTCCCATGCCGCCCTGCCCAAGCCGCTGCTCGAGTTGGTAACGGCCGTCGAGGATGGTATCGCCCGCGATCGAAGATGTAAGTTCGTTACCGTCGGTGGGACAGTTGTTGAATTGATCCGGGAAGCAATGTCTACAAGCCTGACATTCTTTCATTTGTTGGCTTGGTTCAACAGCGGCAGGCCAGATCCCACGCCGGTGACGTGATAGGCAAACGGCCCGCTGCTGCGCTCAGCATGAGAAAGCCTCGCGACGAAACGTGAATTGACATAACTAGAAGTTGGTTTCAATAAAGCGCCCGGCCTCATTTGACACTGGAAGGATAAAGCATCGATCCGATCGATAAAAAATTATAACGGCTCAACGACTGGCAAGCAAGAAGTTGAACTCTCGCATTCGCAAGCTCGAGCCAGTGAATCTTCACTTTCAAGACAAGCGCTCAGTTTATATCCCTGGTTGACGGCTAACATTGGATAGAACTCACAATTGTATTGACAATCGTTAGGGTGGAGGCTAAATTTTCGGCGCTTCTTCATATCTGTTTAAAGACCCAGTTGCTCTCACAGCAGACACCAAAGAGGCGCGCACCTTCAGTCGGATTTCGTAACTTTTTTGATTTTGAACTACTTCGGCAAGCGAAAAACCAATACAAGTTACTGGTCTCGCTCCCTCAGATCCCAACGACACCCGCACTTCTCTCCAAGGAGTAACCATTCGTGAAAAGCCAACCTACCCCGATGCAATTATTGAGCTATATCGCCATCTTCGTTTTCCTGTGCCTGGTTCCAACTCGCGGTTACGCCCAGGACTATGTGACAGGCTCATTCGAGGGTGAAGTGAAGGACAGCATAAGTGGCAGTCCAATAATCGGAGCCACAGTCCGTATCACCAATCAAGAGACAGGCGTGCCCGTCGCCAAACAAACCGACGCTAGTGGCAGGTTCCGACAGGGCTTGCTGCCACCGGGTGATTACACCATCACGATCGTGAAACAGGGCTACGTCACCCAAAACCTGCAACGCTCATTGCCGGCTTTGCGGCCCACAGTAGTGCTTCCGCCGGTGCCGATGGTTCCGGAGACTACCGCAGTCGCCACTGCGACTCCAACGCCGACTGAATCGCCCTCGCCCGGTGCGACGACGCCGCCCACTGACCCCACGACTCAAACTCAGCCCGCGACCTCCGGCCAATCAGCTGGCATTAGTGAAGAGATCAACATCTTCGATGCGCGACGGGGCGGCACCTACACCGAAAAGGAGGTCTCGACGCTGCCGTTGGGAGGCACGACGCTGACTCGCACCTTTGACGAATTAGGACTACTGCTGCCGGGCGTGGCGCCGCCTCCGGAAACGCTGGGAGTAGTCGCCGGACCTGGAGTCGGTGCAGGAGTGGGCTCGGCTGGACAATTTGCGGTCAATGGAATGCGTTCGCGAGCAAACAACTTCACCGTGGATGGATCGGATAACAACGACGAAGACATCGGCGTACGACGGCAAGGGTTCTTTTCTCTTGTCCCGCAGTCAATTGAGTCCATCAAAGAGTTTCAAATGATCACGTTACTCGCGCCGGCTCAGTATGGGAGGAACTTCGGCGCGCAGGTGAATGCAATTTCGAAGTCAGGCGGCAACGAACTTCACGGAACTGTCTACGGGTTCTTCAACTCCAGCCAGTTGAACGCGCGAAACTTCTTCGATACGGCAAATGGCAATGGCACGTTTGCACTGCGCAGTCAGACCGGTCAGGCGGTGCTTGATTGCACGGGCGTGACCAATGCTGCTTGCGTAACGCGCAATACGCCAGTCTCAGTGACGAATCAGAGCGGTGGCGAAGACTCGTTCACCTCCGGACAAACCGGATTCGTGCTGGGCGGACCAATCAAGAAGCAGAAAGCCTTCTTTTTCGTCTCGTACGAGCGCCAGATTCTCAACGCTTCCAGAGAGGCGAGCTTTGCAGTTCCGACCCTCGATCAGCGGGGAATCTTCAATAGCGGAGCAACGGGGTTCTATCTCGATTGTCTAGACGCTAACCCGGGTTTCAACCTTTCCAACTGTACGGCGGCAAACCGCAATCAGTTCTTTCAGGACTTTGGGTTCCCGACTGAGATTCACGGAGATGCAGTTTTCAGTCTCTTCCCTTACGCGAATAATCCTGGTGGGATCTACGGAGCAAACACCTTTACTCAAAGATTACCCGCCAGTGCTCGTGGCAATGTGCTTTCGGGGAAGTACGATCAAAACTTTATCCTCTGGGATAGGCCACATACATTTACGGCCCGTTACAATTTCACGCAGGACAGCCGCGATATTCCAGTCACTGGGGAGGCGTTGTTTTCAGCGCTCCGCCCTCGCGTCCGAACGCAAAACTTCTCGACGTTTCTGACCAGCGAACTAACTAACTCGATGTCCAACGTGCTGCGCCTCTCCTACGGTCGCACGCGCCTGGTCTTCGATGAAATTCGCGACCCCTATCTCATTCCCAGTGAAGTTTCCCCCAACTCGCCATTCCTGCTGAACGCACGTCGACTTCAGAATGACACTCTTCCAGCAGGCATCGGACTTCCCAATACAGGCCCGGTGTTAATCAGGCGTCTGGGAACTACTGAGTGCGGTGGCGGTGACTGTATTTTTGGGAATGGCATCGGACGCGTAGGACAAGTCAACGTCGCTGGGTTTAGTCCCATTGGTGTTGATGTTGATTACTTCCCGCAACGCCGGGTAGATAACACGTATCAAGTGGCGGACATGGTGAGTTACCGCCGAGGTGATCACAACATCGCCTTTGGAGTGGATTTTCGCCGGATTGAGTTGAACAGCGATCTGCCGCGGAACGCGAGAACGCGGCTGACTTTTAACGGCTCGCCTGAATTGGATACCAATCCAGCCAATCCGAATCTCTTCACCGGAAACTTTCTGACCGGGGCTGATCTGGCGGCGGCGGGCGCTCCCAGCGGAGCATTCCTTTCACTCGCGACCACCGGTTCAGGAATCGGCTTGCGCTATTACGAGACGAATCTTTTCATCCAGGACGAGTGGCACATTCGCCGAGATCTTTCGATTAATTTTGGTTTGCGTTACGAGTACAACACGCCACCCAGGGAAGTAAATAATCTCATCGAGCGCACCTTCACGGATCCCGCATTGAACAATCCAAACGTCGCAGACTTGCGAGTGTTCCTTGATGGACGCACGAAGATCTTCAACCCGGATAAAAACAACTTTGCGCCGCGAATTGGTTTGGCATGGTCGCCGAACTGGTTCGGCTCAGAACGCAGTACGGTCATCCGCGCCGGATATGGCGTTTTTTCCGACCAGATTCTTGGTGCAGTGGTCAGCCAGTCGCGTAACGTCTTTCCAAATTTCGTCACCGTCAATACCGGCGGATTCAACTCCGCTTTCTTCGGCAGTACGATTTTTGATTACTTCAATCCGGCGCGTGGTGGCATCTGTATTGGTGGCGATTGCGTCAACCAGTTCCGGACTTTGGTTCAACCGGGCACGCTGAACACGCTCAACCCAAACTTGCCCCTTGCCACTGTGCTGCAAGTTTTCGCCAGCGGGAATGCGTTTCCCAATGCCGTCACGGTCACGCTGCCCGAACGCACAATCAAGACGCCATCCGCCGAACAGTTCTCAGTCACTTTCGAGCAGCAGCTAACCAGTGGGATCGTGATGTCGGCGGCTTACGTCGGCACGCGCGGGCACAACCTGCTGCGCGCATCCACTCCGAACCTCGGACCCAACAACGTTCTGGTCGCGTTTGATGCCGGCGCGCAGATCGGATATGGAAGTTTGCAACCGGTATTGCTGGGAACGGCACTCGCTCCCGGATCGACGACGACGAATAACTTCGACCGGCCCTTCCCAGACATCGGCCCTGTCTACATCTACAAGAGCAGCTCCAGCTCCAAGTACGACGCCCTGCAATTGCAACTGCGTGGACGCTACAGCTGGCTTGGCGAAACGCAGTTCCAGGTGAACTACACTTTTGGCAAAGCCACCGACGACTCATCGGATGTCTTCGATCTGGCCGGTTCCTTCGCTCTGCCTCAGAATAGTTTGACCCTCGCAGGCGAAAGCGGGCCGGCAAACTTCGATGCGCGCCATCGCGTTTCTTCCAATTACATTTCAGACCTTTCAAGCTGGGGAAGGAAAAACTCATTCCTGCACGCGATCTTTGATGGGCTTGAGGTTTCGGGCACCGGCACTTTCCAAACGGGGCAACCGTTCACGGTCAACAGTATCTATGACGTGAACCTCGATGGAAATTTGACCGATCGCATAAACACGACAGCGGGAATCGCCTCGACGAACGATCGCAGTCAGCCGTTTCGGTTAACGGTAAATCCGTTGACCCTGCTGGCGCCTATCGGACGAGATGGCTCGGTTGCGCGCAACTCGTTCCGCGGTACGAGCCTCTGGATCACCAATGCGGCGCTGGTTAAGACCGTGCGGTTCTCGGAGGGTTTGAAGTTGATCCTCCGCGCCGAGGCTTTCAACCTTTTCAATCGTACGAACTTTGGAATTCCGGTAAGATTGTTGGAGTTCCCGAGTTTCGGAAGATCGACAGACACCGTAACTCCCAATCGGCGAATTCAATTCGGAGAGAAACTGGTGTTCTAAGTAGATCACATCCTCCGCGAGGTGTGGTCAGTATCGAAGCGTCGGGGTAAACGCTGAGTGCCACACCTGGGTTGGCCCGACGCTACGCGTTTCGGTACTTCATTGAGATTCGCGCGTCGATCTGTTTTAGAAACCCTATTTTGTGCGAAGCAATCGCATTTTCGGTAAACTAGCCTAACCATGTCGCGATTTATCCTAATCGCAGTCTTAGCATTTCTGATTGGCACATTCTCGCTGGTGTCTGGCCAGCGAGTTGGTGGCGCAGGCGGAACTGTAAAGGAGACCACACCCAGCGCTCCTGGTACGCCCGCACGTCGTACAAATGCGCCGGTGAGAACTGTGATCAGAACTGTGGTTGAGCGAGTCACCCCGACGACCGGTTCCCTCTCCGTGGCCGCTGAAGCCAACGCCACCATCCTCGTCGAACCCATCAGGATTAGAGGTGCTCTCGGTCAACAGGGTGACGTCCCGGATGGTGAACGCATTTTTGTTTTCGTGGATCTCAAGCCGGGGCGTTACCGAGTGGCTGGTACGCTCGCCGGCCATCAGCCAGTGGAAACTGAAGTTGTCATCGCGGCCAACAAAAGCCAATCGACGACTCTTAATTTTCGCCCGGTACTTTATTCCGTAACCATAAACACCAACGTCAGTGGCGAGTTAAAGCACGCCCGCGAAGGGCAGCCTTTAAGTAACGTCGTCCCGATTCAGAATAAGAGCGTTCGGCTTGAACTACCGGCGGGAAACTACGTAGTGGAAATCACGGCTGAGGAGTTTGGATACGAGACTTTGCGCAAGTCTTTTTCGTTGAGCGATGCAACGGTAATCGATCTGCCGCTTCGAAGAATCGTGCTTACCACTGATACTCTCTCGCCGACGTGGACCACCGCCGAATTAAAAACGTGGGATATGCCGGCGGCCTGGCTACCGGATTCCAGAAAGAACCTGACGGTGAAGGGCCTCGGGATGGCACTGCCACGTGAAGAGAGTTATCGCTACTACAAGGATTTTAGACTTTCAAGCAGTGCTCGAATGGTCAACGGCGTAGCAGTGTCATTTGCCTTACGCGCCCGCGATGAGCAGAACTACTACCTACTCCAACTGACTGGCGCAAAATCCGACGAGCCTAATACCGTCCGCCTCTTTGTGGTGAAGAACGGCGTCGCGCAGCGCATTCGGGCTATTCCAATTCCCGGCGCTGGCGCCAAAGCAATGGGACCAGATCAGTTTTTTGCCGTTTCGGTAAAGATGGTCGATTACGCGATCACAGTTGAGATTGAAGACAGCGAAACCGGGGCGCCTTACCCGTTGGGGGTCCTAACTGATCCGGCCAGGAACTTTGCCGTCGGCGCGGTTGGCATCGCAGGGCATGCGGGAGCAGAGAATGTAATCGGACGATTTGTAGTGTGCACAGGTGACAAGTGCTTGAGCGGATGATCGATGGCGCTTGATTACCTGAAGGTCTCCATCTCAAAAGTTTAATGTCCGACATGCTTCAGCTTGTCGTCTCGGTTGGGAACTTTCAATGTGCGACGTCACAAGTAATGTGGTGCTTGAGTGTAGTGAATATCGACGACAAGCTGAAGCAGGTCGGACATTGATGATTAAAGAGAGACGGTTTGCTCGGCCCAGAACTGAAATTCTCGATGCTTGTGTTCTTCGGCCTTCGCCTGGACCTCACCACTCGCAATCTTCCTAACGTGTTCGAACACTCGCTTGCCGACCTCCGCTATCGTCTCGGTACCATCAATCACTCCGCCGGCTGAAAGATCCAGATCGTTCGACATGCGTTCAAAGATTGCAGTGTTGGAGGCAAGTTTTATCACCGGAGCGATGGCATTGCCGAGGGTTGTGCCGCGACCAGTGGTAAAAACGATAACGGTGGCGCCAGCTGCAACCAGTCCGGGTGTCGATTCCTGATCATAGCCGGGGCCCTGCATAAGATTGAGACCGCGATGTTTTGGGGTTTCGGCGTACTCAACTACACCTTCCGATTGTGTATTCCGCAATCGTGGAAATCTGTTGCGCCTCGTGGCTCGCACACATGCTGGTTGGAATGATGAGCACGAAGTTGCGCGTCCCGGTGCGACCGTCCTCACGACGAAAGCCCATGAATGTGGCCCGCTCATCGAG
>JBGTLE010000214.1:0-12875 GCA_041744295.1 Pyrinomonadaceae bacterium | reverse complement strand
CACCCGCGCCGCCCGCTTCAGTTCGCTATTCAAACTCCAAGGAGTCTCTAACCCGGCTTAGTCCAACACAGAATTGTGTGGCGGCTCCTGGTCTCTCCCCTCGCTTGCCTCTCCTCACCGCCCCACACTAATTCTTAATTTGCAGGTTAGGAAGGGTGGTTCACCCTCACTCGACGTCATCACCGTTCGATCGGCTGAACATAATGACGAGGACGCGAATTTGGATTGCGCTGTTAGTCGAGACGGATATCGTCTATGAAATGCGAGTCTTCGCTGAAATCCTTTGCGCCCACTTGATCTATGATTACTTCTCTGACTACTGACGCGACCTGCTCTCGCGTCCATCCTTTCTTTTCCCCCTTGAAAGACTGCGGGCTATACATGCAGAGGTATTTCGCAAGGTCACCAGCGCTTTCGTATCTCCGGCGAAAGCGTCTCTTCAATGGTCGCGTCACAACCGCTCCGCCATAGCCCACGACAACTGCTCCCAACAGGCCAAGGAAAAAAGCTGAGTTTGATCCCATAGCTTTATTCCAGGGATGGAGGAGAGCCGAGATAAAAGTAAGAACAGTGAGAAACGAGAGCGTAGAGAACAGCCAAATTGGCCGAGCTAAATCTGGGAGAGCAGAAGGACCGATTTCCGATTTTATGCCCGCCCAAACCTGACGTCTCCGTTGCGGCGGGATGAGATCCTCAAGCCGAGTACTGGGGCTGAAATCACTACGAGGGATCTTCATGGACGCTACGAACTTTCCCCGCAGAAAGTAAAATGCTTGTTGCGATAAACAAGAAGACTCCTCGCTCACAGCGACCTGTGCCAGAACGTAATCGGTTACTTTTCTGGGCGTTGTCATCTGCTCGGCAACTTCATCTGGGATGCGGATGCCGAAGGCGTCTTCGAATCTGATGACGAGCTCAACTGCATCCATTCCCATAACCCAACCCTCCAATTCTGTCGTTGGCGCAAGCATTCCAACTTTCTATTAGGGTATGAATTGCTCGTCTTGCAAAACGAGCTATTCCTCGCATAATAAACTGCGACCTCATCAATTGACAGCGTTTCGCCCAAATGGAACTACAAAGGTCATTAAACCTCACCTGATAATTGTAATTGCTTGTTCCTTCTCTCCAGTCATCTGATTTCTTAGGTAGTGATGCAGTTTGAGCTTTGTAAGGTGAACGCCGCGTAAAAGTCATGAGGTCAGTACCACCTCGTAGCGGGTGCGCCGCGCACCGCCGCGTTCTGCGGGTTTCATGCTCAATTCAACACATCACCCCACCCGCTACCGCAAGGTGGTACTGACCTCATCACACCGAATCGATTTCAAAATCCAGCAAACTGCATAACTACTGAGTTCAAGCACAAGGTCCGCAGGGCAATGCCTCGCGGGCCTTTTTGCCTACTGCCTTTACGTCTCTGCCGGTAGTGCGACTGAACCGTAGAGGTCAACCGAGAAACGCACACCTCGCACGGCGCGCCCGCCTTCACCCTTTGCACACCCAACACCCTTAACCAACTCCCTCGCCCTCGCCAAACCGGAATCCAATCCTCATTCCGCCTTTAACCCATTTGCAGACTTCTCTTATGAAACGGCCCCAATTGAATCCACCACCCCGAGTTGATCTTTCTTTGCGCGACGTCGCAGGCGTGTTGTTTCGCTATAAGTTCCTGATCTGCGTCACGTTTCTGACCGTCGCGATGGGCACCGCAGTCGTGACCTATCTCATGCCGAACGAGTACGAATCGCGCATGAGAATCCTCGTCAAAAACACGCGCACCGATATGCCGATTACCGCCGAACGGACCTCCGGATTGAACGGCACTGCTCCCGAAACCGACGTTACCGAAAACCAAATCAACTCCGAAATCGAGCTACTAAGCAGCAAAGACCTGCTCAACCAGGTGGTCAAAGAAGCCGACCTGTCCCAGAAACAGCCGTCGTTACTCCAACGCCTGGGTCTCAAAGAGCAGCCGCGTACATCAGAGGCCAAAGTCGAGGAAGCCACCGAACGGCTCGCCAAGACACTGGTGATTGAGCCCGTAAAGAAGGCCAGCATCATCGAAATCAAATACTCGTCCGAGTCGCCGGCCCAGGCCGCTTTGGTGTTGCAGAAGGTGCGCGACCTCTATCTCGAAAAACACTTGCGACTGCATCGACCGCCCGGCACTTTTGAATTCTTCAAAACGCAGGCAGACCAGTCTGAACAGCAACTGCTTCATGCTGAAAAACAACTCTCCAGTTTTCAGCAATCCATGAACGTCGTCTCTCTTGCCCAACAAAAGGAACAGACGGTTCAAAAGTTGACTGAGACCAGATCAAGGCTGTTGGAAACCGAAGCGCTGCTGAAGGATGTAAGCGAAAGAATCAGTCGCGTGCAGCAGCAACTCCAAACTGTGCAGCCACGCATCGTGACGCAAAGCCGGGCGCTGCCGAACCAGTATTCGGCGGAACGGCTCAACACGATGATCGTGGAACTGCAGAACCGTCGCACGCAGCTGTTGACCAAGTTTCGTCCCGACGATCGGCTGGTGAAAGAGGTCGATCAACAGATCGCGACGACTCGCGCCGCACTCCACAAGGCGGTCCGCGAAACTTCAGTCGAGCAATCAACAGATCTCAATCCGCTGCGCCAGACTTTGGAAACTGAGCTGGCACGCGCTCGCGTGGACCATGCCGGCGCCAAAGGGCGTCATCAGACGTTGGTCGGCCAGGTGGCGCAGTACGAAGCCCAGCTTTCACGTCTCGAAGGAATCACTGCTGAGTATGAAGACCTCGCGCGCAAGGTGAAACAGTCTGAAGAAAGTTATCAGCTCTACAACAAGAAGCAGGAAGAGGCGCGCATCGGAGACGAGTTGGATCAGAACAAGATCACCAACGTCTCGATAGCCGAAGAACCGGTTCAACCGCAATTGCCGTCGCAGCCGAATCGGCCCTTGAATCTGATCCTGGGCGTTTTTCTGGGGATTTTGCTCAGCGCTGGCAGTGTTTTCTCGGTTGAGCTACTTCGCCAAACAATCAATACACCGCGCGAACTCGAAGCGCTGACTGGTGCACCGGTCCTTGCGTCGTTCCCAAAGGATCGCAGCGCGCGCCGAGCATTGGTCGTCGAGAAGCGTCGCTTGTCGTTGCCGAAACCGGCCGCGACGGATCCTAAATTGAAATGGGCGGAGAAATAGTACTGAGTTCTGAATACTGAATACTGAATACTGAGCACTCAGCACTCAGCACTGAGCACTTCTTTTTAGATTGACCAAACAAAATGAAACCTGAAGCAGGCCTTTACCTGGAACTAATC
This sequence comes from Pyrinomonadaceae bacterium, assembly GCA_041744295.1. Taxonomy (GTDB): domain Bacteria; phylum Acidobacteriota; class Blastocatellia; order Pyrinomonadales; family Pyrinomonadaceae; genus PSRF01. The sequence continues at coordinate 9,578 of JBGTLE010000214.1, read as the reverse complement.
AGAAACGTTTTTCAGTCGGTCAACGACGAAGGAAAACTGCAAAACCGCGTGGTCGCGTTTACCTCGTCGTGCCGTGGTGAGGGCGTCAGTTACGTCGTCAACACGGTCGCTAAAGGACTGGCCACGCAGACTCAAAAGCGTGTCCTGGCCGTTGACGCCTCTGGTTTGCAGGACATTCGCCTGCCTGATCCCACCCAAATCGTCCGCCACTGTTCTGAAACTCAGCTAGACAATCTTCTGACCTTTCCTTCTGAAGGAGCGCCAAACGGGTTGGTGGGTTTAAGAACGCTGAGTCAGGCGGGGAACTGGTATTCGGATCCGGAGTATCGCACCGCTTGTCTGAAAGCGCTGCGGTGGAATTTTGACTACATAGTTGTTGCCTGTCAGTCGTTGGATGTCTCTTCGGATGCGACGCTGCTCGCTCCCATCATCGATGGTGTTTCGATAGTCGTCCAAGCGGGACGGACCAGACGCGGACAGATTCAACGTGCTCGCCAGATAGTAGAAAACTCCGGCGGCAACTTTCTCGGGTTCGTTCTCAATCAACGTCGCTACTCGATTCCCGGGTGGCTGTATCAAAGGCTGTAGCGTGAGGTGACTAATGCTTTCGCAAAGACTGCTTGTTCTCGCTTTGTTGTTGATCATGTTCGTTGCTTATACGTCTGTGGCTGTCTACGGACAAGCGCCGGCATTGAGTAACTTTGGCCGTGAAGAACGATACACGCTGCATCCTGGTGACGTGCTTGAGATCCAGTATCGCTATACGCCTGAGTTCAACCAAACGTTAACGGTGCAACCAGACGGCTACGTTTCACTCGAGATCGGTGGCGATCTGAAAGTTGGTGGTCGCAATTTGGCGGAGGTGCGATCCCTCGTGATGGCGAAAGCGCGAACGCGTCTCGCAACACCTGAACTCACCATCGTTCTGAAAGAGTTTCAAAAGCCATACGTCGTGGTTGCTGGCGAAGTGGTCCAACCCGGCAGGTTTGAGGTCAGGGAAAAGTTGACTGCGATTCAAGCCGTCCTGCTGGCGGGCGGGTTCAAGGATTCTGCGAAGTCTTCCCAGATTCTGGTTTTTCGAAAGTTGAATGCGGAGACTGCGGAAGTGCGCACGCTGAACTTTAAGACTTTAAAGAAGAGCACGGACCTCGAAAACGATCTCAACTTGCAGCCTGGCGACATGATTCTCGTGCCGCGCAACAGGATCAGCAAGATTGAGCGTTATGTGCGGCTGGCCAGTGTCGCGGCTTTCATCAATCCACTGATTCCCTAGCGAAGTCCAAACCAAAGCATCAGACCCACCGTTTATGCACGGTGGACTACTTAAGCTCCGAGCAAACATCAAATGGTGCCGAATCGATACGGACAACTTGCGAATTTCTCGCTGAAGGTCAGCGATCAGATATTGATGCTGGCCGCTCTGCTCCTGGCGATCGCGATCAACTATGCGCCCGCTGGCGCAGTCCCTTTGCCGCGATTTACGGTCGACTTCTTATCTACGCGAATCAAACTCGCCAACGCCTTGCTCGGCGCTCTCATGGCTTCGGTCTGGTATCTGATCTTCAATCTACAAGGTATTTATCGCTCGCATCGTTTCAGCACTTTTCGCGAAGAGCTATTCGAGATTGGACGCGCGGTGTTTCTCGCGACCGCCACGTTGCTCGGAGTGGCTCACGTCGGAAACTGGCCCACAATTACCCTCTGGACTGCTACGTGTGTTGGTCTGATTGCGTGCTTGCTGATTGGCGGGATGCGGTTGCTGTTGCGACTCAACCTGCGTCGTTTGCGGCTGCGTGGACATAACATCAAGAAGTTATTGATTGTTGGCGGCGGACCTCGGGCGCGCTGGTTTGCTAACGAAGTGAGCCAGCGAAGCGACCTCGGCTATCGCATTATTGGCTACGTCGATGACGAGACAAACTTCAATGGCCATGGCGTCAAGGGCATCCCACGACTGGGTGCTGTCGAAGATCTGCCGGGCATCATTGCCCACGACGTTGTCGATGAAGTGTTTGTCGCGTTGCCCATCAAATCGCAGTATTCGCACATCGAGACGGCCATCAACCTGCTGGAAGAGCAGGGAATCATGGTGCATCTCTTCTCCGATCCATTTCCGCATCAACTGGCGCGTTCGCGACCGACAGAGTTTGCGGGCGCACCGCTGCTTTCAATCCACAGCGCGCCGCCAGTTACCTGGCGAACGGAAGTAAAGCGACTGATCGACATCGTCGTCTCAGTAGCGTTGCTCATCCTGCTGGCTCCCCTTCTGATTCTGGTGGCGATCGCCATCAAGTTCGACTCTGACGGACCCATACTCTTCATCCAGGACCGGGTTGGCTTCAACAAGCGTCGCTTTCGCATGCTCAAGTTTCGGACGATGCGAAATGATGCCGAAGCGCACATGAAAGATCTTGAGCACTTGAACGAGAAGAGCGGTCCCATTTTCAAGATCCGCAACGATCCGCGCATCACGCGAATTGGAAAATGGCTGCGCCGGACCAGCATCGACGAGTTGCCGCAGCTAGTGAACGTTCTGCTCGGCGATATGAGTGTGGTCGGCCCACGACCGTTGTCGGTGCGTGATGCGTTGAGAATGGAAGTCGCGTGGCAGAAACGACGGTTCAGTGTGAAGCCGGGGCTTACTTGTCTCTGGCAGGTTTCGGGGCGGAGCAATCTTTCATTTGATCAATGGATGGAACTCGATCTCCAGTACATCGACCACTGGTCACTGGCGCTGGATGGCCGGATTCTGCTGCGGACAATCCCTGCGATTCTTATGGCACGAGGAGCGAGTTAGAGATGGCTGCCACCCTGGCTAACGGATGCAAGAATTCCGTAACGGGAAACTTTCTTCCGGGCGATCTGGTTGAGGTCTTGTCGGAGGCCGAAATTCTCGCGACTTTGGACGAGCATGGCTCGCTCGAAAACCTGCCGTTCATGCCAGAGATGCTGAAGTTCTGCGGTCGTACTTTTCGCGTCTCTCGCCAGGCGTTCAAAACCTGCGTGGACGATCAGGAGATGCGACAGTTCGACACGACGGTGTTTCTCGAAGAGGCACGCTGCGATGGCAGTAGTCACGGCGCTGTAGTCGTGCCTGCCTGATCTTTTGGAAGGAAGCGTGGCTGAAGAAGAGTGGGACGGTTTCACCTTCGAGTGGGTTCCATCTGACAAAAGTTGGGCCGAACGACCTGGTTGCGTTAGCAAGACGCAACGGCGAGTTCTTTTGCCAGTCGACGGAAATTCTGAATGCGTCGCGGCCACTCCCCTGGTGGGAGCCGAAGCAATACTTTTGGGATCTGAAATATAACCGTATTTCGCTCGTCCATTTCCTGCAGAGCCTTTTCATTGCCTGCTACAACAAGGTCGCTCACGTCACTGGAATAAAGTCATGGCGTTTTGTCGCTGGTCCCGGTGAGTCGGAGGGCGACGCGCAATCGCTGAATTTGAAACCCGGCGAGCTGGTGCGAGTGAAACCGCTGGAACAGATTAAGCAAACTCTCGATCCCACTGGCAAACATCAGAACCTGCTTTTCGCTCCTTCAATGATGAGTTTCTGCGGCCAGGTCATGCGCGTGCAGGATCGCGTGGAGAACATCGTCCTGGAAGCTACTACCAAGCAGCGCAAGTTGAAGGATACGGTCTTGCTGGAAGGCGCGACCTGCGACGGTATCTGTCATCGTTTGTGTCCGCGACAGTCGTTTCTGTTTTGGAGAGAAGCATGGCTTGAAAGAGTGGGGAGTGCCGGGTAAAAGATCATTTGCCATTATGATCACTGTGAAATGATCAATGGTAAATAATCTTTTCCTTCCTCGCCCGCCGCAGTAGCTTGCCCTCCCACCCCAATACCACCAATCGGTCCAACCTTCCTGACTTCCCTCAATTTGTAATCTCTTCGCAAGCCTACTGAAAACTCACAGCCATTCTGACTCTATTCCTTGTAGTAGACGAAAGGCCTGGGTCTCAGTGTCTAAAATCGCACTCGTACACGATTACTTCATTCAAATGGGCGGAGCGGAACGCGTCGCCGCGGCGATGCACGATTCCTTCCCGACCGCGCCCATGTACACGACTGTGGCATTGCCGCATCGCTTGCCGCCGGAACTGCGCTCGGCTGACATCCGCACCTCGGCCATGCAGTGGCTGCCCGCGATCGAGAGTCGCTTTCGCCAGTACTTCATGCTCTATCCCTTTGCCGTCGAGCAGTTTGATCTTTCTGAGTTCGATCTCATCCTGAGCAGCAGCTCGGGTTATGCCAAGGGCGTGCGCCGCCGTCCCGATGCCGTTCACGTTTGCTACTGCCACACCCCGATGCGTTGGGTCTGGCGGTACGAAGATTATGTTGAGCGAGAGAGTTTCGGTTCGGCCGCTCGTTCTGTTTTGCCCTTCGCGCTTTGGGGTCTCAGAAAGTGGGACTTGCGCGCGTCGCAACAGCCCAACTACTACATCGCGAACTCCCAACTCGTCGCCAACCGCATCAAGCAGGTCTACGACCGCGAAGCCATCGTTATTCCGCCTCCCATTGAAGTCGACAGGTTTCATCCCACCAGTGACATTGATGATTACTACCTCGTGCTTACGCGGCTGGTCCCGTACAAGCGAATCGACATCGCGATCGAGGCCTGCAAGCGATTGAATCGACGGCTGTTGATTGTCGGCGACGGTCCCGACCGCGCGCGGCTGGAAAAGCTGGCGGGTCCGCGAACGGAATTCCTGGGACGCCAACCCGATCAACAAGTTGCTCAGTATGCGAGCCGCTGTCGTGCGCTTTTGTTTCCCGGTGAAGAAGATTTCGGCATGGTGCCGCTCGAAGTAAACGCTGCTGGTCGGCCAGTGATCGCTTATCGCGGGGGCGGTGCGATGGAAACAGTAGTTGAAGGCATCACCGGCCTCTTCTTCAACCAGCCCGCAAGCTCGGCTTTGGTGGAAGCGATTGAAGAGTTTGAAAGCCGTATCTGGAACCAGTCGTTGCTGCGCCAGCACGCGGAAAAGTTTGACCAGAAGGTCTTTGCGTATCGAGTTCTGCAGTTTCTTGGTTCGGTCGCGCCTTCGTCGTGTGCGGACGATCTGATTGCCGGCGCGCAATTGTTGGCGAAGGGCAGCACCAGACGCGCTTGGCCCAGGCTCGCAGTTGCCGGCTGATTAAGCGACCGCTGAAACCAACCATGAGCAGTCAAATCCTGACACAACGCCGAGCGCCGGTAGGCCCAACGAGACTTTGGCCCATGGCGACACTTCCGTTTTCGGCACTGGCTGTTTGGGCAGTCAATACCGGCGGCGAAGCATTGCGTTGGTTAGGCCTGGGAACGCTCGTTTGGACACTCGCGCTTCCCTTGCTGGCGAGCCTGGAAGCCGGACTGTTTGCGATGATGCTGTTTGAACCGCTGCGTGGTTTCATCCGTCGCGCTCAGTATATCTTTCTTCCCTACACGCAAACCGATCCCATCCACCTGGTCACGCCGGTCGTCACGATCATCGCGTTCATGACGCTGCTACAACGCGAGCGGTTCAGCATCTTCATGTCGACCCCACTGGCAAAGATGGTTTCTCTGCTGGGACTTATCTACTTCCTACAGATCTTCAATCCGCTGCAGGGTGGGCTCGCAGTCGGCTTCTCTGGCGCGCTGTTCATTCTCGTTCCGGTCGCCTGGTTCTATTTTGGTCAGGCCATCAAACCTGAATTCGTATACACAGCATTAAAGCTGGTGGTGATTGTTGGACTCATTACTTCGCTCTACGGGCTCTATCACCTGGCTTATGGTTTTCCCGCTTTCGAGCAGTACTGGCTTGACCACACGGATGCTTACGAGTCGATAGCCCTGGGAAAGATCAAACGTGCGCTGGCGACTTACAGTAGTGCCGAAGAGTGGGGCCGTTACATCGAAGTCGGAGCGATCATCGCTTTCGGATTCGGAGTGACGGCGGCGAGTTATCTCCGTCGCGCCGGCTGGTTTTTCTGCGGCATCGCCTTGACCGTGATGTTGCTATTCACCGGTCAGCGCACTGCCATCTTTGGTTTGATTCTCGGTGTGATCGCGCTGATGGCGTTGGGCGCCAAAACCTGGCGCGGTGCATTCGCCCGACTCGGACTGACAATGGCGCCGGTGTTGTTGATTGGAGTCTTGGCGCAAGGCCCAACCAGCGACGATATGCTCGACCACGGCGAGGGTGAAAAATTTCAAACCGTCTTGTCGCACTCAACCAGGGGCGCGCTCAATCCGACGAAGGAAGACAGTCTCCAGGAACGCTTCACAATCTGGACTTTCCTGGCGACTGAAATCGTGCCAAAAAATCCGCTTGGGATGGGTCTTGGCGCGACTTCCCTTGCGGTAAATCGCACGGACAAAGGCGCCGCTCTTCCACCAGTCGACAGTTATTTCATCGCGTCAGTAATTACCTGCGGGTTGCCGGCCGCGCTGCTGTTTGTTGCCATCCTCGTGCGCGCGAGCCTCATCAGTTGGCGCGCTTCGCGGGCAGCAACACGCGGCACAAGTAACGCGCGAGTTTGGCGCGTCGTCGCGGCACTGATGCCGGTTTTGATTCTTAACAGCTTCTTTGGAAACACGTTCACGCTTTACTCGGTTGCTCCGGTTGGATGGTTGCTGCTGGGCTGGATCAGCGCCCAGCAACTCTCGCGAATCGATGGCGACGCTCAACCTCAAGGATAAGACACCTATGCATTCAGTTCTGGTCTATCACTCTATCAGCACGCCGCCCGAAGCAATGCTCGGCGACATAGACATTTCGCCGGCGCGTTTCGAGCGTCAACTCCAATGGCTTTCCCGCTGGCGCAAAGTAGTCAGCCTGCCTGAGACATTGCGTTCGCCTGAATCGAATCGTCTGGTGGCAATCACCTTCGACGACGGGTTCCGCGACAATTTGACCGTAGCGTTGCCGATCCTCGAGAAATTCAATCTTCCCATGACGCTGTTCGTTACGGCTGGCTTTGTCGGGACCGCCGACTATCTCTCAAAAGAAGAACTGCGCGAAATCTCGCGTCATCCATTGGTGACGATTGGTGCTCACGGTTTTCACCATCTCCACTTCACGAAGCTTTCAGTAGCCGACGCTCGTCATGAATTGGTTGAGTCACGACGCTTGCTTGAGACCATCACGGAGCAGCGAGTTGAGTTGCTGGCGTGGCCCTATGGCGAATGCGACGAGCGCATGGAGTTGTTGAGCGAGGAATGTGGTTATCGGGCTTCCTGGTCAGTTTGGAAGGGACCCAATACGCGCCACTCGCGTTGGCGTGTGCCACTCGGTAGAAACGACAACCTGCCGCGATTCATCGCGAAGGTGTCGGGCGCCTATTTCCCAACGAAGTTCGTCGAGAAGAAACTTGCCGCGTTGCGAGCAAGGGCACAATCTCCGCACCGCCCAACGCGAACAGTAGTCCGTCACTATTAAGAGATTGAAACAGCAAATCATGAAGATTCTTTTCTACAACCACACGGGCCAGGCCAGCGGCGCTGAGTATCTGCTGCTGATGATTCTCGCTCGGCTGGACCGCCTCAGGTTTGAACCAGTTGTGATCTGTCCCGAGCAGGGGCCACTGCAGAAGCTCGTCAGAGAAGTCGGTGTGACGGTTGAGACGGTCGAGGGTTTGAACGCGCGTTTCACCTCGCGACCAGATCAGGTGTTCTCATATTTGAGATCGTTCGTGCGAGTTATTCGCGACCTGCGCCGCCAAACGGTCGTCATTAATCCGGATCTCGTCCACGCGAATAGCATTCGTGCGGGGCTGGTTGCGACCGCGGCCACGTTGGGTCTGCGCACCCGAGTTATTTGGCACCTCCACGATCTGCTGCCGCGCCATCCGTTTAGCAGTCTGATTCGTACGTGTGCTCGGTTGTCCGGCCGAACTCGGATGATCGCTGTATCACAGGCAGTAGCCGACAACTTCAGTGGGGCTTTGCCAGGACTAAGAACCCGGACCGCTGTAATCCTCAACGGAATTGATCTCACGAAGTTCAAACCACTCGCCACCGCAAGTGATGAGGTTCGAAAAGAACTCGCCATTGACCCTGCCGCTATCGTGATCGGAATCGTAGGACAACTGACTCCGCGAAAAGGCCAGTTGGAATTGATAAGTGCGTTCAAGCAGGTGGTGGGCGAAATCTCCGGAGCATTGCTCTTAATCGTAGGTGCTCCTCTCTTCAATCGCGACGAACAGTATGCGGAGCGATTGAAAGAGACGGCAAAGGAGTTGGGTATCGAGAATCAGGTTGTGTTCACCGGCGCGCGAAAAGACGTAGCCGCCGTCATGCAGTCGCTGGATCTGCTGGTCGTGAATTCTTCTGCGGAACCTTTCGGTCTGGTCGCGCTCGAGTCACTGGCTTGTGGCACGCCGGTGCTAGCCGCGATCTCGGGTGGAATTCCGGAACTTATCGAGCATGAAAAGACGGGATGGTTGGTGCCGCAGGGCGACGAGCAGGCTTTGGCCCAGGCGATGGTCTACCTCTGCGGCCGGCCCGAAGTCGGTAGGCAGCTAGCGAAGCTGGGAAAGCTGCAAATGAGTTCCAGATTTTCAGCTGAACGTTACCTTGATGAGCTACAGCAGTTTTATTGCAGCCCTTGAGGGAAAAGCATTGGACTCGAGGGAAATAAAGAAAGCCGATGGGCGTCCCGAGTTTGCCTGAGTGAAGACTGGGGTTCATTAGGAGTTTCAAACCTTGATGGAATTGTCGTTCATACTGCAAGTGTCCCGCGAAATCGGGTTGGGAGGCGGCACCGAATGCGTCGCTTTTGAGCTTCATCGCGCCTGGTTGGCCATGGGCATCGATGCTCGAGTTGTAACGAGTCATGCGACTGAACCGGAAGCACACGAAGGCGTTAGTTTCGCCGCGTCCTGGCTGAAGACGTGGACCGGAGCCCGTCTTAAGCATTTGGCAGCACTCATCACCGTGCCTTTGTTTACGCTTTTCGCCTCCTGGCAGGTGTTCAGAAACCGCGAGGCGAAGATCGTATTGAGTCATGGCGATTCCCTGATTGGAGATGTGTGTGTCATCCACGCGGTCAACCGCGCTTGCCTCGAAGCGAAACGTCGCACTGGTTATTACGGATGGTTGTTGAATCCGAGCAATCTCTGGGTTGGCTGGCGCGATCGCTGGATGCTTGGAGGTGGGCGGTATCGGAAGGTCGTCGCCATTTCCGAACGCGTACGCCGAGAGTTGAAGCAATACTATCAGGTCCCGGACGATCGCATCGTCACCATTCCAAACGGAATCAATCTCGCGCGGTTCAATCCCGAGAACGCGAGAGCCGGCAACGAAGTACGGAGCAGTTTTGGGATAGCTGATGATGTTCAACTGGTGCTTTTCGTGGGCACTCGTTATCGAATCAAAGGGTTGAAGTTTGCCATCAAGGCCCTTGCAGAAATGAAAACGAAAGCCGTGCTGTTAGTTGTTGGTGACGATGCGGCGGGACCTTACCAACAATTGGCAGAGCAACTCGGCGTAAGTGACCGCGTAATCTTCGCCGGCGGGCGCAGGGATCTGCCGAACATTTATCCTGCAGCTGACGCTTTCGTGTTGCCTACGCTGTACGAAACATTTGCGCTGGTGTGTCTGGAGGCGATGGCT
>JBGTLE010000213.1:0-4937 GCA_041744295.1 Pyrinomonadaceae bacterium | reverse complement strand
TTTAATCAACTTATACAGCTTGAACGTGACTTCTCTAGCCGCTTTTGTTGATTTTATTGCCTTAGGAACGATTACGGTCTATACGCGGCGCTGGTGAGTTGACACGGTAGGGGTCTGGGGTTCAAATCCCCACGCGCCTACCATTCCTTTCAATAAGTTACGCAGTATTACCACGTTTTTCGTTTGCTCCAAAACGCTCCAGTTAATTCCTAAATCCTTGTTATGATTCCTACTTAATTCAACTCGACGAGCTTGTCTGCCGGCGTGTTTACTGGCCGACGGATTGGCTCAAAATTGTTTCAGAACCTAAGCGGTAGCAATCAATCTTTGAGAGCGGCTCCCAGTCAAAGCGTGCTGGGTTCTGAATGGTGGTTACGTGTGGTTGTGATGCGCAATTGAATACGACGTACAGCCAGTAGTCATCGCCCAGGCGTAGGGCCGTTTTGTATTCGTTAGCGGTGAGGGCGATCTCACCAACGGCCGCGCGTCCTTTTACCTCGATGAACCGCGTCGCGATTTGTTCTCCTTCGGTTTTGGAGAGAGCACGACGCGAGATCAGATCAAAGCCACGAGTATCACTCTCGACGCTTTCGACCTTGCAGCCTCGCGCCTCTTCAAAAGCTATGACGGCCTGCACCGCGATGCGTTCAATCGTCGCGAATCTCAAATCATCCTGAGCGTCGCGGTCGCCGGACGGCCGAGCCACCGTGTAACCAACAGCCTCGTACCCTTTGATCCGCTTTTCGTACATGCGATTCAGTACTGGCACCGAAGCATCGACATAGTCGTATACTCGCACTATGCGCTTGTCCGCATGAAGCCGATGCAGTCGCCCGACGTATTGCTGCAGGGTTCCACGCCACGAAATGGGCATAGCGAGGAAGAGCGTATCGAGTCGGGCGTCGTCGTACCCCTCTCCAATGTAGCGGCCTGTAGCGAGGATGACGCGTGGGCGGCCTTCAGGGACTGCACTGATTTCGGAAGCCGTCGCATCACGTTGCTTTTTGCCTAGTCCGCCCTTCATCACAAAGATGTTTGGCACTCGTCGCAGTAGCTTCTCAAACAAGAGTTCCAAGTGGTCCTTACGTTCGGTGAGCAGGAGCGGAAACCGTCCGTCTTCGATTGCGGCGACAACATCGGCGACGATCAAGTCTGAACGCTGGTCGTCGTGAACGAGCGCGGTGTAGATGTCTTGTATGCCTATGTCATTCCATTCGGGAGGTACTGTGAATGCGGTCAACCGGGGTATGACTTCGTATTGAAACGCTGAAGCTAAGGCCTGTTTCTTACTGCTAACGTTGAAGCGAATAGGCCCGCATTGCATGAGAATGATCGGATGGTGGCCGTTTTTGCGAATTGGGGTTGCCGTTAATCCCACCACGTACTTCGCCTTTACCTTCTTCAGCACTCGCTCGAATGAAAAGGCGGAGACGTGATGGCATTCGTCCACGATCACTTGACCATATTCGGCCACAATGTCCTTCACCTCACCCTTTCGAATTAGACTCTGTATGACTGCAACATCGAGACGCCCGGTTTGGGTGTTCTTCCCGCCCCCTATCTGACCGATATCTTTAACGGTGAGACCGAGGAAAAGGGCCAGTCTCTCCCGCCACTGGTCCATTAGCTGGCGCCGATGAACCAATACGAGAGTGTTCACGTTTCGCAACGCAATCAGCTGAGCAGCAACGGCCGTCTTACCAAATGCTGTCGGAGCGCAAAGGATGCCCTCATCGTCAGCGGCCAGAGCCTTGGCCGCCGCTAGCTGATCCGCACGGCCATCACCGTGGAAGCGGACTTCGACAGGAACTCCACTGAACCGATGATCCGCAACTTTGACCGCGATACGATGGCTCTCGAACAGATCCAGTACTTCTTTCCGCAAGCCCCGAGGCAACGCGATGTGATGAGGCAAGTCCTCGGCACAAGCGATGACTCGGGGTTTATCAAAAGTCGAGAGCCGCATCGCCTGAGCCTGATAAAACTCCGGATTCTGAAATGCCGCCAGACGCATCAAGCGATCCAGAAACACATTGGGCAAACCCTTCTTCTCCACGTAAATCAGATTTCCAACTTTGATTGAGATATTTGGCGGCAGCGGTTCCGTTATGGCCGGATCAGCGATTCGCCCAGATGGTGGAAGAAGCCACGGATCACTGGCGTCGCCGTAGTCAGTTTCTCCATGTCGAACGTTAATTACGTCGCCGGTTGGGTAGATCTTGCGAACGAGCGCTTGCACTTCGTTCTGGGTTAATCGCTTGATCGAGGAGAGGAACGCCCACTGATCGTCGTACGGCTGAAGTCGATCGTCCACAAAGACGCTATTGCCTTTTTCGCGAGCGCCGCGCTGTAAGGGCAGTGCAATGAGATTTCCGAATCCGCCTTTGGGCATCGTGTCCTGGCTTGGAAACAAGCGGTCATAAGAGTCGAGGCCCAGTGCGTAGCGTCGCTCCATCGTTCGCGTCAAGATAGCGCTCGCTAGCCTTCTGGCCAATGCGGCTTGTAAGGGACTGGAGAAGAATATCCAAACATGAGCCCCGTTTCCCGAGCTGGAGCGTTCAAGCGAGGCAGGCACGCCGGTCTCGTAGCACACCTTCAAGAAGGCGCAAGCATCCGCTTCCCAGTTCTTCTTGTCGAAGTCTACTGCGACAAACCAACAGGTATCATCGGTTAACAGGGGATACACTCCGATGGTTTGCTTCCCCAGCAAATGATCTCTGATCACTTCCACGCTTAACGAGTACAGCTTGGTGATGCGAAATGATTTCTTCGGCGCTCGCCCGGTGAAAGGCTGTCGGTCCCACTCGCGGTCACCCGCCGGCGAATAGCCTGTCTTGCCGTTTTTTCCTTCCCACCTGACCGCGTACACGTCTTCCCTGCCGCGAAACAGATCCTTGAACAAGGACACTTTCACTTCCGGCCGAGAGTCAACGGTTACTGTTGCCGGTGATCGTGGCTTTTCTTCGACGAGCGACGGTGGTTGTTCAGGGCGTGGGTGACGATCTGGCGTCTCGCCAACCCAAAGCTTGAGCCGCGCGTTCTCTTCGCGCAAGTACTCACACTCCGCTATCGCCTTCGCCAGTTCAGCCTTCAGATTGTCGTCACCACCCACCGATCAGCTCCGCTGAAAGAGGACCGCCAAACTACAACCAGAAACGACAACACAAAGGACTGTTGCGGTTCTCGATTCTTGCGGCCACGTTTGTGTTTTGGTCGAACCATCCATCAGGTATAATCAAAATCACGATGCTTACACTGGAAGAAACCATCAGCATGCCGCTTGTGATCACCGAGCAAGGGACCATTCGCATTAAAGGCTCGCGAGTTAGCTTGGACTCCATCATTCATCATTTCAAACTCGGCGCGACAGCCGAGCAAATTGTCCAGAGCTTTCCTTCTCTCAGCCTCGGCGACGTTTACTCGAGTATTGCCTACTACCTCACACATCGCCGGGAAATTGAAGCGTACATGGAGCAGCACGAAACAGCGGCCGATGCCGTTCAAGAACAACTGGTGTCTAATCCTGACTATCAAGTCGAGATCGCCGAGCTACGCTCACGTATATTGGGCCGGTGGACCGCGGCTCAAGAGAGCGGCGATGCCACGCCGACGGCATAGACTGCACAGTCATGCTTCGGCTGCTCATCGATCAAGATCTCGATCACGTCATCCTTCGTGGCCTGCTACTTCGCGTTCCGACCCTGGATGTCACAACCGCGCAACAGGTCGGCCTCGGTAATACATAGATCCCGATCTCTTAACATGGGCGGCGGAGCATGAACGCATTGTCGTCACCCATGATCGACGCACGATGCCCTATCACGCAACAAGCCGGATCTCCAGAGCGGAAAAGATTGCCGGTGTCATAATTGTTTCGAGGCGACTGCCGGTCAGCCAAGTGATCAATGATCTTGAAATAATTGTTTCGTGCAGCGATATGGTTGAATGGGAGAATGTCATTGAGTATCTACCCCTCTAGTCCAGGAGATCTTTCTAAAAGGCATGAAGGTCGGCAATCGCTCAGCCACAATCTCACGACCGAAGAAACCCGAATGAAAGATTATTTCCGCAAGCCATTAAGCCCACTCGCATTGTCCTGCCCGCTACGCTATGTACTGAAGTGGATCTTATGACAATTCGTTTGCCGCCCTCCGTTCCGCATTTGAAGAATGGCGTGGTCCGCTAACTTCTGAAAATTAGTGGGCCGCGTGGAAGTTGTGTTTGCCGCCGCGAAACGCGGAGAGCGATTCTTTCAATCAAAAACGAATTGGTCGGGTAATTGGTCGGGTGGACGAGAATATGAATTTGTCCTCCCCTGATCGTTCACAGCACAGTTGGCAGACTTTTGGCAGACTCTCAAAAATTTGAGGAGAATTTGTGAGTCTTCATAGTCGTTTCACCGTTAACTACCCAACCCTCCTTTCCTGCCCCTTCTTCGGATTTGAATGCGTTGGAGACGGCGATTGGAATCGAACCGATGAATAAGGGTTTTGCAGTATTAACAGGCTCTTCTTCGGAGTTTAGCAGAGCTGGATGATTTTCTTGACCAGCCAGGGTGGATCTTTAGGTCATGTTGCGGGGAGAGACGGTCAGCCATTCCCAAACTGCCCGCCAACTGCGAGTTGACCGCGCTTCAATTTATCAACGCCTGGAGCGCGCTCGTCGATGGCTCTATCTTTCGACTGTCAACGAGGCCGTGGCAAGTATGGTTTAGGCTATTGGGTTTGTCTGGTTGCGCAAGGGCAAGCACCTAAAAGGGTGCGTGGATTCATGAAAGGGATCTTTCGGGTTTTGCAGTTCAAGTTCCAAGAACGCAAGGCAACTAGCCAAGCGTCAGAGTTATCAAAGCCATCGCGAGTGATAGTTCGCAAGTTTGGTTTTTCAGAAAACTGCTTGACAGGATTGGTGGCCTTGTCTTATACAAGACAGCTCGCGCG
>JBGTLE010000212.1:0-6051 GCA_041744295.1 Pyrinomonadaceae bacterium | reverse complement strand
TCTTTTGACTTTTGTTGTCGTGGGAAGGACAGCACTTACAACATTCGCGTCGGCAGGGCGCGGCGCGTCACTGGTCCCTACATTGATCGGAGCGGCAAACCCATGATGGAGGGCGGCGGCACGCTGGTCGTGGCAGGCGAGGGGCGATGGGTTGGACCAGGTCATTGCGCGGTCTTGCAAGACAAAAAGGGCGAAACACTAGTCTACCACGCCTACGATATAGAGCGACGAGGGGTACCGACTCTCCGGATCGCGCCTATTTTTTGGGATTCAGCAGGTTGGCCCACCATCTCGAGCGCGATCATCCCATTACCTAGACATTAGGCCCGGTGTACAACGATTCCTCTGGCAATGAACGGAGCTATGGCTTCGTCCGTGGCGCCCTTATCGGTAATGAGGATGTCTATATCCTCGAGTGAGCAGATGAGAGCTGTGCCAATGGCGCCGATTTTGCGATGGTCGGCTACGATGATTTTCTGGCGTGCTTGACGCATCATGGCGCGATGAATCGTAGCCTGGTCCGGGTAGTTCGTTGTTAGACCGTGTTCAAGGTGAATGCCGTCGACACCGATGAATACCTTGTCTACGAAGATCTCCCCAACGCTTTCTATAGATGCAGGCCCAACCAGCGCAAACCAGTCTCCACTCAGGAATCCGCCCGTAACGATGACCTTCAGGTCGTCCCGATGACTAAGCTCCATAGCCACGTTCACGGCATTTGTGAGAACGGTGATTCCCTTGTGTAGACAAACGCTTCGGGCGACCTGCGTCGCAGTAGTTCCGGCGCCGATCGCAAGGATGTCACCGTCACTTATAAGTTCAGCCGCTACCAGCCCAATCCGGCGTTTCTCCGCACCGCGCTGCCGCTCCTGCTCGTGATAGTAGGAGGTGTGACGAAAGGGCTCATAGAGCATTGGCTGGACGGGGACGGCGCCACCGTGGCTCCGGCGCAGCAGCCCGCGTTGCTCGAGCTCGCCCAGATCTCGGCGGATCGTTGCCGGCGAAACTTTCAGCCGCTTAGCCAGTGGACGCACTGAAACCTTACCGGCGCGCAGCAGTTCCTGCAAAATCAACTGGGCGCGTCGCTCCGTAGCAGAAGGTTCGTCGGCCATTTATTCCCAGGGGTGCTTTTAAGAGAAAGGGATCCTGCGGCTTCAGTACTGGTAGCGCACTGGTCCATCGCAGGACGAGGTTGGCCTTGGCTGCGCAGCTAGTGAAAAGAGCAGCGCACAACACGCGACGGCCGCATGGGCCAATTTCACAAAAACCGCCCGCATCTTATGGAGTTGCGGTGAGGAGGTCAAATGAATCCCGACGTTCTCGTCAGCACCACTCAGGCGGTAGAGACTCTCATGAAATAGAAGTTAGTCGAATCAGATCTTTTTCGTGTCCGTTCGTGTTGTTTCGTGGATCGTCCGTTTCTGTCGGCCAAACAAACGATCCACGAAATAACACTAAGCACCACGAACGAAATCCACTTCGTCCGCTCGGCTAGGGGGGTGGCTCGATCAATTTCAGGATTACGCTTTCCTGATTCCGATGCTGGCTACGCAAGTCGTCGGCGCGGGCAAACATTCTCTTTGCCGCTTCCTTTTCTCCCAGCTTCGCGTAGAGAAGTCCCAGCTGATAATTCGCGCGTAGATCGCTGGCATCAAGTTCGATAGCACGCTCAAGTGCCGCCCGGGCCTCAGTATAACTGCCCGCTTCGCGATACGAGGCTCCGAGCGCCGCGTGCGCCGCCGCGTGATCAGGGCGTGACAGAACTACCCTCTTAAACGTCTCGATTGCCGCGGCGCGGTTTCCCTCTTTCTCAAGACTTGTGCCAAGCAGGTATTCAGTGTCGGGATCCGATTTGAGACTGAGACTACGTTGAAGTGCTGCCCGCGCTTCCGTCAAGAGATCCTGGCGGAGCAATGCGGCGCCAAGTAAGTAGAAGCCCGACGGGTCCTGCGGTTGCAAGCTGACATAGCTCTGCATCAGGCGCGCCGTTTCAACCGTCTCACCCTTTCGCCAGCGCGTTGCCGCCAGCGCATAGAGATAAGCTGGTTGACGAGGGTGGGCGCGGTGCAACTGTTCGAAAACCGGTAAGGCATCAAGAAGTAGATCCATCTGCAGGGTGGTTACGCCAAAGTCATAAAGCACGCCGGGAGCTTCAGGGGCGAGGCGGCGAGCTTGTACCAGGTGGGCGAGCGATTTCTCCAGATTGCCGGTTGCCCGCGCAACATTCGCCAGCGCGCGTAGTGTGGTGACGTCCTCAGGCTTTGCTTTCAATGCTTCCGACAGATGTTCCTCGGCTTTGTCAAATCGTTTGCTCGCGGCATTTATTACCCCGAGTCCATACAGCAGTGGAAACGATCCAGGGTTTTGCCTGCGGGCCGCTTCCAACAGGTCAAGCGCTTCAGAGGTCAGTCCGCCTTTTGCGAGCAGCATCGCGAATTCAGCCTGGACCTCCGGCTTGCCGGGGCTCAACTCACTAAAATCGCGCGCCAGCCTCCGCGCTTCCTCGAGCCGTTTCAGACTCAGCAGCGATCGCAGAAAAAGCAGGAAGTAGTCGTCGGTAACTGCCGAGCGTGGAACAAGTCGCAGATACTCGAGGGCCTGTTGGTGATCGCCAGTGTCTGCATAAAGCGTTGCCAGGTTTAAGTTGATCTCGGCGCGATCGGGTGCGATCCGATGCGCGGCCAGGAATGTCTGCAGAGCCTCAGACGTTTGATTCCTCGTCAGGTGCAGCTTGCCAAGATTGACGCGCGCTCCGATATGCGTTGCCGAAGCGGCGACGGCACGTCGAAAGAGCCGTTCAGCCTCAGCGGGTTTTAATTCTTGTGCGCGCACTACGCCAAGCAGATTGAGGGCGTCCGCATCGCGTGGCGATGAGGCGAGCACGGAATTGAGGAGACTCTCAGCTTTTGATAACTGCCCCTGGCTAATTGCCTCAGCGGCTTCAGCTAAACGGCTGAGATTGATGTCGGTGATATTCCTTGTCTGTGCCTTTGCTTGGATAGCGAGGAGCAGGAGAAGCAACACGATAGCGCATGTATGTCGGGTTCCTCGGCCCCGTCGGTTGCGGCATCGCCGCGATTTTTCTGAGATGGTGATCGAACACTGCATACGTTAAAGCTGTTCCTTGTTAGGAAACAGTCGAGACGATCCTTGGCAAGTATAATTGAGGACCTATCTGGCGCAAATCAGAGAGTAGGCTCGCTTGTGTGAGTTCCTTGCTTCTGGACTCGGGATCTGATTTAAGCTGCATTAATCCGCGTATGTACGTTGTCGCACGGAAGGCTGAAGTTTCGTTGTATACACTTACGGTTAGGCACCATGGGTCGCCACACCAAAAGTGAAGTTCAGAAATCGTTTGATGAATAGAATAACTGACTTAAACCTTGTTGTCCTGGTAGTAGAGGATGTCGCTGAAACCCGCGACGGCATTGAAAGGTTGCTGAAGGCAGATGGTTATCGTGTGGCAGTAGCCAGAGATGAACAGGACGCTATAGAAAGTGCCCGGCTTAAGACGCCTGACCTCATTCTGTTGAGCCTGGCCGGCCTATCGAGTCAGGTTACCGCCACGGCCAGTCGAATCCGCGATCGAGCGGATGTCGGAGAGAATGTGCCGATTGTGGTCTTTTGCATTGGCGACATCGCTGAGGGTGATGAAGTCGCAATCGGTCAAAATGTGTATGTCACCCGGCCTGACAACTTCAATCAACTGAGAAGCCTTATCACTCGTCTGATGGGCAAGATTCCCAAGGCCGCTTAAGTGCAATTGCTGCCTGAATCACTTGTTGAGCCATTTCGGCCTCAAACTCTTCACAACAACTACTTCTTCTGACACCAGCTCTCTCTTCCCTTTTTAGCTGTGCTTTTCAAGAATCGCTGTCAAGTCTCAATCGCAGCTGGTAGTCAGCCTTTGCTTTTCTTTTCTGGCACCGTTGTCAGCGACAAATCAATCCCTTGTTCTGTCTCCGGCGAGTCAACCTTGAACAGACTGTCGAAGTCTTGAAGCGATTCAACCTGCCGGTTTTGTTGAGTCTCAACGACCCATGAGCGAACCTCTTTGGACCATTTAACTGAGTCAGCGGCGGATTCCTCGGCGGGAATCTCAGGTTCTTTGCCTGCGTCGTTCTTGATAACTTTGACTGGTCGCTGTGTGGTCATGCCATTGAGTCGGAAGTTCGAATTTCAGCACCTGGCCTGCGCCCAAGTTAGAAAGTAATAGGCACACCTTCGATGAGGTCTCAGGTACATATTGGAACGTTGAACAGATTGCTCTTCGTTACTGCCATGAGGCGCTTGAAACCGTGGAACGGTCTCGTGGACGCGGACAGCATTTCCCAACAGTCTAAAGCGTGG
Organism: Pyrinomonadaceae bacterium; assembly: GCA_041744295.1. GTDB lineage: Bacteria > Acidobacteriota > Blastocatellia > Pyrinomonadales > Pyrinomonadaceae > PSRF01. The sequence continues at coordinate 1,701 of JBGTLE010000212.1, read as the reverse complement.
CGTGAATTAAGTCCCCCTCTGGAGGCAGGTCGATGAGCCAGGCCCAACGACCCACTATCCAGGATAAACATCTGCATCGATCAGAATCTAACTTCGTGTGCGATGCGAAGCCGCTAGGTGCCATTCATACCATCGTTGTAGCCGTTCTTGTACGCCTCACGGAAGTAGCGTCGGTAAATTTCGCGGTCCCCGAGCCGTGAGCTGTAGTCTTTAGTGGCTTTGCGGTAAGCATTCTGGTCCTGGTAGCCGTTGCCGTCGCGCTTATTACGGTCACTTTGCCCTTGCTTCATGCCCTCGTTGTATCCGGCGTTCAGAGCAGTTTGACGAAGATGGGCAGAACCGCCGAAGTTGCCATAGCCGTCCCAGCTGCGGCCGCGGCGATTTCGATTGCGGTTGTTATTCCGCTCACGGTTGTCACGATTGGTATACCGATCATCCCAATCGTTCTGGTTATAATCTGCGGAGTTGTATCCGATTTCGAAAGCTTCCCGGAAATACCGGCGGTAAATTTCGCGGTCGCCGAGCCGCGAACTGTAGTCTTTCGTTGCTCGCCGGTAGACCTCAGAGGTTCGGTAATCAGCTTGCCTCCCGTGCTGGCGATCATTGTTGCCGGCGCTGAGGCCTTCGTTGTAACCAGCGTTCAGCGCCGTTTGCCGAAGCTGGAAAGAACCACCGTAGTTGCCGTAACGATCCCAGTTCCGATCGCGGCTATTTTGCTCGTTATTGTTGCGAGCACGATCATGATCATTTGGATACTGCGCCTGAGCAGTCATGCTCAGAGCGATTCCCATTACCATCAACGAAAACACCAGGATGGCGCCTCCGATTCGGGTTTGCGACTGTTTTGTTTTCATGTCTAACTCCCCTGTTTTTGTAACTTTAGTCTTGCGAAGATGGGTGTTTACTCGCTGAAACCCGAGCTTCGTCCTTCCTGGAGGTGCGAAAACTTGATGTCCGGAGCAGAACTCAATTAAATCTTCGTTGTCTGGCTCCGCGACTGCGCGGTATGCGTAAACAGAAATGACCAGGATGCCCAGCATAAACGGCGCAACCTGGTTCGTCTGTGCCCTAACCCACATATGGTCACTTGAGGTTCCGAGTGTCCCCACGTTGGCGCAACCTGGTAACCAGGTGTTACAGGTCATATCCCAGACGGTCGGGGGACCGTAATCATGAATACCTGAGGACTAGTGCGGGTGTGAGCGGCGAGGGGAGTGCGAATTTCGAATGCGAGTGGCCCTACTTTTTGTTTCCGCCAGCTTCCGGTTCCTCGGCCCAGAAGATCCATTCGGCTCCGTTTGCGTGTTTTTCGCGAGGATTGAGGATTCCGCGCTCCTCAAGTAAAGCGCGTGCGCTGCGTTGCATGTTTGCGTAAAAGCATTGGGTGATATCAGAAAACTCCCAACCTTGATCCGCAAGTCCGGTTCGACCGAAGGCGCGCTCTATCTTGGCTCGTTTTCTTTCAAACAAGGCGACTACTTGTTGGGCCATCTCGTGACAGAGAACTCTAAGCTCCGCGCATTCTTCGGCCTTAAAGACCGGAAAGTTCGGCTCGTAATAGCGCTCGGTCGGGTATTTCTTCTCCCACTCTGCGGATTCGCGAAGAAGCTCGCTCTTCAGCATGTCGTTAATGTGCGTGTAAACACTTGGTGGGGACAGGTGAAGTGCTTCTGCCAATTGCGAGATGGTCTTCGGCTCGCG
>JBGTLE010000211.1:0-5760 GCA_041744295.1 Pyrinomonadaceae bacterium | reverse complement strand
AATCAAAATCGTCGAGAGCGTAATCAACGACAAACCACCGGCGGCGGTTCAGTGATTCAAAAACTAGTGATGGTGGAGTTTGATTTTGATCTTCTCATTCACACCGTGGCTTCAGCCCGGTGTCAGCCAAAATCCGGGCGCATTGAACCGTTTTAACGGTTGAGATCGGCTTCCGATCCAAGTCATTGAAGAAATAATTCCAATTTAATGACTGAGAGCTTCCCATCAAGATCCAACCGACTGAACATTTTGAATTGATAGCTCAAGCGTCCCAAATTCGCAGGTCGGGAAACGTGGTTTACCCCCGCTCAAGAAGCGCATCAACCCAACCCCAAATAAGTGATCCCAACCTCGGAAATTCGCTGGTTGAGAAGGCGGGCAAAGCTTAGCGCGGCCCCGCAACGCCATCCTGTGCATGATCATCTCTGCGTAATCGGCGTAATCTGCGAATTCTCTCTGTTGATTTCGTGTGCCTTCGTGTAGTTTCGTGGATCGTAGTCTCGCGTTCCAGCTTCACCTGAGCTCTTCATCGGCGCTACAATGCCGGCAGTAAGAACGAGTGGGAAACCTGCTATGGACATCAAAGATCTAGTCGAAGTGGATCCCGAAAAGATGAGTGGCACGCCGGTCTTCACTGGAACGCGCGTGCCCATCAGTCACTTGTTTGACTACCTTCAGGCGGGAGACGGCCTCAACGTTTTTCTCGCTGACTTTCCGTCAGTAACTCGCGAGCAAGCCTCTGGCGTGCTCGAGCTAATGCGCGAACGTCTCCTCACCGACTATGAAACTGCTGCTTGACGAATGCACTCCTCAGCGACTTAAGGCTGACTTCACAGGCCACGACGTATTTACGGTTAATGACGTTGGTTTGACGGGTGTGAAGAACGGCGCATTGTTAGCAGCTGCGGCCGGAAACTTTGAAGCACTGATCACCGTTGATAGGAAGATGCCTCTGCAGCAAAACCTCTCCGGCCTCGACCTCGCTCTGATTGTTTTGGTAGCCAGACCTTGCAGATATCCACAGTTGAAACTGCTCGTTCCCAAGGTGCTCGACGTCTTGAAGACAATCAAGCCCGGGGAAGTGATCGAAATCGGATCTGTTGACTAAGATTCTTGGAGTCGTTTAGCGTCGACAAGGTCTCCTCAACGAGCGAAGGATCTTGCTCTTAAAATCCGAAATCCGAAATTCGCAATCCCCTGATTAACCAGTCTACTAACGTATCTCCTGAAATGTCTGTTGGGAATTTGCATGATCTGAGTAATCTGCGGATTCTCTTTTAATTTCGAGCGGCTTCGTGAAGATTTGTGGATCGTGTTTGACAGGTCCGGCCAATTATCTACCTTGAACATTCGCAAGCAAGATATCCGCGCCTCGAATAATATTTTGAGCTCTGCCTTTCATCTTGCGTCCCAAGCCGGCCAACGGCTCAAGGTCGGCATCGTCATCAACCACCACCAGAAAGTCGATTTCTTTAGGATTCTGTTTGTTGGTTGTAATAGAACCCGGGAGCGCAATCCGGCGAACGCCGGGAGTCTTGGCTGCCGCCGAAACAAACCACGGCAAGTGGGAAAGAATTGTTCTCGCATTTTTAGATGTTACTCACTCAGATCGTTACAGATGACTTACAACACCGAGAGACTTCGGTATAATGAATCGCCCAGGCACCCCTTATAGTCCGCACATTTCAAATCGAGGTGAGTATGCGTCACTTAATCCTCATCACAATCTCTCTGGCCGCACTAGCGTTTTTCCCTGAGCACGCAAACGCCTGTCAATGCGCGGAATACGGCACACCCGTCTGCGCCGCTTACTGGAGGGCGGACGCGGTGTTTGTGGGCCACCTAACCAAGATAACGCCTCCCGCTAAGCAGGCAAACAAGGAGCTTCCCACTGCACTCCTGCACTTCATAGTTGAGCAGCCCTTTCGAGGCGTTTCTAGCGCTCAAGTTGACGTCGCCACATTGTCCGGAACGAGTTGCGACATGAAATTTGATAAAGGCAAAAGGTATCTCATTTACGCCTCCCTTGATCCAGATACTAAGCGGCTCTTTGCGGGACCATGCACCAGGACAACGATCTTCGAAGATGATTCTGAAGACTTGAATTACATTCGCACCGTAACCCAGCAGGGTGCTCAGGAGTCAATTTCAGGGCGCCTCACTCGCGACAAATATGATCCGCTAAGTGGAGTGAAGGTTACAGTGCAGCGGGGAAATGAGACTCTCGAAACAACCACTGACGAACAAGGGCAGTTCGATGTGTCATTGTCCGGCTCCGGAAGCTACACGGTGCGAGCGTTTGCGCCGTTCGCGGCGTTGCTCCTTCCTAATTACGGCGACCCGAAGACCGAAGAGAATCCTACTGACACCCTGACCACCATCGAATATGAGGTGACCATAGAGAAAAGCCACTGCCACCATCGTGAGATGGATCTAGTCAAAATCGATCTGCATGCGACGGCGGAAGTTGCCGGCAATGTGCTGACCACTTCCGGAAGACCTGTTCATCCGGGGTTTGTCTATCTGGCCAGCGCTGACGACCCCGACTGGAGTATTTTCAAACAGCTAGACGAAAATGGAGGCTTCAAGTTTGAGGGCGTGGCAGTTGGAGATTATTACCTGGTCGTGAACCCGCGCAACCAGGCTCCCGATGAAACCCACGCTCCCTATCCGCGAACGTATTTTCCCAGTGCAGCCGAGCCCGGTCAGGCAACCAGGATCGTCGTGACTGAGGGAGCAAAGCTTGAAAATCTGACCTTACGTCTGGGTCAGCCATGGAAGGAACGCACTGTCTCAGGATCGGTTGTCTGGCAGGACGGACGGTCGGTTAAAGACGCTCACATCTCTCTGTACGACGGTGACCGTTACGTGCGCTTGATCAAAGTCGATGACAAGGGAAAGTTCAGCTTCAAAGTCTATGGCGATTTCAAATACGCCATCGAAGCCAGAAGCTGGGGAAAGATTCAAGGCAGCTCGCCGCGTGTCTCGATCACCGAAAGCAACTCGAAGCCCTTGAAGTTAATTCTCAAGCGGGGTTCTTGACTCCGATCGGAGCGAGATCTTTATAAACGACCATCAATACCTGGCTCCTCACCATTGCTTGCCCCTGCAGTGTTTCCCGGGCTAGCATGCATTGCATACCTACACCTCACATGAACAAATCAAGCGTTAATCTTCCTGTTGAGCGCGTCGAAAGCGTAATCCGGGTCATTCGTGGCGAGAAGGCAATTCTTGATGCTGATCTCGCAGCGTTATATGGAGTTTCAACTAAGCGTCTTAACGAGCAGGTGCGCCGCAACCAGGAACGATTCCCTGAAGATTTCATGTTCCGATTAAAGGCTGAAGAATCGGAAATCTTGAAGTCGCAAATTGCGACCTCAAGATTGCGTCAACCTTCTTGAGTGAAGAATCCTCCGTGCGCACCAGGTTCTTCACTCCGTAGGAGTGAGATGTTTATAGACCACAACACCGAAACCTCAGCGCCGTTCGGAGGGGCGGAATGATGCCAGACGAGTATCTGTCAACTTGAGTTCCGCCCCTCCAAACGGGGCCACCGTATGGGGTAGCGTCCGTTGCTATAAACATCACACCCCTCACCGGGGTGAGATATCTTCGAGTTCACTTAATGGAGATCACAAAATGTGATCGGTTCCCGACGACCCCAGAACCCTCGTTTTCGGCCCTAGGCGTTCAATGAACAGGGACTAGCTGTTGTTCCATTCACTATTTACCATTTACCATCTCCAGGCCATGACAACCATCGATATAGAACTCAAAGGCCTCTCGCGCGAACAGGTCTCGAACCTTCTGCCTGAAGGTCTGGTTTCACTCTGCTGGCGCGGCAGCGTGGCTCACGGCATGTACGTTCCCAAGTCCGATCCTAATTCGATCGATGACAAGGATGTGATGGGAGTTTATATCGGTCCGCTTGAGCATTACTTAGGCTTTGGCGGAAGAGATGTCTACGAGAAGTGGGAAGGGGAGTGGGACTGCGTCTTTTACGAACTGAAAAAGTTTGTCGGCCTGCTGCTTAACTGTAATCCAAACGTGCTGAGTTTGCTGTGGCTCAAACCCAACGGGATCATCTACGAGAGTGCGTTGGGACAACGTCTGCGCGCAAACCGAGACATCTTCGTCACCAAGAAGGCTTACCACTCGTTCACAGGTTATGCCCACGATCAGTTTAAGAAAATGGTTTCATTCAACCAGGAAGCGCAGGCCATGATGGCGCGGCTCGAGCAGCAACTGACCTCGTTTGGTATCGATCCCGACTCGTCAGATGATGGCCATTCTCTGAGACGTTTGGATGGCCGGCCTTTTTTAGGCGCAACAACTGAGATGATGGAAGTGGTAAAGAGATACCGTGGCGAGCGGCATCGTTATTACAGTGGGGGTTACATGGGCCAGAAGCGTCGTGAGTTAGTTCGCCGCGTCGGATATGACGCGAAAAACGCGGCGCATTTGATTCGTCTGCTGCGGATGGGCATAGAGTTTCTCACCGAAGGCATAGTTCAGGTCGAACGCGCCGATGCAACTGAACTATTGGATATCAAGCGCGGCGCCTGGCCTCTCGAGAAAGTGAAGATTGAGGCCGAACGTCTCTTCCAACTTTCACAGGAAGCCTACATCCGGTCTTCGTTACCTCCCGAACCCGACCGCGCCCGCGCCGAACGCCTGTGCGTGGAGATGATCTCGGATTACCATGGGCTTCGTGTTACACCAATCAACTAAAGGAACACATCAATCGGCAATCGGCAATTGTCAGTTAGTCATGGTAGAAGTGCAGCCACCTTCAAGGGCTCGACTCGTGGCTCTGATTTCCAGTTGGTCTTGCCTTGAAGAGATGGCGCAAGAACCGATTCAACATCGGGTCAAAAGAAAGTAATCCACGAATTGACACGACCGAAGAAATCCACAAGAACCAAACCGGCCCACTGATTGTGCAAGCCAGAAAGGAACGATCATGCATTGCACAGACAAAATAGGTTTCAAGTTGTGCACGCCGCCTATCTTAGTATTGGCCATCTATCTCTCAGGCGGCACTACACAAGCGCAGACGTCGCAGACTCCCCCTGTTCAGCGGACTGGTAAACAAAACGCTGATGGAGCTGCGGAACAGACGCCAAGTCACAAGTACTTCACGGACGTCCAATTAATCAATCAGAACGGCGAAAGCATGCGCCTTTATAGCGACTTGCTGAAAGGGAAAGTAGTAGTCATTAATTCTTTCTTTGCGACTTGCCCAGGAGCTTGTTTGCCACTAAGCCGCAATCTGCAAAAGATACAAAAAGCGTTGGGATTGCATGTCGGCAAAGATGTACACATTATTTCCATAAGCGTTGACCCGGTTGTAGACACACCAGCTCGCTTGAAGGAGTATGCAAAGAAACTCCAGGCCGGCCCAGGTTGGTACTTTCTAACCGGGGAGAAACAGAATGTGGACTTCGCGTTGAACAAGATTGGACATTTTGTAGAAAGCAAGGAAAACCATCTAAACATCTTCGTCATCGGTAACGAGCGCACGGGTTTGTGGAAAAAAGCGTTTGGATTGGCTAAGAGCGATGAGTTAATCAAAATCGTCGAGAGCGTACTCAACGACAAACCACCGGCGGCGGTTCAGTGATTCAAAAACTAGTGATGCGATTTTGATCTTCTCATTCACACCGTGGCTTCAGCCCGGTGTCAGCCAAAATCCGGGTGCATTGAACCGTTTTAACGGTTGAGATCGGCTTCCGATCCAAGTCATTGAAGAAATAATTC
>JBGTLE010000210.1:0-13697 GCA_041744295.1 Pyrinomonadaceae bacterium | reverse complement strand
ATGTTCGGGACCTGCGTCTTCCTCCTGGCCCATGGGCGCCTCTCTCGCAGTTCGCCGAAAGTGGTCCGTAATCTTGTGTTTTAAGATTCCGACCAGCCAGGTCCGTTCGGAACCCCGCCCCTCAAACTTTTCGTAGGCTTTCAGAGCCGCAAGAAAGGTTTCCTGCACGGCGTCCTCGGCCGCCGATGCGTCTCGCAGACGGAACGAAGCGTACTTGAAAAGATAGTCTCCGTGCTGGTCTAACCAAATGCCAGCATCAGGCGAGCTATTGGGGGCTTTTAGTTGTGCTTCGCTCATACTAACTAGCGACTCTCAGTTCACCGAGCGGGGGGAACGTCGACGATCAACATCGTCGTTCACTTCAACGAGCTTCAGCTTGCAAGCGTGACGGTCGAAGCGTTAAATAAACGCTGACCGGAATGCTCTGGAGCCAGTAGACTAATGGAAGCCAACGAGCACAGCAACGTTTCGTTCCGGCAACTTTTAAAGAAACGCTCTGTGCCAGAGGTGGAGAATATGAGTGCCAAACCATGTCGTGACTGCGGTTATATGCTCCAACCCGTTGATCGGGGCTGTCCCCAATGCGCACTGAATCTGGAAGCTGAAAACATAATTGACCGTTTTATCTGGCGCCGGTTTGTGCCCGGAGTGATCCTACTCTGCCTCTTAGCCGCCGGCGCCTTGGTTTATCTTCTTCGCTGACCCCACCGCGTTCCTACCGATTCTTTAGTAGCCGCCTCGCCAAGCCCACCGCCCACTTGAAAACAGAATAGGGAAGGCTGTACCGCTGCTGCCTAGTGCTCGGAAACGACGAGTATCTCATCAGGGTCGTGGTTGGCAACTCCGGTTCGTTTCCTGACCAATTAGTCGGAGCCGGCGGCAACAACTTACACGGACTTCACGCTGCTCTCCCCCGATCCTTTTGTGAACTGAAACCTAAAGCCGAATCACATCGCGATCGGAATTTACCGACCTCCGCATTGCCCTTGGTCCAATTCAGGTTTCCCAACACTCTTAACCCTTGCCACTCCCACGTTTATCCAAGTTCTGCCCTCCGCATTGCAAGAATTCGGTAGCCTCATAATTCGGCGAGGCCGCAGGTGACAACGTTGCGCTGACTGGGACTTTACTTCGGGTTTTTCCACACTGTCCACACAGAACGAGTTCTTCGCTAAACAGATTTCCAGTTGCGCCGTCACAACGGCGTCACAAGTGAAAAATGAGTAAACTCAATGTGCGGCTGTAAATAGTTGAAAGCGGCGGGGTTATTGGTGGAGCAGAGGAGGGTCGAACTCCTGGCCTCCGCATTGCGAACGCGGCGCTCTGCCAACTGAGCTACTGCCCCACGCGAGAGAGAATACAGTTTCGAGTTTCGGGTTTCAAGTTGCGAGTTCCTAGTCGCAGGTCTCAAGTCTCAGGTCTGAGATCAGAGATATCTGAGATCTGAGAATTTGAGATATTTGAGATATTTGAGATCTCACGCAATGACAAGGGTGTGTGAGTGCGGTTAGCGTTCCTCAAGCTTTCGCGCGATCAGTTCGAGAGTGCCGGCCAGCTGCTCAACTTTCTTTCCTCCGCCTTGGGCCATGTCGGATTTGCCTCCGCCGCGTCCGTCAAGTTGCGAGCATGCTTCGCGCATCAGCCCATTCATGTCTGCTGAAAGATCTGCTGACCGCGCGAAAACCAATCGGGCCGTACCGTGATCGCGCGAGCCGAGCAATGCGATTGTCTTACGATTTGCAATCAGTGCCTGCGCGAGTTTCTTTAGACTCTCAGCGTCCCTGCCCTCAACAACACGAACAACCACGCGAGTGCCCTCTGAGTTCGCCGCGGCTTGGGAATAGAACTCACTGGCTTCCACTGTCGCCGCGATCTCTTCGAGCGCTCGGACGCGTCGATGTAGTTCTTTGTTCTCCTCAATCAATTTCTCGGCATGTGATGGCGCATCATCGCGACCACTGCTGAACAATGCCGCAGTTGCGCGGGCGCTTTTGTTTGCCCGCCGATAGTCGGCAAGCGCGCGGCCGCCCGCGACCCACTCGATGCGCGTTAAGCCTTTTGCTCGTTCCCAGTGGCGCACGGCAATCATTCCGACTTCGCCGGTGCGGTAAGCATGCGTGCCGCCGCAGGGCGTTAGATCAAAGCCTTCAATTTCGATCAGTCGCAGTTCGCCTTGCCGCGCCGGATCTTTTCGTAAGGGCAGCTCGGCCGCTTCTTCCGTCGTCACTTGCTTGATGGTGATGAATCGATCTTCCCAGATTACGTTATTCGCTAACTCCACAGCTCGTTCGATGAGCTCGTTGGTAGGATTCTCGATCTCGACATCGATCTCGCACGACTGGTCCAGGACTCGAAAACTGTGGGTGGGGGCTTTGAACAGAGTGACGAACGCCTGTGAAAGAATGTGCTGGCCGGTGTGCTGTTGCATGTGGTCCAGGCGCCGAGGCCAATCCACTCGTCCCTTCACGGTCGTTCTAATCTTGGGAGCTCGCCCCTGCAACACATGCCAGACACCGTTTTGTTCGTCGTCGATACATTCAACCACGCGCGTGCTATTGAGAGTGCCCGTGTCGCTGGGTTGGCCACCGCCAGTCGGATAGAAGGCGGTGCGATTGAGAGTTACCGCAGTCCAGCCACTAACCCTTTCGCTGACGTCTGTGACCTGCGCTTCAAATTCGATCAGATGAGAGTCGGAATAGTAAAGGCGTTCTGTTGGCATAGAAACAAGTTTCGAGTTTCAAGTCAAAGTTAATAATGCTGTAGCGCCGGGCCCGACGCAATCAACTCACAAAGAAGGTTTCAAATGCGGCTTCAGTCTACCCCAACGACCCGATCAGTAGTGATTCAGTTTGAACGCCGTAGATGAATGCCGCGTAACAGTCATGAGATCCACAACCTCGCGGTAAATGGGATCATGTGTCGCTCAATGCAACACAACACCCCACCCGCTACCGCGAGGTTGGACTGACCTCATCACGTCGGGCGGAATCGAAAATCAAGCAAACTGCATCACTACCCGGCCCACTCGCTGTAGCTTGGCTGTTCTGATCGTTTCCTTTCTGTCATGGCCGTTGTAAAGTTCAGCCTGTTTCATCCCGCTGGTTGGCTCTAGCTTCAGATCTGTCGGGTCGGTCCAGGCCGCATTAGATCTGAACATCATTCTCAGAGCCTGTAGATCCGAGTTCACAACTTTAATAGGTCGCAACCATGAGAATCTCTTTAGTCGAAGAGCGTAACGGCCAGCAACAAGCCGAGCGGGCGTTTGAGTCTACCAGCGTTGCGGTCGGTCGCGACGCCAGTGAGTGTCAGATCGCATTCGATGGCGGCACGTGGCCCATGGTCTCACGCAAGCATGCGGAGTTTCTTATTGAGGCCGGACGCTGCCTGCTCGTTGATAAGAATTCCCGTTTCGGCACCTTCCTCGATGGTCAACAGATATCTGGACCAGTAGAGATCCGAGTAGGCTCAAAGGCGCAGTTCGGCCCCGGCGGTCCGGTATTGCGCATAATGCGTATTGAACTATCGTCAGCGCAACGTGAAGCCGTGGTTAACCACACACTCGAGAGAGACGTAGTTGTCAGTCAGGCCACGCCGTCTCTGCCGCGTAGAAATTTTGTGGGAGCCGACGGCTTAAGCTTCCAGCCATTTCGTGACCACACTCCGATTACCATAGGCCGAGCTACCGACAACGATCTGCAGCTGGATGGTCTGCAAATCTCCAACCACCACGCGCGCATCACCAGAGTGCAAGGGGACATTGCGGTCGAAGATGTTGGTTCAACCAACGGCGTGTATGTAAACGGCGGCCGGATCAAGAGCAAGACTCGGATTAGCGCCAGCGATACCGTCCAGGTCGGACCTTTCTTATTACTTGTAGACGCGGCGCGGGGCGTTGCCCTGCTCGACACGCGCTCAAAGACACGGATCGACGCCATCGATATTACAAAGGTCGTAGCGAATCGTGCCGGCGGCGGCTCGATAAAATTGCTGGATGACGTTGACCTCGCGATTCAGCCTAACGAATTCGTCGGACTGCTTGGGCCATCCGGGGCCGGCAAGTCAACCTTGATGGATGCTTTGAATGGCATGCGACCGGCTAGTAGCGGCCTGGTGCTGATTAACAGTCTGGACCTGTATGAGCATTTGGATTCCCTGAAACAATCGATTGGTTATGTCCCGCAGGACGACATCATTCATCGCGAACTCACCGTCTATCGCACGCTTCACTACGTGGCCCGCCTGCGCTTGTCGCGCGACGTATCAGGGCCGGAGATAGAACAGATTATCAACGAAGTGCTGGACGTTACCGGTCTTGCTGAACGCCGTGATGTTCCCGTCGGTCAGCTTTCCGGAGGCCAGCGAAAACGCGTCTCGATTGCCGTAGAGCTGATTACCAAGCCCTCCGTGATCTTCCTTGATGAACCAACCTCGGGCCTGGATCCGGCGACGGAAGAGAAGATCATGAAACTCTTTCGTCACATCGCGGAGTCAGGACGCACGGTCATCCTGACAACTCATGCGATGGAGAACGTAAAGCTCTTCGATAAGATCGTAGTTTTAATGCGCGGCAAACTCGTATTCTATGGCGCTCCTCATGAGGCGCTCGCGCATGTAAGTGCCGACAGCTTTAAGGACCTATACGACAGACTCGAAGCGCCGATTGAAGTGGCCCTGGCCAGACTTCCGTTACTACCCGCCAACGCGAACTCCGAACAGAAACGCAACTACAAGCTACAAAAGGAACAGATCTCCGAAGAGGTGGCGGAAGAATGGAAGCAGCGCTTCATTGAGACCGAGCAGTATCAGGCTAATATTCTGCAACCACTGGGATCACTCAAAGGGCAGCAACATTCGGCCACGCCCACCAAACACCGGCCCAACGTTACAGATGCCTTACGTCAATGGAAGACGCTGGCCCATCGCTATATCGAAGTCCTGCTTTACGACAAGTTCAATCTCTTGATCCTCTTCGGACAGGCGCCGATCGTCGCGTTCCTTACTTACCTCGTGGTCGATAAAGAAAGTCCGCGTGACTTTCCTTACTTTGTGCTGGCGCTGGTAGCGGTCTGGTTTGGGACGGCCATCGCCGCGCGTGAAATTATTCGTGAGCGTGCCGTCTATAACCGCGAGCGGATGGTGAATCTCGGACTGCTGCCATATGTCGGCTCAAAGCTGGCCGTGCTCTTCATGATCGTCGGCGTGCAGTGTGCCTTGCTCTTCGGGTTCTTGCGACTGTTTCACGTTATGGGAGTGATGAAGCTCCCCGGTGACCATTTTGGTCTCCCGCAGCTCGGCGTAGTTTTGCTCACGGGCGCAGTTGGAATCGCGATCGGACTTTTTATCTCTGCGATAGTCAAAACGTCAGAGATGGCTACCAGTCTGGTGCCGCTCCTGTTAATCCCGCAGATTATCTTCTGCGGTCTCGTGGGCGTGCCAAAAGGGAGCGCGAAGTATGTCGGCACGTTAATGCCGGCAACCTGGGCATTCGATTCGATGAAACGTCTGTCTTCCGAGTTAGGGGTGCTGCGTGGAAAAGACGAAGACGCGATGCCCTCAAACAAGACCGAAGGACGTGGACTTTTTAAAGAGATAGAGCATAGTAATGACGCGCTGATCGATCAGAAACAGAAAGAAGTGGAAGACTACCGCGCGCGGTCTGAAGAGAAGTTTGAAGACTTTGATAAAGAGATGAATGATTACCAAAAGCGCGTTGAGAAATGGAACGTGGGAGGCCGACAAGGCGCCGAACCGAAGAAACCTGCGAAGCCGACTCTCGATCCGGTGCCGCCACGAATGGAGGTGGTGGATATTCCGGACGACCTCAGCAGCCATGTTGAGTTTTTGCATCCCTGGGGCAGCACGTGGCTTAACCCGCTCGTGCTGCTATTGATGTTTCTCGGTATGACCTTCGGAACGATCATCGCGCTACGCTCGCAGGATATTGGATGAGCAAGCAGAGAGACATCTTTGGATATTATTGTTCGCGAAAAGAGGAGAGAGTATGAGCTTTCGCCGCTGTCGATATTTTGTGATCCTGCTTGTGCTTTCGTCTGCAATTGTAACGAACGAGTATGCCGGCGACCTGCCGAAAGAAGTGCGTGGTTACAAGGTCCATCGCGCCCAGGTTGAGATACAAAGAACGAAGTCTGATAAGAAGTCTGACAAAGGAAACTCCGCGAAGGAAGAATACGATGAGACCGAACCACTGTTGGTCCGCTTAGGAGAAGCCCAACTTGTTTCGGTAACGCCGTTGGGTGTGACGTTCGATGTGCCGGTAGTGCTGGCCGCGGTGAAGCAACAGGGTGATATCGACCGGCTTGTTTTCGAAGACATGAGCGTCAATGACACGCCCATTACTCTTGAGGATTACGTCCATCAATTTAAGTTACCGAACAAGGAATCCCTTTCCCTGGCCCCACCACTACGAATTTTCGTAAGTACTCCCCAAGCCGTGCTCAGGACGATCGATGAGATCGTGAACTCGAAACCAGTTTGGCGAGTGACTGGCCGCATTTACGTGTGTGGTCATTTCAAAAAGTATCTCTTCAAGTTCAAACGCGCTGTGCCGGTTGAACTGTGGAGCTCGATTAACAATCCTTTGAGATAGATGGAAGCGGATGTCGGATGTCAGATGCTGGATGTCAGTTAGTTTACGTTGACGGCGATGAAGATGTTGAGGCCGCAAGCGAAATGTCCAGAGGCCGCGTGTTTTCTATCGGCGCGAACTCGAGGAGCGTCCGTTTACCGTGGCAAAGTTCGCGGTTATTAATTGATGTCATGCTAAGTCGATTGGGTAAGAAATCTGCACCTGACTGAGAGACTGCGCAGCCCACTCGTTCTAATCCAGCTTTTGAGTTTTAAACAGTCCGGAAGGTTATCTACTGTAGCGCAGCGGGACTGTGATCATGATTGCGTTCTTGTGTTTGCTGCTGAGGCGATAGATCGTTTGCGGGGTCGGCTCTTCCTGGGTAAGCAGTCTGGCAGAATTTTTCGCACTCGCTTCCTTCTCCGCCTTGGTCCAGGTCTTTCCCGCGCCGCCATCCATTTCGAATCTCTCCACCTGGCTCGACCAGGCCTTCTCCCAGGCTTCCACGTCAGACTTTGAAATCATCAGCGGCTTATCTGTCAGCGAAAGGTTCAGCGGCTCCGACGTAACAATAATGCTCAGCACTTCTGCCACCTGATCCTGGCGACTGGGAGTAGGCACGAGGGTAAAATAACTTGGGTTGTCTTCCTGAGCGGGAATATCGATCAGTTTTCCGGGCCGCACCTGATTGTCGCCGCCGCGAGTTCGCAAGGTGGGAAAAATCAGATAAGGATCACCAAGCGAGCCGTCGGCAAATTGTTCGCGATCGATCACGTAGAGATAACCGGTGCGGGGTGATTCGATACTGAGCCGCACGCGTTCGCCGACCTTCAACGCCGTATCGGCTTCTATTCGTTGGGGCGTCCACTCGGTTGTCTGCGCCTTCTCCATCACCAGCACTCGTGCACTTCCGTCATTCCCTAGCGCTGGATGCAACCGCCAGATCGTCACTCCGATCTCACTAATCTCTGGCTTGGATGTTGAAACTCTAACCACAGCCGGCGTCTTCCGCGTATAGCGCGGCGCTTTGACCGCCGCGATTGGTTTCGGCTTACGCGTCGGTGGTCTGGTTTCGGTCTTGGCCGGTCCTTTGGGCGAAGCAGTCTGCGGCGGACGCGCTTTTGTAAATTCATCGAGCACGATCTGGCGCGCGCCATCACCTTGTGCTTGTGCTCTTGCGGCACTGGCCGAGAGAGCGATGAGAATCGTGATACTCGCGGTCAAGGTGAAGCTCGACCTAAACGTAACATTGGCAAGAAAAGTCATAGTCTTGATTTGGATCGCATCTTCGCCTTGGCTAGGTCACTGTTCCCAGTCCGCAAACATGCTGGCAAGCGTCAAGGGAAGCGCGTCGCCCGCTCGCTAGTTCACGCGCGCCATCTTGCACGCGTTGATAACGGCTTCAATCACATTCGGCGTTACATCAACAACGGGAGTGTTAATGAATATGCCTTGTCCCCCGCGAGAGGTCCAGAACACAACCAACCTTTCTTTCTTATCGACTGGATGCAGATACAGATTAACGTGGGGAGGTTGATAAACTGATTTCCCCGCCTCGATGCGTCTGATCTCTGAACATTGAATAGTCATGTTCTTGCGGTCGTTCTTTTCAGATCGTTTCTTCACTTCGAACGAGAGAACGCCTGGCGCCACCGTCAGCGACCCTTCAGTTCTGCCCGCGTCATTAACGTCAAAAATTCGAGTATTGCGGATTCGGTTGTCCTCTTCAGCAGCTATTCGGGCGCCCTCTTTCTCGCGCGCTTCAGCTTCCAGCGATGCGA
The DNA here is from genome assembly GCA_041744295.1 of Pyrinomonadaceae bacterium. Classification (GTDB taxonomy): domain Bacteria; phylum Acidobacteriota; class Blastocatellia; order Pyrinomonadales; family Pyrinomonadaceae; genus PSRF01. Next base: position 5,330 of record JBGTLE010000210.1, on the reverse strand, counting down.
TCCGGCTGTTCGCCAGATCCACGAAAAGGCCGTTGGGAAACTTGGTTACGTAAGCTCTGATATCCGAGGGGTTCTTACTGTCTTTGATCGCGTTCCAGTAAGTCATCTCCAGCGAGCTTGAGTCTGCATACCCAGGATTGCCGCCGCTCCTTGCCGGCTGGGCGCGTGATTTGGCAAGCGCTGCAAATTGACCGTCGGGATACTTGTCCAGGTAGGCTTTGAAGTCATCCGGGTTGTTACTGTTCTTAATAGTGTCCCAATACGCCAGCTCGATCGCGGCTGGATCCACCACGGAAATGTTAGGCGTTTCGGTGTTGTTTGCCATCGACGCAGAGTTAGTGACGGCGACGACTAACTCGTCCGCGCGATAACCTTCGATGATCGCGAAAGGTCTTTGCTGTTTGGTTGAGCCCAGGTCGATTGCGATTCGCTTGGGCACATTGTCCTGGACATACTTCACCAACTGGGAGAGCGTGATCTCGCCTTTTTCGTTGGCTGCCGATCCTTTCAATCCTTCGACTACAGCCCAACTGAAGTAACCCTGTTTCTTCTCGGTGTACTCATAGGCGCGTTGACCGATTCCGGTAGCATACACCGTAGCGAATGCCTGAACCTCGCGATTCCTCACGTCGAAGCTGAACGCGCTCGTGTAAACGTTGGTCAAATTATTTGGTGCGTCGGCACGACCGCCGGGATCGTTGCGGCACGCATCCAGCAGTACGACCACTTGGGCGACGCCGGTCTGCTTGATTCGTTCTTTAACTCGATTGATGCTGATCGCGGTCTCTTCGAGAAAAGAGATCTGATCGCTAATCTGCGCGTCAGACGGCAACAGGAAGGCCTGGCCCTCTCGCTCCATCCCATGGCCGGCGAAAGAGACCAGCAAGAGACCATCCTTTGGAACCGTAGTGCTGAGATTCGACAAGCGCCGCAGAATATTTACGCGCGTCGGTTGTCGCTCTAGCGGTTGATTGGTTGACAGGAGGATGACCTGGTCTTGCGGGAAGCCCGCGTATCGAACCAACGCGTCGGCAATCAGTCGCGCGTCGTTGTCTGATCCTTTCAGGGGACTGATTTGGGGATCAGTATATTTGTCGACGCCGATTATTAACGCCCAACGCTTTGCGCTAACCGGCAGGGCTTTGACTGGTTCCTGAGGCGTGACTGAAACAACCGGGGCGGCGGCTGGCTGAGAACTCACAGTCGCTGGCGCTGGCGGTGGTAGTTGCTGGAGCTGGCGACTGACTGGTTCATCTTGTTGAGCCGGCGCATCGGTTTTCTGTAGGGCGGTTGCAGTTTGTGACGCCGCTTGCTCAGTTGCCATTGGAGCTGCTGGTTTTTGCACCGCCGATTCGGGTTGAGGTTTAGTCGTGGTAACGGCGGGTGCTGACGTAGCAGCGGAACTAGTTGGCGGGGAACTTGCCACAACTTTGTAGCCGTCAGTATTCACTGCGTTCCCCCCTGTGCTCTGAACTTCTTTCTCCGCTCTCCGCGCCAACTTTGGATCTATGGTGGCGAGCTTCTTAACTTGTTCATTTGCCGCCTCGACCTTACCTTGTCGAGCGTATGCCAGCGCCAGACCATGGTAGGCGTCCGCGTAATCCGGTTGCAGTCTGATCGCACTCTTGAAGTAGCCCACTGACTTCTCAAAATCATCGCCTCTCAAATATGCGTAGGCAATGCCGTAGTAGGCTTCCGCGAAATTTGGATCCAAGGCGGTGGCTTTTACCAGGGGAGCGAAAGCCTCTCCATGCCGGCCCATTGCGTTATAAGCAAACCCGAGGTCGTGCTGCGCCTGCGCGTCATTAGGTGTCAGTCGTACCTGCTCTTTGTAAGCGTCGATAGCTTGGTCGGCATTTCCGCTACTCATGTAGGCATATCCCAAACCGCCGTAAGCCGGCGCGTACTTGGGGTCTAGACGAATGGCGAGCTTGAAGACGTCGATGGCCTCGGGCCACTTCGAGTCGTCCAGTAGTTTCTCGCCTTCCTCGACGATGCCGGCGGCGCGGCTAGTGGACTTTGGGGAAGTTCGTTTAGCGCGCTTCTGACCATAAGCGGCCTCGATTCCCGGGCTGATCATAGCGGTAACGAAGGCAAGAACCACCAGTAGGCGGATCGACTTTGCTAAGGGGGCAGCAATCTTCATTGGTCACTCCAAATTACATTTGCAAGGCGGGGCCGAATTTTCTGGAAGCTCGGCGCGGAAAGACAGTGGTACCGAATCCAAAGCTAGGCCCCATGGACCGTGATTGTCAACGGTTTCGGGGTCGAGTTCGTGCTCAGATGAGAGAAACGCTTAAGCGGGCCGAGTATTCAAAAAAAATTGCAAGCCACGCTAGAGGTGAAGCTGACTACGGACCACTGACCGCTGACTTCTATTCCAACATCCGACAGCTAACCTCAGCGCTCAGTGATGCTCTAACTCAAGAAAATTCACCAGCGTCTCACCTTTGGCTTTGACATTTGATTGTTTCTTGCTCGAGTCCTTAGAAACCTCAGGTTTTGACGATGAATGCTTATCGAGAAATTCACGTACCTGACGCGCTCTCGTGGTGTCTTTTATCTCGCCCTGGTCCTGTTTGTTATCCGCCTCTGTCACTGCCTCCAGTTCCTTTACTGGTGAGGCAGCCCAAACGATCCAGAACTTTTCGGTCCCCTGATGCTCGTCGAAACGCATCCAGGCAGTTTGTAGTTTGTTATCCGCTTTAACTCGCGCCGAGCCGTCGTTGGTTTTCGGTTCCGGAAACAGCATGTTGTAAGTCGTTGCTCCGCTCGCCGCCGGTCCTTCGTTGAGCAAGTAAAGATAACCCTCCTGCGGGCTCGTAATGTTCATCCGAAACTTCCAACCATTTTCGAATATCTCCTGACCGGAAGATTCAAACGTATCCTGGTACGGACGACCGTTGCGCATCTTTTGCACTGTCAGTCCATAACTCAAAACACGTTCCGCGGTCACTGGAGGGAGATCTTCTTTTGGTTCACTTGCGGCCGGTCGCCAGCTCATCGCGAACCAGATTCCCGTTGCGGCAATTGCCGCGAACATCAGTCCGCCCAATACCAAAAAAGAGACAAGTTTGATCGTGGACCGGCCCGACGCTGGCTGCTTGCTGAAGCCAAGCGCGCTTGCCGAAGGGTTCACTGGTTGTGCGGCTTGGAACGGCACTGGAATAGTTTTGACGCTTGGCCCAGCCGCGGCTGCGAACGGAGTCTCCTCGCTCGGAAGTTGGGTAAGCGGTAGATCGACTGGGTGTTTTCTCGGGGTCTCGATCTGTACTTGCCCAAGAGCGCGGTCAAGGGTGTCGCCAAACTCGCGCGGCGAGGTGTACCGCTCGGTTGGATTGAAGGAAAGTGCTTTCAGGATCACTTCCTGCGCCGGAACCGGAAGGCTTGGTCTGAGGTCTGCTGGTTTAACTCGCACCCCGTTTTGGTGCATCTGCAGGAGTTCGAAACCAGTTTCCGGGTTGAAGGGTTTGCGGCCCGTTACCATTTCATAGGCAATCGCGCCCAGCGCAAAGATGTCGGTCGCAGCCGTGATGGGCCGTCCGCTCAACTGCTCTGGCGCCATGTAAGCGACAGTTCCGGGTGAAAGGTTGAGCGATGTGCTGGGGGCGACCACCGAATCTTTCACCTTGGCAATCCCGAAGTCGATGATCTTCACCTGCTCTTCGCCGTGTCCCAGATCCTGCAGCATGATGTTGTCGGGTTTTAGATCTCGATGAAAGATGCCCCGACTGTGTGCGGCAGTGAGTGCGCGCCCGGTTTGCTTGAGGATCTCTGCGACTCGCTCAAGGTTCATACCTTCCGCGCTCAGAACTGAACGCAAAGTAACGCCTTCAACGTACTGCATGACGATAAAGGGCCTGCCGTTCTGCAACTCACCAGCGTCAATAATGCCGACGATTCCCGGGTGATCGATGCGACTGAGGGCTTCAACCTCCTGGCGAAACTTTTGGACCACGTAGTCGCTTTGGTAGGCCTCATCGAGCAGCACTTTCACGACCACTGGTCGCGAGTGCAGTTGCTGGTCCTGGGCGAGATAGACCACTCCCATCCCACCGCGTTTCAGTTCCTTCTGCACAAGGTAGCGTCCGTTAAGGAGCTTCCCGGCTAATTCCGTGGCCGGCAATCTGATTGGATCGAGGGTAGTAGGAGCGGGTTCTTCGTTTGGCGAGGTTTCGGGGTGGTTGTCTTTTGCCATGGGCCGAAAGGTTAACGCAATCCGGCAGGTGTGCCAATAGACCAAGCACGCAGGTACGGGCTTTCAAGCTACAAATTACACAGCCACGCTCGCCGAGGTGCAAGAGCGTATGTCCGCTTGTCTGATGAAATCGCGAACGCAGAATGGCTCAAATGAGTGGGGCCGGTCTGAAGCTTAGCGTCTCGCCAGTTTGTGGTTAGCAGAAATGCGTTGACCTGGTTAAGTCATCGACTAGAGTCGAATACCTAACCAGGTCAAAAGAAGGTGGACAGTTGGTCAAAAACCAGTAAAAACCGATTTACGTGTTCCTGCGCCTCCGCCGGAATTTTGCGCCTAGTCCCGCCAACCCGGATGCGAGCAATAACATGGTCGCGGGTTCCGGAATGGGATTAGCTCCGACGACCGAAATGATCCCAGGGCCCTCAATATTCAGAGTGAAGGCGCCAAAGTCATCATTGGCGAAGCCAGCCTGGATAGCGAAATAAGTTGTGCCGGCTATCAGGTTATGGGTGAAACCTGATTGGTTGAAATTGCCGAGGGTAAAGTCGTCGTTGGCGACGAGCACATTGGTCAACGGTGCGGCGGGGTTAAAACTATTCTGGTAAAGCGAGAGAAACGGATCATAGGCACCCACGGTCGTGCTCAGAAATGTGTAGTTGCCGGTGGTTCCAACCGTCAGTTGCACGATGCTGTAACGCACCGCTGTACCAACGGCCGAGACCGCACCGGGCGGAGTGCCGGCCAACGTGCGGTTGTAAGTGGGTCCTCCGGTTGTATCTCCGATGACCACTACCGCATCAGCCATTGCTGGGATTGCGCCCAAAACTAACAGGGCAAAGGCAAGTCCCAGACTTCTTCCAAAATTACTTTTGTTCAACATAGGTTCACTCCTAATGAAGTTTCGCAGCCGCGCTCTCGTCTGGACTCGAAAGGATCGCGACGTAATGGACCAAAAAACAGAAGGCAAGGACGGCTACTAGTGCTTATAAGCAGATTCGATTTCAAACACTATTGATCGTCCCAACCAAAGGAAATCTTCAGTGACGCAAGAGACTCGGTACAGCTTGTTGAAGAAATTCTGTGCAGGGGAAAACCTAGGCCGCAATAATTGGGCCGCGACTGCTCAACTTCT
>JBGTLE010000209.1:0-4326 GCA_041744295.1 Pyrinomonadaceae bacterium | reverse complement strand
TTTGACGCCTTTCGCTTCACCATTTACTATCTAACTCACCGCAATTCAGGCACCCGTAGCTCAGTTGGATAGAGTACCTGACTACGAATCAGGGGGTCGCATGTTCGAATCATGCCGGGTGCACCAGTGATATAAACGACTTGCGGCGGGGCTTAGGCTCTGCCGCTTTTCGTTTGTGCCTTCACCACGTCAACGCCAGCGGCGGCCAACCTAGTGCTGAACGTATGGCGCAAATTGGGAAATCGAGCTAAAAACCCATCGGCGATAAACAAAATCGCGAGCTTTTCATGCCGCGCGGCTATATTGTTAGGTCGGCGGCGCACTATAGGCGTCTCTGGCTCGGCCAATGACCTTATTCCGCGACTTGATCGAAGACAGATACGCGGCCTCTCACGCGTCCTAGAAACTCATCGCTCGGAGTCGTGAACCATGCGACAAGAGCACTCTTCCTGCCAGCATTCTATTCGCGGGACATTCCCTCTCATCGGGCAGTATTGCGGCAATGTAGTCCAAACATTCAATTCAGTGATGGAACAGGATCATGACAACGTGCTCGCATCTCTTCTACCGGAGCGTATGCCCGCAAAGCTTGCAGTGTTGATGGCCGTACGCGCAGCCTTTGCATGTGAAACGGCCTTTTGAACAGGTCTTGCCACCCTCCAGAGCTTTGTCTTTCCCGCACGTGTCGCAAGTTCGTTTTGACATGGTTCTCTTAAGCTGTCAAGTTCTGCCTCAATAGCAGGCACCAGTAAGATTAACGACAAGGCAGCCTCCAGGGCTGCCTTTTGTTACTTTCCGCGCTCCTCTTCGCCAAGGCAATCCGGGAATTGAACTGGCCCTTCTTGAACACAGAAGCAAACCAGTATTGTCCGATCTAACGCCTAATGCTCTTTTGATGTACTCTTGCCTTTGAATTCACATTAGTTTAGCCAGGCTCGCGCACTTTCCAGACTTTCCAGCAGGCCTCACACTTAAACGTCTCTCTGGCATCGCAGCCGGTTTCTGAGCGATGAGGAGTGAGTGAGCGGATGAAGCCCAAGCCAAACCAATCTCCTGCTCTGAATCCTGACGACCAGCACAACATGGCCGATGCGCCCGGTTCTGCATCCACCGAGGAATCTGGGGTGGCAACAAACGTCGAAGCCCTGCAATTAGGCGACGGACAATTCCGTCTCGCGTTTGAGAACGCGCCCATCGGCATGGCCATCATCGGACTCGACTACCGCGTAAAGCGCGTCAACAAATCGCTTTGTGAGGCGCTCGGATACAGCGAACAGGAGTTGCTCGAACGCGAGTTCATGGACATCACCCATCCGGATGATCTCGGAAAAGACAAAGAGCTCGCGGACCAGCTATTCCGCGGCGAGATTCCGAGCTATCGCCTCGAGAAACGCTTCATAAATCGAGATGGAGGCCTGGTTTGGTTAGACCTTACCGCGGTGATGATCGGCGTGAAATCTCCTAAACCGCTTTATGGCCTCGCGATGGTTGAGAACATCACTGAGCGCAAGCGAATTCATGAAGCCCTTCGGACCAGCGAAGAACGATACCGTTCTTTTGTTGTGAATAGCTCTGAAGGAATCTGGCGTTTTGAGATCGAGCAGCCGATCGATATCACACGGCCCACGGAAGAGCAGGTCGCCTTGTTCTTCAAGCATGCGTATCTTGCGGAATGCAACGATGCCCTGGCCCGGATGTACGGACATCTGCGCGCGGACGATCTGGTCGGGAAACGCTTCGGAGACCTTGCGCTCGCTTCGAGCCCGGCGAATCCCGGATTGCTGCGTCGATTTATTACCAGTGGCTATCGAATGCTCGACGTAAAGACCGAGGAACTTGATCCCTCCGGCGATCTGAAAAGCTTCTCCAACAATGTCATCGGCATAGTCGTGAATGGAGTACTGCTGCGCGTCTGGGGAGTGCAACGCGATGAAACCGAACAGCATGAAGCCGAACAGGGACTCCAGCGTTCGCACCAGCAACTGCGTGCGCTCGCAGCCTACCTGCAATCGATTCGTGAAAAAGAGAGGGCCGAGATTGCTCGTGAGATGCACGATGTTTTCGGTCAATCATTGACCAGCATGAAGATCGACAATGCCTGGGTCACTACGAAGCTCAAGAACGCTGGCAGCCTTACACCTGTCATCGATGAAAGAATGCGAGACATCGACAAGCTGTTGAACGAGACGATCGCTTCCGTTAAGAAGTTGTCGACGGAGTTGCGGCCCGGCGTGCTGGATCAGTTCGGTTTAGGCGCGGCAATCGAATGGCAGTGCGAAGAGTTTAGCCGGCGCACCGGGATTGAGTGTGACAGCCACATCCCGGACGACGAAATGACACTGGCGCCAGAAAGATCGACTGCGCTTTTCCGAATACTTCAGGAGGCTCTTTCAAACGTAGCCCGACACTCGGAAGCCACTCGGGTAAAGGTCGAACTCACATTCGAGCGGCCAAACGCGGTGCTCTCGATAAGCGATAACGGCAGAGGAATAACCTCCGAGCAGCGTTTAGCTCCCGACTCGTTGGGTCTCCTGGGCATGCGCGAACGTGCCGAGTTGTTGGGGGGCAGCTTCAGTGTCAACACCAAGCCGGACGGAGGTACGGTTGTGAAAGTGAGTCTTACCTTGTCGGCTGCCGCGACTCCGTCATTGGACACCAGCGATGATTAGCGTACTGATTGTGGATGATCACCCGATTGTCCGGCGCGGGCTTAAAGAGATTTTGCAGGGCGAGCCCGACATCGAAGTCTCTGAAACGGCGGATGCTCGCGAGGCATTGAGCTTGTTAAAGGAGCAACCGTTTGATCTGGTGGTACTGGACCTTGAGCTACCGGATGCGAATGGGATCGACCTTTTGAGCGAGATCAAACGGAAGCGACGTGGGCTGCACATACTGGTACTGAGTGCTTACCCGGAAGACCAATTCGCGGTTCGCGTGTTGAAAGCCGGGGCTGCGGGCTTCGTGCCCAAGGATGCTGCTCCTGAAGATCTGCTAAAGGCGATTCGGAAGATAATCGGTGGCGGGAAATACATCAGCGAGCGAGTTGCGCATTTGTTGCTGAATCATCTTCACGGGGCCGAGAGCGCTCTTCTTCACGAGAAGCTTTCGGATCGCGAGTTTCAGGTCCTTTGTCTTTTTGGCCAGGGCAAGAGCATCAAAGAGATTGCCCACGAACTTTCATTGAGCGCCCCCACCGTCAGCACCTACCGCGCGCGAATTCTGGAGAAGATGGACCTCAAGACCACGGCGGAACTGATCTTGTACGCAATCCAGAATCGTATTTCGAACCCGGATTGAGGGATGGACGAGGGGACGCGGTGATGGGAGACACGGCTGGGCGGGGGCAAACCACCCTTCCCGACCTGCAAATTCCCCAGCCGTGTCTCCTCCCTGCGTCTCCGTATCTCCGCGTTTCCCTTTCCCCGCGTCCCCGCGTCTCCCTCCTTGTCATCATAATTAGACAGAAAAATCATTGTTTCGTTGATTGTCCGGGCCATGCGATTCCGGCAAACTCCCCTTTTTGGTAAGGCAGCGGAAGGGGTTGGTTTGAAAGAGCTACAGATCGTAATTGCCGATGACTCGATATTGATCAGGGAACTCTTGGAGCGGGCGCTGGCGAGACTTGAGGGATGCAGTCTGGTAGGAATGGCGGCTGACGGGCGCGAGGCCATCAACATGATCCGTGCGCTTAAGCCGAACTTAATTGTGTTGGACATCACCATGCCGCATCGGAGCGGCATTCAAGTGCTTAGGGAAATCAGGAAGGAAGATCCTGAGACCGCGATCATCATGTTTACTGCGGACCCCTCGACCGTACTGAGAGAGGTTTGTCTCGAGGCAGGAGCAGATTACTACCTGGGAAAATCTGAACTAGCGGAACTCATCGAGATCTGCCGTGAAAAGCTCAATGGGTACCAAGAGGTTTAGATTTTGATTTTGCGCCGGGCTACGTGGGAGTGGCTTGGGCGCAACGGGCGCGCGGGGTGGTTGAGGGGCAGGCGCGCGCTCGAATAACATCGCAATCGCGGTCATGGCCTCTAGCGCAAGGTTGGGGTACCTTGAGCAGAATGTTAAAACGAACCGTACGATCGGAGACAGCTGAATAGAGCTTCACCGGGATCTTGTGTGTCCCAAGCTTCAACTCTCCTTTCCAGATCGCGCGTGCAGCCATAACTTATACCGCCTCTGCAGCAGTTGAACAACTGGAGCAAGTTACAGCGACGATGGTGAGCGAACTGCTTATCTCAACGCAGTGGGAACAGTTCGGACCATCACAATCGGAGCAGCGAAACTCCGTCTCATATAAATACAACTGTTTGCAGGCCG
>JBGTLE010000208.1:0-5966 GCA_041744295.1 Pyrinomonadaceae bacterium | reverse complement strand
TTTCAAGTTTTGCTGTGGTTCAGCGAATGACGATCGTGATCGATTTCGTTTGACGATCAACCGTAATGCTATCGCCAGTCGCCGTGCCAGTTCCGTTGCCATTGGTCGTGGTTCCGTTCGTCTGGATCGCCGATTCATTCTGCGGCGCCGTTCCACCTTGTGAATCACCACTGCCGCGAACCTGATCTGCCTTGACCTGCCGGCCTTCCGATTCGGCCAGTGGATCTCCGGCTGCCAGCGGGAAAGCCGCGCCCGATGGTCGCCAGAAGGTGTAAGTCCATGCGAGCGCCCAGCGATAACTCCAACTCAACTGATTGCCATTCGCCTTCAACAGGATCCTGTTGAGACGAACGTCGTTCGTTGAACGCGGCGCCATGATTCCGCCGGGAGTCGGGCGATACTCAAAGCGATCGATCTCCGCTGTCCAGTTTGGATTGTGCGAGGTGGCAACCAGAGAATCGAGCCGCAGCGAGTTAATGCCAGGGGTTTTGATGCGCACGTTCATGCGCATGAAACACTCTCTACCAAGCCCGATGAATTCGGGCACGACTGAGATCTCATACCAGAGTCGCGACGCAGCTTCGAGTGCGCGCCGGCAGTTGATTCGTCCGAATCCGAATTCCTGATCACGCCCGCCGGGGCCAAGATCGTCGGCCGTGAGCTTGATGATGTCTTCAACTTCCCACGAACGCAGATCGGGATCGACGGAAAGGATCAGCGCCATCAAGCCGGCGACATGCGGAGTCGCCGAAGACGTCCCGTTAAAATTCGGAACGTAGTTTCCACCGCTGTATCCAGCGCCGCCCATGATGTCTGATGCGTAAATGTGAACGCCGGGAGCCGCAACATCGATCTCTGGTCCAAAGTTCGAGCCCCACCAGTTTTCACCGTCCAGACTTGTTTTACTCTTGCGCTGGTCCCACTCATTACTGGCACTAACGGCGAGCATCCCTGGAATGGTTGGTGACAATCTCGCCGGATAGATCACGCCGAGGATGTTGCCATTACCAGCCGCGGCAGCCATCGGGCAGCCTTTGCCGCCCCGACCATTCGTCTGGGCGTATCTGAACGCATTCGTGACGACAGTGCTGGGGCCAACCGAGTAGGAATTGGACAACACGTCAGCACTGCGTGGAGCATCGACTGCCTTCCTGATGCCGTCCGCCACTTTCGCGTCAGTGGTGTCCCAGAACCCGCCGCCAACTCCCTGAGCAATGCGAATCGGCATCACCTTGCAATCAGGAGCAACGCCGGCTCCGCCGCGAGCGTTGTTAGACCTCATTGCTGCCACTCCGCCGCAGGCCGTTCCGTGTGCGTCGTTGGCGTTTGGCTGGGGATTACTGTCGCCGGTGTAGGCGTCGTAGCCCGGCAGTTTGTAGTTGAGATCTTCGTGGCTCATGTCACAGCCCTCGTCGATGATCGCAACTGAGATGGCAGGGTTCCCACGTGAAATCTCCCAGGCTTGAGGGGCCCGAATCTTGTTCAGATTCCATTGCGAGACAAAGGCAGGATCGTTCGGGGGGGCTAACGGTGCTGCTGCCGGCTCGGCCGATGATGTGGTTTCAAACACCGGGCTTTGATCGATGACAGCGGTGTACGGACCAATCATCGTTGAAGCGGGTGCCGACAGGCGCGGGGTAAGGTGTAGAAAGTTCGGCTGCGCAAATTCAACCAATTTACTTTCGTGCAAGCGATTGGCAACCTTTACAGTCTCTTCGCGGCTGGTGCCCACGAGATACGTGCCCGGCTCCGGGTAGTCGACCTTCAACAGTTCCAGGCCGTTTCCTTCCAGAAGTTCACGCTTGGCGTCCTCGGAAATGCCTGGCTTGAAGCGGACCAGGATCTCGCCTATGGGGATCAGTGCTTCGCGCTCCGGCGTCAATGTTTCATAGACCTGCGGCCCCGGATTAATATCCGGCTGGTTGCTCACAAACGCTTCAAGAACGGCAGCGGTCGCGTTTGGCGCGGCGAAATTGGCACCCGCAGTACCATTCGCAACCTGCAAGACGACCAGGCCATATTCCTTGAGATCAAACACGCCGGCTGGGCCATTCAGATTCGCTGACGTTCCTGCCGCACTCAGTGACGACATACGCTCGGCGGCATCCGGGGAGTTGGATTGAAGCGCCACAAAGTGACTCGAAGGCACGATTGCGATCTTCTCGCCATCGGCATAATAGAAGCCTTCAGCTTCACCGTTGGTATTGCTTAGATTCTCTACTGACATCTCATGACTCCTTCTTTGGGTTTGCTGACGTTCGCTAGCGAATGGACCCATAGCGTGGGACACTGATTCCACAGTGACTCAGAGGTCCATACTCTCCCGCACAATGTGGCGTCCTAGCTAAACGCAGTTACGAAGTTCTTTCGACGGCCTCTTTCGACGAGTCACTGGACCCCAACTAAGAGCCGGTCTACTAAATCTTCTACGCTGACGCATTGTGTTGACCGAATGAAATGGAACAAGAGAACCGCGCGTGTGGGGCGCCATTTGGGAAAACTCCTGGCAACTGCTGAGGAACCGGTTCAGATCAGCCGAGGGCTTAACTTTCGCGAACCGGATCTTGTTGGCACAAAGGTCAAGAGTGCGTCTGGGCACTCATCTTTGTGAGATGTTCGTTTCTATCTATTATGAGATTTGGCGCGCAGACATTTCCTGGATTGGATTGCCAATCGCCCAAACTATTCGGCGGTGCTCGTGGCATTGGGGCAGTGAGGAGAAACCGTTATGAAAGTTCTTTTGACAGGTTCACATGGATTGGTTGGGTCTCGGTTGACGAAGTCGCTGGAGGCCGAAGGGCATGAGGTAAGGCCGCTGGTGCGATATGCAACCGGTTATGGCGCGAAGGAGATTGAATGGAGTCCTGAGCGATATAGCATCGCCCTCTCGCGAATTGAAGGTTTCGACGTCGCGGTACACCTGGCCGGAGAGAGTATTGCTGAAGGCCGTTGGACGGATGAAAAGAAGCATCGCATTCGAGAGAGCCGTACGAAGGGCACTCAACTCTTGAGCGAAGCACTGGCTGGACTTAGCAGTCCGCCGCATACGTTTCTGAGTGCATCCGCGATTGGCTTTTATGGAGATCGCGGCGATGAGGTCCTGACGGAAAGCAGCACGCCGGGATCCGGTTTTCTACCCGAGGTTTGCGTGGAATGGGAACGCGCGACGCTTGACGCTGCGCAGAAGGGAGTTCGCACCGTCAATATGCGGTTCGGGATAATCCTCGACAAGAATGGTGGGGCGCTGGCGAAGATGCTGCCGCCGTTCCGCATGGGTGTTGGCGGCAAGTTCGGGAGCGGAAAGCAATGGATGAGCTGGATTGTGCTCGACGATGTTATCGAAGCGATCAAGTTCGCTATATCAGAGGCGACGTTAGCAGGACCGGTGAACTACGTCGCTCCAAATGCTGTGACTAACGCCGAGTTTACAAAGACACTCGGGAAGGTCCTGTCACGCCCAACGCTGCTTCCGCTTCCGGCTTTTGCGGCGAGGTTGGCATTTGGTGAGATGGCAGACGCGTTGTTGTTGGCGAGTCAGCGAGTCGAGCCAGCGCGTTTGAATGAAGCCGGGTATCAGTTCAGATATTCACAACTCGAGCCCGCGCTGCGGGAGATTCTGAAGGATTAGGACTAATCCTGTGGGTGTGAGGTAGAGAATTTCAAAGTTAGGACAATTTGCAGGTTGGGAAGGTGGGTTTACCCCCGCTGCTTTGTTTTTTCTTAGGTGATTCTTGCGTGGCTTGAGCAGGGGTAAACCCACCTTCCCAACCTGCAAATTGCCCCAGCTTGAATTTTGCGGACTCAACTGATCTGTTTCGAATTCACGATTGACCCCTCAGGCTTTGATCCAAACTCATCCAACGCCTCAAACACTTCCAGCGCGTATTTCACATTCCCAAACGGCGCCGACACCTGCACCCCCTGTATCAGGTCGCGCACGTCCAACAGCGACTCGCGAGCGATCTTCAATCCTTCGTCGCGTCCATCTTCCTTACTCTTTGCCGAGGCTTCGCGCATCCGTTCCATAATCGAAGGTGTCACGCGCACACCGGGAACTTCATTGTGCAGAAACTCCGCGTTCCGATATGAAACCAGCGGCCAGATACCCGCGATGATCGGAATGCGCACATGTTCGATGCTCTTGATAAAGTCGCGCAGCTGATCCGTATCGAACACCGGCTGGGTGATCGCATATTGCGCACCGGCTTCGACTTTGTATTCAAAACGCCGAATCTCTTCTTCCGGATTAATCGCACCGGGATTAACGCCCACACCGATGCAGAACGCGGTCGGCGCTCCAATCAGATTGTTACCGAGGTCGAGGCCATGGTTGAGCTTGTTCACCATGTTCGTGAGCCCGATGGCATCGATGTCAAACACCGCGGTCGCATCAGGATATGGTCCCATCTTCGGCGGATCACCTGTGATCAAAAGCAAGTTTCGAATGCCTAGTGCCGCGGCGCCCAAAAGATCCGACATCATTCCCAGGAGATTTCGATCGCGACAGCAGTAATGGAGGACGGATTCAATCCCTATCTGTTGTTCTACCAGCACGGCCGTCGCGAGGGCACTCATCCGCGACTGCGCGCGTGCACCATCGGGGATGTTTACGCCGTCGACACCGGCGTCCTTTAACAGCCGAATTGAATCAAGGGTCTTCTTCGCATCGACGCCTTTCGGCGGCAACACTTCAACAGACGTAACGAATTCCCCGTTGGCAATTTTTCGTCCCCAGGCAGAGCGCTCAGCAGGCGGCACAATCTGCACATCCGCGGGCGTCACATCGCTGATCATCGGCAAAGGGCCGGAAGACATCACAACCTTTTGCGCTCGCGGAGAAGCCGCACGGACTGCATCCGAGATTAACTTGATGTGCGCCGAGGTGGTTCCACAACATCCGCCGATGAACTTCGCACCGGACTGGATGAAGCGCTTGGCAAACTTCGACATGTACTCAGGCGAGCACATGTAGAACTGTCGTCCCTGCACATCTCGCGGCAATCCCGCATTTGGTTGGGCCGCCAGCTTCTTTTTGGTGACGGCGCGCATTCGCTCGAGGGCGTTGAGAATGATTGCCGGGCCAACGCCGCAATTAAGGCCGATGACGTCGGCTCCCCATTCATCAAGCCGTTCGGTAAAGAGTTCGGGAGTGGTCCCGAAGAGCGTATTGCCGTCGGTCTGAATCGTCATCTGCGCGACGATCGGCAGATCGCAAAGTTCCCGCACGGCCCGAATCGCCTGACGAATCTCGGAGAGATCCGAAAATGTTTCCAGCACAAAAAGGTCGACACCGCCTTCGAGTAACGCGGCAGCTTGATCCTTGAAGAAGTCTTTTGCCTCGTCATACGACGTTGGTCCATATGGCTCGATGCGCAAGCCCAACGGGCCGATGGCGCCGGCGACGTAGGCCCGATCGCCGGCAGCTTCGCGTGCGATTCGGGCAGCGGCAACGTTGATCTCATGCAAATTGCCGGCGAGTCCATACTCATTCAGCTTGTGGCAAGTGGCGCCGAATGTATTGGTTTCGAGAATGTCGGCCCCGGCACGCAAATATTCCGCGTGGACTTCACGAACGAGGTCCGGATTGCTGAGATTCAGTTCGTCGTAGCAGCGATTTATGTAGACGCCTTTGGCGTAAAGCATCGTGCCCATCGCGCCGTCAAAGACGTGAATGGAGTCGGAGCCCAGGAGATTGCGAAATGGTTCCATGTGGGTTTGTCAGTTGTCCGTTTCTGGTCTTTGGTCTTCGGCCTTTGGTCTTTGACTTCCGCCTGAGGCTCGTCGGCTTCGTCCCAACCAGACCAAAGACCCAAGACCAAAGGCCACCTTCGGACTACGGACCAAAACAAAAAAATTCCCGCGCTAAACAACGCGGGACTTCAATACTACCGTTGAAGTTTTCGGGTTAGCCGGAAGGCTCCCGAGCTGTTTAGCGGTTTGTTTTACGTGGCCGCAAGTCGCCTTAA
>JBGTLE010000207.1:0-6820 GCA_041744295.1 Pyrinomonadaceae bacterium | reverse complement strand
GGGGACAAAGAGAAGCTGCGAATCGGATTGGCTTCGGTCTAACGGTAGGAGCGAAGGGCCGGTTTTCGGATGCTCTAACGAGCGGCTTCTGAAGTTGAAATCAGCCTGCTCTCGAACCATCCAAACGCCGTCGCTAACTCTATTATGCGCGGGGCGCATCACCGTCGATGCGCGAGAGAAGGATTAACCGTGCGTCACTATGCACTATTGCCAGCGAAGTGGCAAGGCGAGCAGTGGGTGTAAGTATCTTAGAAACAATATTTCGGAGAGACGGACGGTCAAGGGGAGCGGGTTTCGGGGAAGACATTGAGTAGTCCGTACTCAGTGGATTGTCGTTGCCTGCGCCAAGGCCGATCGCGGTCCGCCATGAAAGTGATCCCGTCTCAAATGAAGACGATTTCCGTCCAGGAAAGATCTAATGAACGCGTTCAAAAAAAATGTTGACACCTCGGGTCCATAGGGCGTATTGTGGGGTTGACTTGAACGTGTTCAAAACTTTGTAGGAGGCACAATCATGACAGTAGCAATCACCACCTATCTGATTTACCTGGCGATCAGCATTAGCTTGACCGTTTGGGTCGCCCGTACGCTGCACAAGAATGGTCGGGTTTTTCTGGTGGATGTTTTCCACGGGAATGAGGCACTCGCGGACTCCGTCAACCACTTGCTGGTCGTTGGCTTCTATCTGATCAACTTCGGTTACGTCAGTCTCGCTTTGAAGTTGGGTTATGACGTGACTTCGGCTCAGGAGGGTATTGAGGCGTTGTCTGTGAAGGTCGGAATGGTTCTAATCGTGCTAGGTGGAATGCATTTTTTCAACCTGTTCATTTTTAGCCGAATGCGCAGGCGAGCAAGTGTGCACAACAGCCCACCGCCAGTCTCGCCGGATGCTTTCACCGCGGTTCACCAGGGAGCGTAACCATGTCATCGCTGACTGTCCTTTACGACCCTGATTGCGGTCTCTGCCGCCGGGCTCACGAGTGGTTGGCACCACAGCCCAAGCTGGTAGAACTCCAGTTCGTCCCAATCCAGTCCGACGAGGCGCGGGAAAGGTTTCCACAACTGAACCATGATTTGACGACCAAGGATCTAACTGTGATCAGCGACGGTGGCGCCGTCTACTTTGGTCCAAAGGCATGGCTAATGGTGTTGTGGGCACTAGGCCAGTACCGAGAGTGGTCTTACCGATTATCTTCGCCGGAGTTATTACCGACTACGCGGCGGGTAGTCTCGCTAATCTCGCAAAACCGTTACCAGATAGGTCGAGTCGCCGGGCTTTAGGAGTGAACGAATGCATCGAGTAGGCAGAAAAGCAGCCACCGATAAAGGTGGACAAACGAAGACGCGAATTCTTGAGACAGCCCTCGAAATGTTTCAGCAGCGCGGTTACGAACAGACGACGATGCGGGCCATCGCGGAAGGTGCGGGCGTCTCGTTAGGCAATGCCTACTATTACTTTCATTCGAAGGAACAGCTCATTCAGGCGTTCTATCACCGAACGCATGAGGAACACACGGCAGCTACGCATTCGGCAATGGAAGCGAATAGCGACTTGAAGGCACGTCTGCTCGAAGTCATTCGGCTCAAGATTTCAACCCTTGAACCGTATCACCAGTTTGCAGGCGTGCTCTTCAAAACTGCGGCTGATCCGCACAGTCCGCTCAATCCATTCTCCGAAGAATCTGACGCGGTGAGGCAAGAGAGCATTCAACTTTTTCGCCAGATTGTCGAAGAGTCGACAGGTCGCATACCCAGCGATCTAAAGACTGAACTGCCATATCTTCTCTGGGTCTATCACATGGGGATCGTTCTGTTTTGGATTCATGACTCGTCACCTAAGCACAAACGAACCTATCGATTGATAGATCACACGGTGGACCTGGTAGCTCGGCTTGTCTCGCTGGCGAGTAATCCGCTAATGAGTCCTTTGCGAAAACGCGCATTGCGTTTGGTTGCTGATGTGCGAGATGCAGCCGCCGAGGATCTGAATGAGAATGAGTTGGACGACGAGGGGTTCGACGATGACAAGCTCGATATTGAGGCCCCGAACGGTCAACCTACAGTTTGATAAAAGGAGATTGAGATGAGAATCGCCATAACCGGCGGCACTGGATTCATCGGTGGCCATCTCGCGACGCGCCTGGCCTCTGAAGACCTTGACCTGGTTCTTCTCGGCCGAGGCGTTCGCCCGCTCGAAAGGAGCGCCGAGGGTGGTTCCCAGATCTTCGTACAGACCGACCTCTCCGACGTGAAACTGCTGACGAAAGCATTCGCGGGCTGTGAAGCAGTTGCACACTGTGCAGGTATCAATCGCGAATTGGCCGAGCAGACTTATCGGAAGGTCCATGTCGAAGCAACTTCCAATGTCTTAGCGGCTGCGCAGGAGGCTGGCGTAAAGAGGATTGTGCTGATGAGTTTCTTACGCGCCCGTCCCGATTGTGGTTCGGCCTACCACGAATCTAAATGGGCAGCGGAAGAGATAGTGCGCCAATCGGGACTCAACTATACCGTCCTCAAAGCCGGAATGGTCTACGGTAGAGGCGACCACATGCTCGCGCATCTGAGTCATGCACTCCACACGTTTCCGGTGTTTGCGATGGTAGGATTCACAGAGAAGACAATCAGACCACTGGCGGTTGACGATCTGGTCGCGGTCTTGCGCGTAGCGCTTTTGACCGACCGCTTGTCTGGAAAAACTCTCGCAATAACCGGTGCCGAAGAGCTTTATTTAAGTGAGGCTGTGCGTCGAGTGGCGCGAGTGACTGGTACGAGCGTGGCCATGATCCGCGCACCAGGTTGGTTTCACTACTTGATGGCGCGATTCTGGGAGGCGACGATGAAAACCCCGCTTGTTGCTCGAACGCAAGTGCGAATTCTGACGGAAGGTGTCGTGGAGCCGGCGCTTCCTTGTGAGTCGCTCCCTTACGATCTGAAGCCTGTCCGAACCTTTACGGATGAGCGAATACGACAAGGCTTGCCGGAGCCGCGTCGATTCGGTTTGCAGGACTTGAGGTGCTGTGTCTAAAACACAATCGAATCCAATACTTCTTTACGACGGCGTTTGCGGACTTTGCAATCGACTAACCCAGTTCCTGTTGAAGCACGATCATCAGGATCGTTTGCGGTTTGCTCCGCTTCAAAGCCCGTTCGCGACTGCTCTCCTGCAACGTCACGGTCTAGACTCACGCGATCTCGACACTGTTTACGTTGCTATCGATCCGGGAGAGACAAGCGAGCGAGTGCTCGCGCGGTCAGATGCGATTCTGCTGCTTGCTAAAGAGTTGGGGGGAGTTTGGCGATTGTTCGAAATCGGAAAACTGGTGCCACGATTCCTGCGAGACAAGGTTTACGAACTTGTTGCCCGCAATCGTTATCGCGTATTTGGTAAGTACGACGCGTGTATGCTGCCCGAAGCGAAGCATCGAAAGAAGTTTCTGGACCTATGAGCTTCAGTTTGCGGCTGGTTCAACAAGCCATTCAAACTTGCCGCTTCCCGCCGTTACCTCGTTCCAGGTGGCAACTTCAAATGTCATTTTGGCGAGAGTCGCGGGTGCGAATTCCCGGTGCTTACGCGTCAATAATCGAAGCAAAGCTTCCATGCCGGGGTTGTGACCGACAATCAGCGCAGCGCTTACAGGTGGGCCGATTGAGAGCAGCACTTGATGAAGGCGCGCCGGTGAGGCTTCATAGATTGTCGCATCGTACTGAACGCCGGCTCTAAGCCAGGCTTTCTTCCGGACAATCTCAATCGTCTCTCGTGCTCTGACTGCCGGCGAACTCACGATCAGATCTGGATTAATCTTCTCTTTCAACAGCAGCCTGCCAACAGCCTCGGCTTCCGTTCGACCCGCATCGCTCAGTGGCCGTTCAAAGTCTGTCAGTATTTCGGTTTGCCAGACAGGCTTGGCATGGCGCAAAAGAAAGAGCGTTCTCGTCTCAGTCACGATGAATCTGAAATCCTCCCAGGGAGGATATTCTAGCTAACTCGTCACCCAGGTTTCCATCAATTACATAGCTGAGCGGGTGACGTCGTCCGTTAGCTGGCGCCCGAGTCCGATAAGTTTCTCCAGCTCCCGTCTCCAGGGAGCACTGATATCTAAATCGAAGAGTCCAAATTCAAAGTTATAATTCTTATGGAAAGATAATGTCGTTTGATACGATAACTGAGCCTCGAACTGAGTACTGAGTTTCAATCATTCAGAACCAGAGCCGTAGCTACAGGATTAGCAGGATTCTCAAGATTCTCAAGATTGCCTGGTAACTCTATTTGCTTTCCGTCACTCGTTCATTAGTAACTGGAACATCTTACTGAGCCAGCTCTGAAGTTAGCGGTCACGCTGACAGCAAAACAAAAACGATGAATGCAGAAATTGACGAAAAGGTAGAGCGGTTACGTCGATTTTGTGTGGAAGCCAAAGTGAGCGGGGTGCTGATTAATACGCAGCCTAACTTTGCGTGGCTCACGGCGGGCGGCACTAACGGAGTCGACTCAACCAAAGAGAGTGGAGTGGCCACGCTCTTTGTTCGCCGGGATGGGAAGCGTTTCGTGCTTGCGAATCGAATCGAAATGTCGCGAATGCTCAATGAAGAGTTGAGTGGACAGAACTACGAGCCAATTGAGTTTGCCTGGGAAGATGAGAAGGCGAATCCATCGCTAATCGCCGAACTCGCAGCGAAGCTCGTGACTGATTCGGCGCCGCTTGCTGCTGACTTCACATCAGGCACTTTAGTGGTGCCGATGTATGAAGCCATTGCCGCTGAACGTTATCAGCTAACGGATGCCGAGATTGAGCGTTTTCGAGAATTGGGGATTGACGCCGGTAGAGCGATCGGCGAAGTGGCGCGATCACTCGAGCCGGGGATCACCGAACATGAGGTGGCGCGACGGGCCAATGACGCGCTGGCACTTGTCGGGGCGACGGCGGTTGTCACTCTTGTCGCCGCTGACGAACGATTGCGACGCTATCGTCATCCGGTTCCAACGGGTGTTTCCTGGAACAAGGTCGTAATGATTGTTGTGTGCGCGAGACGGCATGGGTTGGTTGCGTCGCTCTCGCGTATCGTGTGCGCGGGCAAGAAGCCGGGAGATCTCGACCGGCGGATTCGGGCCAGTGCTAGTGTGAACGCAAAACTGTTCACAGCCACACGACCGCGAGCGAAGGGAAGCGAGCTCTACCACATCGCGGCGGCGGCTTACTCTGAGGCGGGTTTTCCTGGCGAGGAGAAGTTACATCATCAGGGAGGCGCCGCGGGTTATCGCACCCGTGACTGGGTGGCCCATCCGCTTTCGGCTGAGGCCGTTCGCAAGCGACAGGCATTTGCTTGGAACCCCTCGGTCACCGGTTCCAAAGTCGAAGAAACATGTATTGCGTTCGAAGATGAGATTGAGATCATTACCGCGTCTCCAGATTGGCCCACGGTTACCGCAGATGCTGAAGGTCGAGACTATCTACTGCCCGATGTGCTGGAGTTATGAGGAACCCATTTCGTCTTGTTAGTAGATGTTGAAGCTCATTTCGATCTGACCAGGGCTGGTAATGAACTTGCCATCTTTAACCGCTCTGGTTACACGTAGATCGTGGTTTCCATATGCGACCCGACGCTACCGCGCTACGGTACTGACTTCATCTGAGGCTTAGAGCAAAATGAAACTTGCACAATTCAAGAAAGACCCAGCAGGCCCACAGCGACTGGGCGTCATAGTTAAAGATAAGATTATCGATGTCGCGGACCTGGCGCTCGCCGTCAGACGTGCGGGAGGTGGACCTGCTGACTGGCTGTTTTCGGTCAAAGGCACCAGGAGAGTTATTGACGTTGGCGCCGCAGCGCTTGCTGACATCAAGGAGCTGATCGATGCCGCTGGACCAGGCATTGATCTCGTAATGGAAGAAGTGGGCTTCTCAGAAAGCGCAGTCGAGTTTCTCCCGCCGGTCTTCCCTGGAAAGATCCTGGCCATTGGCAGAAACTACCTCGACCATGCAATCGAACAGGGAAAGGAACCACCCAAAGCCCCGATGCTTTTTAATAAGCTCCCCAACTCTCTCAATGCGCACAACGCAGCGATTGTATTGCCGGCCATCAGTGAGAAAGTCGACTACGAAGCTGAGCTCGCAGTTGTGATCGGCAAGCGGGCCACGCGTGTCAGCGAGGCGGAGGCGCTCAATTTCGTTTTCGGCTACGCGCCCATCAACGACGTAAGCGCGCGCGACCTGCAGTTTGGCGACGGCCAGTGGACGCGGGGCAAGGGTCTCGACGGTTTCGCGCCGTTGGGACCGTTCATCACTACCCGCGACGAAATCGCAGACGTTCACAATCTAAAGATCGAAGGACGACTGAATGGCGAAGTAATGCAGTCTTCAAACACCGGCAAGATGATCTTCAAGATACCGTTCCTGATTTCCTACCTATCGCAAGGCATTACGCTGGAACCAGGCGACGTGATTGCAACCGGCACACCTGAAGGCGTCGGTATTTTCCGCGAGCCCCCGGTGTTGTTAAAAGGCGGAGATGTTTTCGAAGTCGCAATTGAGAAGCTGGGGACGCTGAGCAATTCATTCGTCGCGAGTTAGCGAACAGCGAACAGCGGCAGCAAACAGCGAACAGCGAACAGCAAACAGCGAACAGCCAGCAAGTCCTCTTGATTTAAGTGCGGAGACGAGGAGACAAGGGAGGGCTGCTGGCTGTTCGCTGTTTGCTGTTTCGATGTTCGCTTACAAGACCTCTTGATTTAAGTGCGGAGACGAGGAGACAAGAGGGGGCTACTGGCTGTTCGCTGTTTGCTGTTCGCTGTTTGCTTACAAGACCTCTTGATTTAAGTGCG
>JBGTLE010000206.1:0-6634 GCA_041744295.1 Pyrinomonadaceae bacterium | reverse complement strand
TACCCTGGGAAACAAGTTCGAATCGAAATCCTACCCCAGCGGGGTTGCGTCTCATTGGTGAACCAGCCCTCGAGCATCGTTAGAACGCGAAACCTTTGTTACATGATTAGGCCAGACGCAACCCCGTTGGGGTAGATCCCTCAGACTCGCGAGATCCCAGGGTAGCGCCAAAGCGCGCAACCCTGGGCTGGAGGCCGTAACACCTTCGGTGTAAGAGCGGGGACTGGGTCCGCCTTCCCGACAGAGAGACTGCACATCTGGTCCTTTTTATCATGGTTGAGTCATACACAGCCGTTTTGAGATCGGTGGTCGACGTTTACTGCGGACACTCGGCGTTGGTCCTGGTCACAGTTGGTCCAAAGCGCAACTGATACTCCGCTGAAGTGATGAACGAACAGACCATCGCCTGTTGGATTGCCACATTGCGAACAGGAAAACGATTGACCTGGCCCAGCCAAAACTGCAAACCACCGATGTCGCCATCTCTCCGCAAGTAGCCAAAATATTCCGCCGCCACAAACGAGCGGTTGTATTCAGCGTCGAGCAAAGCCTGATTGTTGATGGGGTTGGTCTGCGGATTGTCGTCAACCAGCCGGTACATCACGGCGCCCCGCCCACCCTGGTTGAACAGCGTAATCAGGCCCGGCTTTTGGGCCGTCAGGTTTACTCCGAGATCGGTCTGGAGCGTCGCGAGCACGGCATCGACAAACTGGTCCGCTGTCGCCAGACTCGCGGGATACTTCGCGATGAATGCCGGTCGCAAGACAAACTCGTTCGCGAGATCCAGTTGAGACTGCGCCTGGTTCGCGCCGCCGACCACGCGCGCGCGATCGCGCACAAACACTTCGTAACTCAGATACTTCAAGTTCTCATTCAGAAAAGCCGGATTGTTGTCAGGGTTTGGAAAAGGCTGAGTATTCCCGAACGCTGCGCGATAGAGTCTGACAACATAAGAGCCTGTCTGTTGAAACTCGGGTTCGAAGAAAAACGCGTTTGCGATCGCCGTCCGCCGGTTCCGCAGACACACGACATCTGAAACGCAGGAGTCGAGCTGACCACTCCAGAAGTTGAAGCCACCCGGGTCGGGTCTGCGGCTGAGAAAGTCCGCATACTGTTGTCGCACGATAAAACCGGTTTCCTCGACCGCATTCCAAAGGAGTTGTCCCCGTATCTCACCGTTCGGAAATGTCGTGCTGTGAATGTTGATGTAGTGCCTGCCTACCTTCAAATCGGCGACTTGACCAGCACTCGGGTTGAACAGGAAGTTGAGCACCGGACTGCCGAGCGGCAGGTCGAACAGAATGTTTGCATTCACTCCCGGGTCGGCAGGCCCATGAATGTGCGCGCCGTTCTGGGTGCCCGTCAGACCCTGGAAAAACAGCGAGACGTTGGCGCTGGTTTCGTTGTCACCGAGTTTCACCACGCCACCGTTGCCGATAACGTTGTTTCCGGTGGGCGGCACCTCCTGTGCGCCTGTCAGATTCGCCACGAACTGTTTCTGCGCTACCGAAGGCGCGCCCGTAAGGTCGTTGTCGGTAATATTGAAGGTCGTCGAGTTCTGACTTCCAAATGTGCCACCGGTAACATTAGCCAGAGTTGCAGTGAAGGATTCATCGCCTTCCACATAAGCGTCCTCATTGGTGAGCACGTCGAGAGTCTTGCTGGTCTCACCGGCTGCGAAGGTGAGTTTTCCGGCAGCCATCGTGTAATCACAATTCTGGGTGGCTGCTCCGACGAATTGATTGCACGGAGCGTAGTTGTGCAGTGCGGTTAGAAACTCGACAGTTGAGACGCCACTTGCATCGCCGGTTCGAGTCACCGTTGCAGTGGCGGTGTCCCCTTCCGTGACGTTGTAGGTCATCGCGCTGAATTGAAGTCGAGTACTGTCATCATCGAGGATCGTGCCTAAACCCTGGTTATCGCTGATAGTGGCGTTCGACGAAAGCGATAAATTCACCACGAACGTCTCGTCGGATTCCACCGTTGTATCGCCATTGACTACCACAGTCACCGTCTTGCTTGTCTCGCCAGGATCGAAATCCAAAAACGTTGGGCCAAGCGCGGCATAATCCGCAGGAGCATTGGCGGTTCCATCGGCAGATGCATAAGTGACACTGACCATCTGACTGCTCGCAACGCTCAGAGTGACTGTGAAGTTAAAGTTGGACGTGCTGCTGTTGCCTTCAGTTTGCGAGACATCATTAATGGAAATCGCAGGCTGCCCCACGGTCTGCGATTCATAGGCGCCGATGTCCGCACCGTCACTGCCCACTACATCAGGAACGATCGGGTTATCAACCGGACGTGGAGAACCGCGTTGGTCTGTGAGTGAGCCCGAGCTATGTCCGCGATCGACTGCCGTACTGCCTGAAAGCAAAGCGTGGGTCGGCGTCGTTCCGCCGTTAAGCGCCAGCGGACCAAGAACAGGATCCAACACATTCGCGCCAGTCCCAACCTGATCGTTATTGACGCCGTTGATGAGACCCGTAGCAGTGCCGACGTTGCCGACGAGATTGAAGCCGCTTGAGGTGAACGAACCATGGACGTCTGGAACGGTTGAGTTGTTGGCGTTGCCGGCGATGATGCTATTGCGAACCGATACCGCTGCACCATTATCAGCGTAGATTCCCCCAGCGTTGCTGCCTCCGGAAGCAGTATTGTTGGTGACTGTGCTGTTCGTGATCGTTAACACAGTGTTGGTAACCCAAATCCCGCCGCCGGTTTCACTGCCGCTCCCAGTAGTATTCCCGCTGATAGTCGAATCGGTCACGACAAACAGGGAAGTGCCGCTGGCGATCCCGCCCCCTGAAGCTGCATCGGTGGAGCTATTATTTGAGATCGTGCTGTTTTGAATGGTGAGGGCGCTCGTATTACCAAATGTAGCAGCAATGCCTCCGCCTCGCTTCGCGACATTGTTATCAATCAGACAATTGGAAATGGTGGTTCGGCTATTCGAACTGAAAATAGCCCCGCCTACGTCAGTAACAGACGTCCCCACTCCGTTACCACCGGTAAGTTTCATCCCGCTCAGGCCCACCGTAAGGCCGTTACTGATCGAAAAGACACGACTGGTGGTGTTTCCCGAAACGGTCAAGAGGTTTGCGCCGGGGCCGTTCATCGTCAGGCTCGAGTTGATGACGAGTTCGCCGGTGGTTAGCGTAATGATCTGCGCGCTGTTAAAGACGGAGTGGTGAAAAATAATGTCGTCCTGCCCCGCGCCGTTGGCGTTAGCGTCCAGGATGGCCTGACGCAAACTGCCTGCGCCGCTGTCAGTGACGGTGCTGACGATAAGGGACTGCATTTCCACGGCGCCGATGTCCGAGCCATCCGAGACATCAGGGACTCCCGGCGTGTTAATCGCGCGGGGGAGGCCACGTTGATCAGTGGTGATACCGGAACTGTTGCCCGCATCGAGCGCGGGACTGCCGGCCAGTAAGACATGCGTCGGCGTCTCCCCGCCATTGCGCAAGAGCGGGCCAAACAGCGGTGTCGCCGTGGTGATGTCCGTGGGGAGCAGTGGAACAATACCGTTGAAATTATTACTCAGATTGAAGCCGTTGGAAGCAACCGTCGCCGTCCCACCGTTAAATGTACCTACTTGCAGATTATTAGGTGTGTTGCCCGCGATAATATTGTTACGGAGCGTCGTCATCGCGTTTGCAGGTCCGACCATTACCGAACCTGCCTCGGTGCTGATACCGGCCCCGTTCAATCCGCTATTGTTGGCAATCGTGCTGTTAACAATTTCGAGTGTGCTGTTACCGTTGCCACTAAAATTGTAAATACCGCCGCCCGCGCCCAAACCATTGGCGATATTCCCGCTGACGGTGCTATTGACCAATCGCAAGATATGCCCGCCGCCGCCTTCAAAGTAAATACCGCCGCCCTGATTGCCCGCGGTATTACTGCTGAAGGTCGAATTAGTGAATGTCCCATCTCCGTTCGACAGAAAAACCCCACCTCCGCCGTCTGCCTGATTTCCCGAAACCGCGACATTAGTCAGGGTCAAATTGCTGTCGCTAAAAATGCCGCCGCCAAAGCCGTTCGGCTCGCGCCCATTGCGCAGAGTCATCCCGCTGATGGCTACGTTCGATACGCCAGCCGGAATCTTGAAGATGCTAAAGTCCGTCGCCGCATCGAACGCCCGCCGCACCGTCAACAGGTTTGCGCCGGTGCCTTGAATCGTTAGGCTGTTATCAATGTCGGGCAAGGCGGTCAGCAGGTTGATGGTCTGCGGCGTGTTGAAGAGCGAAGAGAAGTTAATCGAATCGCCGTCCGCCGCCAACGCAATCGCTTCGCGCAAGGTGCAACCGTTGACCGCTGTCGTACACGCTCCGTCGGTAGTGTCGGCGAGACTATTGACCGTGAAGACAGTCGCTACGGAGGTTATTTTCTCGGGGCTCGGAGTAAGCGTCTCTGCCAGGTTCTGAGCGACGGTTTGGCGCAGATGCCAGACAGAACAACTGACTGCGAGTGTAGAAATAATGGCGAGCCAAAACACGGCGCGTGTTCTGCGACTCGACCAGGCTTTATGTTTGATCTTTTTTTTCACGGGCATGGGCTTCCTCGATCCACCCTTGAATGACTGCTATTTGCATCGCCGATACTTACAGCCGGCAGCGGTGTTGATTCGCTTGTAGCCGAACGATGCGTCATTCAAGATCGAGCATGGGAGACAGTTTGTCCGCCAACGAAGTTGCGTCCGATAGTCGTAGACCTGGCTCGTTGACAGTGTGAGGAGAAGAAGCCGTTAACTATTTAGGAGTTGGCTTTTCTGGACTGTGAGTAACACGCAGGTGTCGCCCGTCGGATCGTTGAATGCCGCTGGCTCGCTTATAACACAACCGTCACTCTTACCAACAGGGCGAGTGCTCACTCAACGCAGTGGGTCTCAGTGAGTACCGTCACCGTATAGACTTGGCTCGATTCACTGGCTCCAAAGTTCGTGTGGTGTGATCAGTCACACTCGCCGCAGGTTCTCGCAGGAGTTGTCCGTCCACGCCACCGAGTTCACTCGTGACTGAAGCCTTATGCTCAGTCAGCTCTCGGTCTTTCTGGTTTCGCTGTGTCCGAAAGAGCATCCAAACAAGGACAATCTCCGCAATCCCAAAAGGAATAAAACTGAGAAAGGAAAGCAGGAGAATTATTTCAGTGTCGTCGATTCCGAGCATCTGCTTCATCAATGCCATCAAGGCGATAACGATGCCCATCCCGGTCACCGCCACACCAACGATTGCCCAGATTAACGACTCAGGCATCGTGTCGGACGGCTTTTGAAACGCTGGCTTTGAGTTCAACTCCGCGCCGCAACGGTTGCAATAACTGAGACCAGTGGTGACGGCGGTGCCGCAGGTTTGACAGTACATTAGCTAATCCCCCACACGGCATACGATAGGATGAGATGTGCAGTTCGACAATGATTTCTCCTGCCCAACACGGTTACAGCACCAGTCACTCACCTGGTTCTGAGTGACAGTGAGGGAAGAGAATCGCGAAGTGAAGCGATCGTTAGCCCAAGGACCAACGCGCCAAGAGCTTGACAGGCCCAATAGGTTTTTGGCTGAATGCGAGACACAGTCCCCGTGAACTCTCCCAGAAAGCGTTTTTTAAGTTCAACTCTAGAGGAGCTAGAACTATGTCTGCGGCCACAATGAATCCAGCTGTCGAGTCGGGAAAACATCCTAAAGGACTTTACGTCCTCTTCGGCACCGAGCTGTGGGAGCGCTTCAGCTTCTACTCGATGCTCGCGCTATTCACGCTGTATCTACGAAACCCTGACGAAGGCTTTGGGTGGACCGCAGCTGAGGCGACCAACCTTTATGCCTGGTACCTCATGTTCGTTTATGCGAGTCCTCTCATCGGCGGGTTTATTGCCGACTGGAAGCTGGGTTACCGCAGAGCCGTGATGGTTGGTGGCCTTTTCTTCATGGCTGGTCACGGACTGCTTTCGTTTCGCTCGATGACGGCTGTTTACGCTGCCCTCACATGTCTGGTCATTGGTAACGGATTTTTCAAACCAAATGTCTCGACCATGGTGGGAAACCTCTATCCGGAAGGCAGCCACCTAAAGGATCGCGCCTACAACATTTTCTATATGGGCATCAACGTCGGCGCCTTTATCGCGCCGATCGTGATGGAAGTCGTAAAGCAGAACTTTGGTTACCACGCTGCGTTCGCCGTAGCCGCCTTCGGAATGGTGATTTCAGTTGGAATCCTGTGGAAGTTCAAGCAACACGTTGAGCAAGAGAAGATCAAAGATGTTGCCTCGATGGAACCCCATGAGGTTGCTGATGTCGCCGCCGTGTCAGTTGATGCTCCCCCGCACAGCGTTAGCCGGCAAAAAGCGATGGACGCGGTGCCCGAATGGAAACGCATCTTTGCGCTGATAGTCATCTTTCTGATCGTCATCGTGTTCTGGATGGCATTTCATCAGAACGGATCCACTCTTACCTATTGGGCCGATGACAACACGGCCTGGAATGTGTCGGGAACTATTTCGAATGCAATCAATCCTTTCTGGATCATCACACTCACATTTCCGTTGGTGTGGTTCTGGAAGTGGATGGATGACCGCGGCAAAGAGCCTTCGACGCCGACCAAGATGGCCATTGGAATGTTCCTGACCGCGCTCTCC
>JBGTLE010000205.1:0-25068 GCA_041744295.1 Pyrinomonadaceae bacterium | reverse complement strand
TCCTTCTTATCACCTGTCTTCCTGAAGATCCCAAACGACCGAGGATCTCGATAGTACCGCTTGATCGGCCGATATAACTCCACAAGTCTCATTATCTTGTCGACCAAGGGCTTCAAGCGCGTTCTATCTGCTTCTTTGTCTCCGCTGAATACTGGCAAAGCCCCAGTTGGTAGTGATGTGGCGATTACGTAGGAACTCACGCCCAAATCAACGGCTTGAATAATGATGTCCGGATCTGTTTGCTTTGAAACCACTAGGATCGGAACGAGTCGGTTAGCAGTCCGAATTATGGGAATCTCTTTCTTAAGGCCTTCTAGAAGATTTATTCCGCCAATTACGCCTATGAGATCCAGCCAGATGAGATCTATATTCTTCCAATCCGTGAAAGTCTCACATGCAGAAGTTATATCTTGTTGAATGTTGTATTCGAAGGTGTGACCATGTTCCATGAGACAAGCATTGACTCTACTCAATTTACGCTTAACCGGTTCTGGTTCATCGTCGATAACAAGCGCAAAAATATTCATAGCTCTCTTTCTAACCCAAGGCGGACAGTAACGCGCGCCCCCATCCGGCCGTTGGTAGCAGTCCAATTTTCTCTGAGACAAACTCCCCTTGTTGATTTGGCATACCGTGCCAACGTAAAAAAGCCCATACCATGAGTTAATTCTCTTCGGTGAACATATTCCGACCAACTCTCAAAGGTTATCGCGCTGGGCATTTCTTCATCATCCACGAAACCACCGAGGTTGTCCTCTACTATTATTTTAAGAAATCCGTGGTCTTCAGGACTAATTGCCACTTTGATTTTGGATGAAGGGACGTGCCTTCCACGATTGAAACTGTTCCATAGCATCTCACGAAGGATTCGGTAAAGAACCTGACCATTAAAGGCCTTTATTGTTTCTGGAACGGATGCCTCTATCTCCAAAATGATCTGCCCTGGGATCTTTGCCGGATACAAACGTTGGATCAGATCGATCATCACTTTAATGTCCCCGGTGGTCGTATTATTTCGATATATTGTTGCAGCGGGAACATTAATTAACGGGTCTGCCTGCTGATGGAATTCATCGCATACTTGCTGACGCTCTCTGACGATTGCAGAGAAAAGAGTTGCGTCGGATGGCCAGGGTGCAGGTAAATTTAGGGCTGCGAGATCCTCAACGAACCTTCCTAGAAACTCAGTGTATTTGCCCTCGTGGTGCATGATTGATTGCATGCAATGCTTATATGCAGAGAGCGAGGCAACATGATTTGCTTCTTCATCCGATCTCAAGGCAATTCTCAAAAGAAAACCGCTGTCACGAAGACTCCGAATCGGCAGAATTCTTCTTACCTCGTCAATTTCCTGCTTAACGTTAATGTGAGCCACGCCGAACAAATGCGGACCAACCATTAGAGGGATTTCGAATAAGTTTGATGGCCATTCACGTGCCGCCTGCAGTATGACCATTGCAAGCCTTCTCGCGCGCTGTTCATCTTCGGATAGCCGATCTCCTCGAACCAAAGGTTCATCGTGCCATCTCTCAGCGTAAATTGCAGCACCAGTGTCTGAAACATATCCCGCAAACGATCTTTGGGAATCCCAAGTGTAGTCGCGAATGAAACGTAAAATATCTTTAGGAATGTCGATCCCAATCTTGGCTGCCTTTTGCTCGACCGCATTTTTCACACGCTGACTTCGCAGAATCTCAATCTGGTCACGCAACGGAAAGAAGCGCAGCGAGTGAGGCGGCGCCACGGTGTCTGTGGTGCTGAGAAAGTAATTAATGAAGAAAGGGCTGTCAGCATCGCGCTGAAACTCTGGGCCCATGCTCGAAATAACTTCTACAATTTTTCGGTGCATCCATCCGAGAGCCGCCTCTAAATATCGTGATTGTCGAAACCGGTTGTGCACGGTGTCAATGTTGAAATCTCCGATGTCGAGGCCATTCCCTTTAACCGCGTGGTTAGCCACTTGTGAGACGGTTCGCTTAAGAAAACAGATGAACTCGTTGTCTGTTAAAAACAACTTCAAAGAGTCGCTGAGTGAGGCGAATCCGAATTGTATTTCAGTGTCGTTGCCTTCGAACCTATAGGTGTAAAGCTGAGAGATGCTATGAAGAATCGTTCTAGAAAGCATCGGAGACTCACCTGTACGCCGCATAAAAGTAATAGAGGAGACTAAAACGTTATTTACATTTTTGGTCTCGCTCTGCGGCGAATCACCGGGAACGCTTTTTATGATCTCTTCCTTCTCCCAATCAAGAACATTCTTTCTTTCCGTGCCACTTATCTTTACGACGACGAACGGACTTCCTAACAGGAACTGCAATTCATCAATAAGTACACACAAGGGGTCGCCCTCGAAGCCAAGTGACCATTCGAGCAAGCTACGGATGCTGTATTCAGCCTCTCCCAGTCTCTCCAATAGGTTATCTTCTGTCATAGTTACTCTCGCTGTTTGGTCAGCGTGGATCGTCATTTGGCTTGTTCTTACCCTCCGTGTCAACTAGCTCTCCACTTTGCGAAATGCACTTCCAGCGGTTTGAAAACGAGATACTCCAGAAACATCATGATCGCGACCACGCTGAGGGTCCACGCAAAGACGTGATCGGTTAGTGCTCGATCAGCAGCATTCATGATCTTGTAGCCCACTCCACTCGTCGCACCGAGAGCCTCGGCCATGATGCTGATTCTCCATCCAAATCCAAATGCCAGGCGAGCCCCGGCCATTACGTAAGACAAAACCGAAGGCACGACGATCTTGCGTACTATCGCAAGGTCATTGAAGTGAAAAGAGCGAGCCATGACCACCAGGTCTTTGTCGACGTTCTTCGTTCCCTCCCACGTGTTGATGATCATGATCGGAAAGCCAACCGTGAAGACCACAAACATCGGTGTCACATCCGAGAGGCCAAACCACAGGATTGCCATCAGAGACCAGCACACAGAAGGTATCGATTGGAAAAGGGGTACGATCAGTTCAAAGAGACGCCGGACCAATGGGAGATAACCCATCGCGACTCCTAAGATAACGCCTAAGACAACAGATGCCAGGAACCCGATTCCTATGCGATAGAATGAGATTCCAACCTGACGAAGAAAGTCTTGTGAGGTAACTAAACTCCAAAGCAATGAGAACACTCTCTTGGGTGAAGGCACGAGATATTCTGGAGTAAAGAGTGACCACACTTGCCAAATGATGATCAGGAGAATGAGGCTCGAAATCGGTAACAAAACCCGCTGAGCCGGCATCCAAAACCGCCTTGCAAATTTGTCGGTAGCCAGATCCATTCGTAAGTGAGACTTTTTCTTTCAGCAGAATGAGGCGCGTCTAAAGCTGGAGAGCCGACGAGGAATCCGATTAAGGCTATTTCGAGTTTTCGGCCTCAGGGAACAGTTCAAATATATCATTAGGTACTGACGTCAGGTCTCCAGCGCTAACCATGCTTTCCCATTCTTTAACTATGGCACTACGAACTTGAGGTCCTAGTTCGCAGAAATACACTTGATTCCAGTCACTAAGATAGCGTTGCGCGGCATCCTTTGACATTGAGAACTGCTCCGAAAGGAGTTGGGCCAGTTCCTCTTGATGTTCTGAAGCGTAGGTATGGGCCTCGCGCATTGCAAGAATGTATCTTCGTACCGCGTCCTTGTGATCCCTAACGTATTCCTCCCTAAAAGTGCTACTCAGCAGGATGAAAGGCGTTTCGCTGCCGCTAAGTCTCTTCCATTCTTCTGACAGAACTGAAATGACACGAGTCTTTCCCTCCTCCATCGCGGCAAAGGTCTCAACCTTCAGGATTGCAGCATCCAGTTCGCCTTGCATCAGATATAAGGAAAGGTTGTCTTCAGTCGCCTTGAGCATCTGCATGTCTTTCTCGGGATTGACGTTGTACAGACCTTTTGAGATCAATCCAAATAAGGTGTGTGCGGTGGTTCCTGCGCCCGGCGTGCCTACTTTTTTCCCTTTGAGGTCGGATATCGTTTTGATTTTCGAATCTGCCCTTACGATAACGCGTTCAGCCGCATTTGCGTGAGCGAGCACGGTTTTTACAGGCACTCCTTTATTACGCATATCAGCTGCTTGCGCTATGCCAACCCAGATAACATCCGTTTCGTTGCCCATAAACGCTTGAGTCATGGCAGGCAGAAGACCAAATTCGTAGAAGGTCGGTTCAAGGCCGTGCTTCTCGAGAAACTTATGTTTCTTTACAATAAGAAACATGGGCGCCTGCAGTCCCTTCGGAAACACTCCCACTCTTATTTTGATATGCTGCGGATCTACGCCATTCCTTGTCTGCCGACAATACGAAAACAGACCAAGAAGTAGTCCAACAATCACGAGGGACCCGATCAGTATTCGAAGTCGCATTTGAGTTCAATCTCCCCGCACTACGTTGTGGTCCCATCGCCAAGACTCTCTAGTACTTCGAAGTATACTGCAAGCGTCTCGGGATCTCGCCATCTTCGCGGCCTAGCCAGAGTAACGGTCTTGACTGCTCGGACAGTTGCCGGCCTTTCGCTCAAGATCATGATCCGATCT
The DNA here is from genome assembly GCA_041744295.1 of Pyrinomonadaceae bacterium. Taxonomy (GTDB): domain Bacteria; phylum Acidobacteriota; class Blastocatellia; order Pyrinomonadales; family Pyrinomonadaceae; genus PSRF01. Next base: position 20,537 of record JBGTLE010000205.1, on the reverse strand, counting down.
GCCAAATACACGGCCTCATAAGGGTCATGTGTAACGAAGACAATGGTTCTTTTCTCCTCCAACCATAGATCGAGTAGCTGCTTCTGCATGCGCGTTCTAGTTTCGAAATCAAGTGCGCCAAAAGGCTCATCCATTAGCAAGATATCGGGATTGGTCGCCAAGACCCGAGCAAGAGCTACGCGCTGTCTCATTCCACCAGAGAGCTGATGTGGGTAAGACAATTTGAAGTCATTGAGACCAACACGTTCAATTTGTTTCTCTGCTGCCTTGATCGCTGACATCTTAGGCAGGTCTTTTGCCTCAAGACCAAAAGCTACATTGTGAAGCACGCTTCGCCATGGAAGTAGCCGAGGATCCTGAAACACATATCCGATGTTTGGCTCTGCCTCAAAGTTCAGCGGTTCACCATCAATCAAGATCTCGCCAGTACTGGGTTGAAGTAATCCGGAAAGGATGCTCAGTAGTGTGCTCTTTCCACAGCCGGAAGGTCCTAAGATACAGAAGAACTCGTTAGGTACCACTTCAAAGGACAATTCCCTGAACACGGAAATCGAATGATTACTCGATCCGAATTCCTTTCCAAGTTGTTTCACTTGAATTTTAGCCGTTGGAGTCGCCACTGGATCGAAATACTAACAGTCAAATTAGATGATGAACAGTAATGTGAGAGCACTTGCTCAGTGGGATCTATCTAATGAGACCTGGACTGAAGGCTTCGTAGTCCAACCGAAAATCTTCGATGTTTATCCGAGATTTCGGCACGCCGGTACTGCCACCCGTTTCGAATGTGTATACCGGACGACCGTCGAAACCTTTCGGCACCCAACGACGAACCGGGCCGCCGCGTAACCACTCGTCCTGAAATGGCCCAAATCGCGAGAGATCGTCGTAAGTATTGATTTCCTTGCGTGGATCCCACGTAAGCGACTTTGCAAAGTCGAGCCAGAACGGGCAGCCAGTCGCCGGATCGAGGTGCCATTGAACAACTTCACGTACCCAGCCATCGAGCGCTGTTCGTGAAGTGGTTTTAGTTGTAGTAGGAGTTTCCGTCGCGGACATTTCACCTTTGCTGCTGTGTTGGAGTTAATTGCAACGACTTAAACGTAAAGATAGCAGAGGAAGTTTTGAAATGATAAATGCGGAAGAGGGTGACAAGTGACAGGTGACAGGTGACAAGTTAGCGGACACGCGAGTACTTGCCTTCTCTCGAGCGTAAGGAGTCCGATTCTCTGACTTGTCACCTGTCACTCGTCACTGTTATCCAAGCCGGTCGATCCGTTTTTTTTCAATCGCCAGTTGCGCCATGTTGCCGCAAGCTGCAATCAGAGAGTCCAGCTGCGCGAAGCGCGGATCCTTCGTCAGCCCTCGTCGATAACGAAAATAGATCTGCTGCACAATCACGGCGATCTTGAGCAAACCAAACGCGTAGTAGAAAACAAGGTCCGGAACCTCGGCGCCGCTCTTTTCAGTGTAGGTTTCCACCAGATCACTTCGGTTGAAACTTCCCGGCAGTTTCGTAAGTCCAAAACCGTGCCGTTGCCACTCTTCCGGATCCTCCGCATCCACCCAGTAACCAAGTGTGGTTCCAAAGTCCATCAACGGATCGCCAATCGTTGCCATCTCCCAATCCAGAATCGCGACCACGCGCGTCAGGTCGTCTTGAGCAAACACGACATTGTCATATTTATAGTCGTTGTGAATCAGCGCGCCGCGAGACGAATCGACCGGTTGGTTTTCGTGCAGCCAGACCGTGAGCCGCTCCACCGCAGGGAAATCGTCGGTACGAGCGTTGAAATACCTTTTGGTCCAGCCTTCCACCTGCCGGCGCACGTAGCCTTCGGGCTTGCCGAGTTCCGCCAACCCGGCGGCGTGATAGTCCACTTGATGAATCTCGACCAGATTTTGGATGAATGCTTTGGAAAGTCCTCGTATGATCGCCGGCGAGAGATCCATACCGGCTGGCGGTCTGGACCGCAGGATGATCCCTTTCACGCGTTCCATCACGTAAAACGGAACTCCCAGGACCGTCTCGTCGTCGCAGTAGAGCAATGGAAGCGGAACTTTTCGATAGATCGGAAACAGGTGCGACAGGATCTTGAACTCACGGCCCATGTCGTGCGCCGTTTTGATCTTCACGCCCACGGGCGGCCGCCGGAGAACGAGTTCCCTGTCCGCTAGTCGCAGTAAGTAAGTGAGATTGGAAAACCCGGCGGGAAACTGCTCGATGGTCAGCGGTGGTTTGATTTCGGGGAGATGCTTCTGCAGATAAGCCAGCAAGCGGTCCGGGTCGAGTTCTTCACCCTCTCTAATTTTCTGCGATTTGTCGATGAAAGCTTCCTGCACTGTTTATTTCTACTCAATATTGAGAACAAACTAGCTGATTCAGAGATTGAATTGTGCTCGGATATAGAGCTGGACCATTGGCTTTTCAAGTCTTCGCCTGCTCAAACTTTGACGCCGTATTTTCTGAGTTCACTGCGAGCGACCACCGTTTTGTGAACTTCGTCTGGCCCGTCATAAATCCGCGCTCCGCGTTCGTGCCGATACCAGTACGACAGCAGAGTCGCATCAGTCAGGCCGCGAGCGCCATGAACCTGAATCGCCCGGTCGAGCACTTTCTGCAAAATGCCCGCAACGAAAAATTTGATCAGCGAAATATCTTCACGCATAGCTGCAGCGCCTTGCTCGTCTATCTGTTCCGCGACTTGCAGTACCAACAGTCTGGCCGCGTTGATTTCGGCCCGACTCTCAGCAATCCATTCCTGGACGGTCTGCCGGCTTCCTAACAGCACGCCCGGCGACAGCTCGCGATGCGCAGCGTAATCACACATCAGTTCAAATGCGCGCTCGCATATGCCCACCCAACGCATGCAGTGATGGATACGACCGGGACCTAATCGCTCCTGCGCGATCGCGAAACCTTCTCCCTCGCGTCCCAGCAGATTCGTTTGCGGTACCCGGCAGTTTTCATAACGTACTTCGGCGTGACTCGCATAGTCGCTACCTTCATCACCCATCACGTTGATATTGCGGACGAGGTTAAAACCTGGCGTCGTGAGTGGAACGATGATCTGGCTGGCGCGCTTGTAACGGCTCTCCGCGTCCGGGTTGGTCACTGCCATAACAATCGCAAAGGTCGCGCCCTCAGCCGACGACGTGAACCACTTGTGCCCGTTAATCACATAATCGCTTCCGACTTTAACGGCGCTGGTGCTCATCCAGGCAGGATTCGAGCCGGCGTGTTCGGGCTCAGTCATTGAGAAGCAACTTCGAATTTCCCCGGTCGTGAGTGGAACCAGATATGTGGCCTTCTGTTCCGGCGTGGCATGGGCCAGCAAGACTTCCATGTTTCCGATGTCGGGGGCCTGGCAGTTGAAAAGGTAGTGTCCGATTGGCGTGCGTCCGAGTTCCTCACTTAGGTGTGCAAATTCCGAAAGCTTGAGACCAAGCCCGCCGCACCCACTCGGAAGGTGCGGCGCCCAAAGACCCAGGTCTTTGACCCTTTGTCGCTTTCGATTGAGCTCCGGCACCAAATCACGGAAAGGCTGTCGCAGAAAATCACTTTCGAGCGGGTAAACCTCTTCTGTAAGAAAGCTACGAACCTGGGAAAGCAGATTGCCGATTCTTCCTTTGGGAGAAGCAGACATAACGGAGAGATCTCAGGGTCTCAAGTCTCAGATGTTTTAGGTCTCAAGTGTTCAAGTCTCAGGTCTGCTGCCTTAGATCTGTGATTTGAGATTTGAGTACCGACGAACAAACGCGAAAGAACACTAACCCTTGTCTCGTGTGCTTTCGCGTCTGTTCGTGTTTTCGAGTTGTCGGCCTATTTCGTCTTTGGCTCTGCGATGTACTCGGCTAGCAGCTTCTCTGCCCTTTCACCGGGCGTGATGAGTGCGACCTTCTTTGACCAATCGTAGCCACTGAACACTCCGACCACCTCTGCCTTCTGATTGTAAACTGGACTGCCTGAGTATCCATCGCGTGCTTCCAACTTCGCCGAGAGATAATTCAAACCGCGCAGCGAGTAGGGACCGTGAAAAACACCTTTGGTGATAATGCGCGCGCCATGTGGACTCGCAATCAAAACTATTCGTTCGTCCTTGATTAGACTGGTTTGAAACGCAGGAGTCAGATAGCGTTTGGACGAGTCGCAAACTTCGAGCAGCGCCAAGTCCGCCTCTTTGTCGACTCTGATTACCCTCGCTCTGCAACCATTCACAAAAATTCTCACGTCGAGTTGCTCGTGCGGACTGAAACCAAGAACTTTCTTCTTGGAATCCCCAAGGTCGCCCGATACTACGTGATACGCGGTCATTACCAATCCCTCGCCAACCATAAAGCCGCTGGCAAAGCCATTCGGCCCTTGTTGGTTAAGAAAATCCATTACGCGCTCAAATCCGTTCGGATTCTTCTTTCGGAACTCAAGCGCGAGAGAAACGTTATTCCGTTCCTGCTGTTTAAGGGCCTGAGCAGAGACGTCTTTTGCGATCGTTTGCGGTTGAACGTTAAGAAAGACTATCGCGAGAACCGCGAAGCCACAGGTGATCCTTCTCATTTTGAGCCTCCTTGGGGATAGGACACCGGGACTCTCCAGCAGCAACTCATCCTAAATAAGAGAGTAAACGGGAGAAAGAGTCAGATAAGGATCTGACTAATCTGGGATATTCCTCGAACGAGGTCGTCTACCGAAGTTGGAATCGGGTCGACGATCACCCACTGTAAGTTGTCCGGCTTTGAGTACAGCAAAGTTTCTACCACAAAAACTGTAGCTTCCAAAGAATTTTTGGATGAAGTGGCGGGTGGGATGATCAGAACGTGAGCGGCAGCGACCGGGCCGTCACCCGAACCCAGGCGCTGGGTGATGAGCTGCCTGAATTTCGGTGTCGATAAGAAGCCCCGAAACTCTCCTCATTCACTCTTTTTCATCTTTCCAAAAAGCCAGGCCTTCGCCATGCGCCAGTGGCGGTTGATTGTAACCGGCGTCACTCCCAGCACCTCTGCCGTCTCTTCTACCGTCAGACCACCGAAGTAGCGCAACTCGATAATGCGACTTTTCATTTCATCAACGGCGCTCAACTCATTCAATGCATCGTCGAGCGCAATTAACTCTGAACTGCGCTCGACTGCCCTGTCGTTGTTCTCGTCCAGCGAAAGCTTCTGATATTCGCTACCACGCTTCTCGGCCTTATACGCGCGTGCGTGATCGACAAGAATTCGGCGCATCATCTGGGCGGCCATGCCGAAGAAATGCGCGCGGTTTTGCCATTTGACCTGGGTCTGGTCGACCAGTCTTAGATAGGCTTCGAGTACCAGAGCAGTAGGCTGCAGGGTGTGATCGGAGCGCTCTCGGCGCAGGTAGTTGGCCGCCAGACGGCGCAATTCGCCGTAAATCAACGGCAGCAAGTCATCAACGACTTCGCGATTACCGTTAGTAAGATCGAGTAAAAGGTTGGTGATGTTTCCCGTTCCGGATTCGTTCAACGGCAAGGCCAGTCCCCCTCAGGGTTTGAGCGCCGCAAGTATAAACAACTTTCCGGAAGTTCAGCCACAGATTACGCAGATTACCCAACCAAACAAGTGTTCGGGTGAAATGAGGTCAGTACCGAAACGCGGTAGCGTCGGATCCACGGGTGACAGACAATGATGAGGGTGACGAATCGCTGACCCGACGCTACTGGGTTTCGGTACTGACCTCATTTCACCCAACAACTTCTTGCTGCAAGAACAAGATCGCAGGCTACTGTTTCACAGATTCCATTAGTGGCCTAACTACCAAATAAAGAACCCTGACCTGTTTAATTAACAAATCTGCGTCTTCTCAGGACTTAAAAACTAAAGGCCTCTGTCGCTTTCGCAACAGAGGCCCTGCCCCCCGATTCGCAATAAGGACCGCCGTTACTTCTGACCGGTTGCGGCGCGATGCTTCTCATAGAACGAGAACACAAACTTCTTTTGCGCAGCAGGCCCCCCAAAGAACCCATGATCAAAATCGTATTCTCGCATCTCCGTGAAGGCGCGATCCGCAGTCCAACCATCATGCGTGATCCGATAGGCTGCAGTCAGCGCCCCGGTCCGATGCCGCCCGCCCTTGCAGTGAACATAGACTGGCCAGTTGGCCTGATCGTTAACAAGTTTCAGGAAGTAATCCGTCTCGACCTCGGTGGCCGCTCTACTCGCTTTCAGCGGAATGTTGAAATACTGCATTCCGGTTTTAGCGACCCAGGCGGCTTCCTCGACCCTGTTATCTTTCCGCAAGTCGATGACGGTCTTGATCCCGAGTTTCCTTAACTGCGCAAACTCGATCTCGGTAGGCTGCGAACCGCGGTAGTAATTCTCATTCACCTTGCCAAAGTTCTTAATACTGGTCGCTGAAGTTTCAGCGACCTGCACTGCCCGCAAGAAGGGGGCCGGCGCGTAAGCCGCCGATAAGCCAATAACCAGCAGCATTGCCATCAGCCCCAGGTAGCGGAACTTCTGAGGTGTTATGCGAATCATTAGCTGACCCTATCTTGCCTCTATTACTTCGTGCTTGACGCCGTCACGGTCCCGCGTCTCAATTGATTGAGTTCGTTAATGCGACCGCGCAGGGCTTTGATGAACCCCTCCATCGTTGCGTCGTCATAACGAGCAGCGCGAAAGGCGTCGCGAAGTTGCTCATCACTCAACCGGGCGAGCAGCGACCCAATCCAGCGTGCATTTTCAACCGTGATGGTGCGCATCGCGCGTTCTTTCTTTGCCTGGCTGCTGCGGTAGCTTGGTTTGAAGACCGACGCGAACGCACCCATCTTTTTGGGTGTCGTATCGTAGTCAAACTGCACCATGCCGTTCTCGACGCCGGTGATGAATTTACTCGTGCGAAAGTCTTCCAGGTTATTCTTCGAGCGCTTGCCGCCGAGCCCGCCGACTTTGCCAAGCGTGGCGCCAACGTCAGTCGCGACGTAGCGGGCCTCAAGCTTACCGGTCTGCGCGTTCTTAACGCCGAGGATCCGATTGTTGCGAATGCTCGTGTCGTAGTTTCCGAGCAACACCATCAACACCTTCAAACCATCCAGTTCACGAGTTCCGAGAAACGGGTTAGCTTCCCAATCCCAAACGTCGCCGCGGACAATCTCTTTGCGTTTAGGTTCGAAGCGAACCCCCACAACCGTCGTCTTGTTCTCAACAAAATTCTGGCCGCGCGTTAGGCGGGGCAGGTTCTTAATCTCAGCGCGTTCAAAGTAGTAAGCCTCGTCCGCGAAATAACCTACTGCCCAGACGATCCTGCTGGCGACAGTTTCAGCCTGGGCTTCAACACCAAGCTTAACGACCCAAGTGATGCCACGGGCATCGAGCACGCGGAACTTTGGCGATTCGCCGGTCTTCTCCTCAGCCACATAAGTAAATGGCGGCTGGGGAGCCATAGCGGGCGAGCCAGGGCCATTAGTCAGATTTCGCGATTCAATTCTGCCAGGATCCTGCCACATAACCGGAACCCCGGGAGTGGTTTTAGCGTTCTTCGTCTGAGCCATAGCTGTGGCCGAGGCAATCAGGCCAAGAACAAGAGAGAGGGCGAGTGTTTTTTGTGCAGTGGTTCCTAACATGATTCTAAAAGTTCCTCCTCAAGGGTAGGTGCAGCGTGGCACGGATCAGTTTCCAGCCATGTCCGGCTTCAACTCGTAACGCGAAAAGCGGATGGGGATAATATCATCCCTTCTTAGTTTCCAAGGACAGCGAATTCAAGTTTTCAAGCATCCAGATGAACGGTGGATTTTGGTCTCCGCAACTGTCAGTGACTGCCCCGATGACAATTGAGCGGGGCAGCGGATTCTGAAGATCCGGTAAGGCAGGTCTTCAGGGGCTTCAGGAAAAGGTTGAGACCGCGAGCCGGCGGTGTTACCCTTCACACCAGTCAACGACCCTTCTGTTGCTTTTCAGGGCGCGGTGGCTGCAACACTAATCAGGAGAATTCTTGCGATGCATTTGCAGTTGAATCGGAAACTCTTGCGAAACGTCACTGGCTCTCTGCTGGCAGTCCTGGCTCTGGCAATGGTTGGTCAGGCCCAGGAAACCACCGCCTCGGAAGCGCCCAGCGTAAATGTTGAGATCAAGATTAGGAACTTCGGACGCATGGACGAGCGCTTTTATCGTGGTGCGCAACCGAAGGAGGATGATTTCAAGGACCTGGCCGCGATCGGCATTAAGACGATCATCGATCTCCGCGCCGACCCTTTGGCTTACGAGCGAACCGCTGCCGAGGCTGCGGGTATGACCTACGTCAACATCCCCATGGTTGGTAAAAAGTATCCCACCGAAGAGGCGACGAAGGCTTTTTTGAAGCTCACCAGTAATCCTCAAACAGGTAAGTTCTACGTCCACTGTGCCGGCGGTCGTCATCGCACGGGAGCAATGGGCGCTGTTTACCGTTATGAGTTTTATGACTGGAACTATGATCAGGTTTACAAAGAGATGAAGCAGTTCGACTTTTACACTGCCTGGGGCCATGGCTCGTTTAAGGATTTTGTAAGGGACTACTACAACCAGAAGCTCGCGGCGAAAGCAGCGGCTCAGGCTCCTGCAGCGGCGGAGGCTACACCGACCGGAAAGAACTAAAGCAGAATATCTTAGTAAGTAGGCAAAAAAGGCCGCCCAATTTTGGGTGGCCTTTTTCGTTGCACTGAGCAAGATTTCAGGTCTCAAGTTTCAGGTCTCAGGTCTCAGGTCTCAGGTCTCAGGTCTCAAGTTTTTGAGATCTCAAATTTGAGATCTGAGATTTCAGAAGCTACGAGGCCGAAACCCCAGTCCGAGACCGAAATCCATGAGACCGCGACCTGAGACTGAGACCTGAGACTTGAGACCTGAGACTTGAGACCTAACCTTGAGCCTCGAGACTCCCCTCCCCTTACCGATAGATATACGTCGTGCTCTTCTTCTGGTCCCATTCCACTTTATCGATGTTCTCTCGATCGGCGGAGAAAAGCTCTTCACTGAGATCGTTTGTGCTGCTGGTCGAATCGAGATTTACCAGGTAAACCACCTTCCCAAGCGGCTTGTCCGCGTCCTCGCGGTCCAACTCACGCAGTTCGATTTCATAGTCATGGTCAGCAAAGACCTGTTTCACCGCTTCGTTGGTGATATCTACGTTGCGAGTGGCAACGGTGACCTCCATCGCCCGAAACACCTGCGCCTCTTCGAAGTACTCCAAAATTGCGAGCACAGCCAGAACAAACAGAGTCAGAATTACGGCCATTTCGATTCTGCCAACACCTGCCGCCAGACCAACCCCCAAACAGATAAGCAGGACCGTGGTTTCTTTTGGATCACGAATGTTGGTTCGGAAACGGACGAGCGAAGCCGCAGCAAAAATACCGAATGCCCGCGCCGCACTGTCTCCGACAATCATCATCATGGCCGCGGCTACCACCGCCAGGAGAATCTGGGTCTGTGCAACGTAGGGATTTCGTTTCTGCAGATTAATGCGACGCCGGCCAAAAGCGAGTAACGCTGCGAGCAGGGCAGCGACGAGGAACCTCACGAGAATGCGCAGTGCGGCTACCTTTGTGGTGGCTCCCTCAGGCGCGGTAGCAGCAGGTGAGTCTTCACCGAAGAGTTCCGAAAAGAAATCACGGTTACTGTCGGTGGTCGACGTAGCTGGGGTGGTTGCAGGGCTGCTCGCAGGCACAGCAGGGGCCTCCGCTGCTCGCCGCCCTGACGTGCGATCAAGAACCAGGTAGACAACTAAACCGCTACCAAGCAAAACAGCAATGAAAACGACCAAAAGCCTAACGGCCGGTCTGTTCATCTGTTACGACTCCTTATCAAGAAAGGTCATTTCGTAGGACTCTGGGTCTCAGGTTCTCAAGTCTCAGGGTCTCACGTTTAAAGGATTCGGTCTCGGATTTGGGTTTCGGCCCTCGAACTTCTGAAATCTCAGATATGAAATTTGAGATCTCAAAAGCCTCGAGTCTGAGACCTGAGACTTGAGACCTGGACCTTCGGTCTCGCCTCACCCCTGCAAATTCACCAACTGATTAATCCGCTCGCGCGTGGCCCGTGTGAGCAGACTGGCCTCCTCCGGGCTGTAGTTCGCGGCACGAAAGGCATCATTAAGTTGCTTGTCGGTAAGTTGCCGCAGCAGGCTCCCGATCCACTTTGATTCCGCCACTGTTATGTTGTCGAAGAGTCCGGTGTTCTTACCACCATAAGCAAAGCGGACCTTGCCGTTCTCGACCTTCTCCACGAACTTTGTTTTCGCAAAGCTCTCAGGCTCATTGCGATTGCGTGAAAACACGCCTCCCGTCTTTCCAAACGTAGTGCCCAGGTCGCTGATGATGTATTGCAGTTCCGGTTGGCCGCCCTGTCCGTTCTTCACGTAAAGGACCTTATTGTTGTCGTCTTTCAGATCCCAATTGTTGAGTAACGACATCAACACCACCATGCCCTGAAACTCTTTCGTTCCGGAGAACTGGTTTTGATTCCAACTCCACGAATCCAATCTCTTGATGTTCTCCGGGCGAGCTTCGAGCTTAACATTCCCAAATCCGTTGCCTTCGCATCGGTCAAGCTTACGACTGGGATTTGGCGCACCCTGAATCTTCAGACATGGAACCAGATAGTTGATCTCCGTCATATAACCCACGGCCCAAACCAAACGTACCGAAGCGGTTTCGGGTTGCGCTTCCTTGCCCAGCTTTGCATGCCAAATCTTTCCCTTCCCATCCCGAACGCGATAGTTGATCGAATAACCATGGCTCTGGTCTTCAATAAATGTAACGCTCGAGAGGTCGGGCCTCATTTGATCACCGCCCGGACCGCGAAACAGATCGCGCGCTGCTATGTTCGTCGGCTGTCGCCAAAGCACCGGCGTACCGGTTGGTTGTACCTTGTCCTTGTCGTTCTTGTCGTTCTTTTGCGCAACGGCTCCGGCAGAAATGCAGAGCAGGAGCATGAGTGCCAAAGTCATCTTCTGGTACATGATCTCTCCTTGATTGAGACAACCACCGTTATGGTGGTGTGGAGTTAAGAAGTCAGACTGATGCTGCCTTCGAAATGCAATTGACTGTTAAAGGGAGCCTCACCTTCAGCCATGGGAACCCGTTCGTAAATTCCATCGGAGTTCAGATTGCGCGCCTTGACGTTGTCTTTGAGATACGCTGCCAACACTACATCTTTCATATAGCGACTTAGATTCTTATCGAGCAGTGGTGTAACCACTTCGACGCGCCGATCCAGATTTCTCGTCATCCAATCCGCTGAACCGATGTACACGTCATCCTCGCCACCATTGGCAAAATAGAAGATCCGGCTGTGCTCCAGAAACCGTCCGACAATGCTTCTCACCCGAACTGTTTCCGAAAGCCCGCTGACGCCGGGACGCAGCATGCAGGAGCCACGAACGATCAAATCGATCTCCACTCCCGCCTGAGATGCACGATAGAGTGCCTCGATGACTTCGAGATCAGTCAACCTATTGATCTTGGCGATTATGCGCGCCTCTCGACCAGCTCGAGCGTGATCGATTTCACGCTCAATCAACGCCAACATGCGCGAACGCAAATTTACCGGCGCTACCAGTAAGCGAGAATACTCTCGCTGCCGGGAAAAACCGGTCATGAAGTTGAAAAGGTCGGTGGCGTCGTTGCCGATCTCAGGATCCGAGGTTAACAGACCGAGGTCGGTATAGATTCGGGAAGTGGTGGGATTGTAGTTTCCCGTTGATACGTGCACGTATGTCTGCAGGCCTTGCTCTTCGGAGCGAACCACCAGCGCCACTTTGCTGTGAGTCTTCAAATCCACATGCCCATAGACCACGTGAACGCCCGACTCCGCCAGCCTCCCGGCCCACCCGATGTTGTTCTCTTCATCAAAACGCGCTTTGATCTCGACCACGGCAGTAACCTGTTTACCATGTTCGCTCGCTTCAATCAGCGCTTTCGGAATCGGTGAATGCTTTCCGGTGCGATACAAGCAGATCTTAATGGCAAGTACTTGCGGGTCCTTCGCAGCAGTTTCAATGAAGTCTGTGACGGTGGTGTACGCCGTGTACGGATGATGCAGCAGAATGTCCTGCTTCTTTATCGCCGCAAAGATCTTCTTCTTTTTGTTCAAGGGCGCCGGCACGGTCATGGTAATCGGCTGGTCTCGCAGTTCGGGTCGATCGAGACCGTAAAGCTGCATCAGATCGCCCACGCCGAGGATTCCATCGAGAATGTAAACATCGTCGGCTTCAATTCGCAGCGAGGCCGTCAGATACCGGATCATGTCAGGCGGCATTGTGGCTGAGACTTCCAACCGCACCGGTTGCCCAAACCGCCGTTCGCGAAGTGACTCCTTGATGCGAACCAACAGATCAGCAGCCTTATCGTCGCGTATCTCCACATCTGCATCACGCGTCACGCGGAACAAGTGGGCCTTGCTCAAGTGCATACGCGGAAACAGATTGTGCAGATTGGCTTCGATCAACTCTTCGAGCAGAACAAACCGCTCGCCCTTGTCACCCACCTTAACCAGGCGCGGCACAATGGGCGGAACTTTTATCCGCACGAAGCGTGGCATCTCACCGGTGGTTTCCTCAATCAGCCCGTGTTGGGGGCCGACTGTCAGCCCGATGCTGAGACTCAAATTCGTTATGTGTGGAAACGGGTGGGCCGGATCAACCGCCAGCGGCGTCAACACCGGGAAAACGCATTTCATGAAGTAGTCGCTGAGGCGTTGCTGTTCCTTCTTGGAAAGCGATTCATACGGCGCGATTACGATTCCTTGCTTTTCAAGTTCGGGAATGACACTTTCGCGCAAGCAGTCCATCTGCGTTTTCACCAGCGGCAGAACACGGTCGCGAATAACTTTCAACTGCTCGCCGGGCAGCAACTCACCCGGCTCTGGCTCAATGTCCTCAATCTCCAACATCTCCTTCAAACCGGAAACGCGAACCATAAAAAACTCGTCCAGGTTGCTGGCGAAGACTGCGAGAAATTTTAAGCGTTCGAGTATCGGCTCCGACTCGTCAGTGGCTTCCTCGAGAACCCTGCGGAAGAACTCGAGTTGCATCAGGTCCCGGTTGAAAACAGACCACGCTAGAAAATGGCGGTCCTGAGAATCTGCAGCCTCCTGATTTTGTCCTGGCTTGTTAGCGAACATGGTCATGAGTTTTCTAAGCTTGTGTTCCTGGCCGCCGAGTCGTTGAACTCTGCGCCTTCACCATCCGAGTGTTAACGCGAGATTCAGCGCGATGTTTTACACGGGCACGATTTTCGTCGCGGGAGATTGTAACGGGTAAGGTCCTAGTTTTCGTCGTACGCTTTCCGAGCCGGAACGTTTACAAACTCGTCGGTTTCGATGATGTAGGCGGTCAGACTGTAACCATAGACACAACCGGTATCCAAGCCGATGGCCCTTTGTGCGCGACGCGGCTCTGCTGTAGGCCAATGTCCGAACAACACCGTCTTTTCACCATAATATGCGTGATACCAGGGGGTTCCCTCGACGCTTTCGCGGTCGGGACCCAGGGTTCGGAGGCGCGTCAAATCGCCAGTTGTCTGGGAGTGAAGTGCGACGTTTGGCCTAAGGCCTGCATGAACGACTAAGTGCGTCTCAAGATCAATGACAAAAGGAAGCGAATTCAAAAAGGCCAGGAAAATATCTTTATTCTCTTTCAACTCCTTATGAGTTTCCTTCTGTGCCGCCTTCAACTCGATATCTTCGCCATGCCAGCGCCGGCGTAACGCGAGATCGTGATTACCTAATACGGTGCTGAGGCGAGCGTCGCTCATGAACAATTCAAGCACTTCGCGACTCTTGGGACCCTTTGAGATAAGATCACCAACAGAGACTAGCCGGTCAGTTGTCTCAAAGCCCACCTTGTCCAGCAAATCCATAAGTTCGTCATAGCAGCCATGAATATCGCCTACCACAATTGTACGAGATGCCATCTAACCCCCCGCTCAGGAATCCAGCTGCCGCGCTGCCCCCGGCTCCTTCTTAGTCTCCTGTCGTTCCGTGATGCTATCAAATCTAAACTAATGACTCAAAACCCCATTACTTTCGGACGGCGGCTCGTCATTGAACGCTGGCCCGAACGTTGACCTGCGTGGTCCAAGCTTGAAGATCCTCGTGCGTAACATTACGCGTAGATCTTTATTTTGTCGCCTTTAGTTCCCTGACACGAATCAGCGAGTCGAGCACTCCCTTGCCCGCAATTACTCGATCCCAACGCTTTACGCCAAGTGAGACTGTTGCCAAAGCCGCGGTCTGCATGCGTTCGTCTCTTCCAATCAGCAATGAAAGCAATTCTTCCATTCCAGGATTGTGACCAACGAGCATGACGGTCTTCCGGTCATCGTCAATCTGCGATACAACTTCCATCAGCCGTGCCGAGCTGGCTTCATAAATTCGCTGGTCAAATCGCATTTCAGGTAACATGGCGCTGGCGTTCAGAATCAGGTCTATAGTTTGACGGGCACGCACGGCGGGGGAGCTTAGCACCAGATCAAGGACTAAGTTCTGTTTCGCCAGAAACTTTCCCACCTTGCCAGCAGCTTTGCGTCCGCGTTCGTTCAAGGGACGGTCGAAATCATCGAGACTTGCGTCGTTCCAGCTCGACTTTGCGTGTCTCAGTAGAAGAAGAGTTTTCATGAGCGACAGGACCGACGACGGTTTATTCATATTCGTGTAACATCAGAGTCCCAGAATGGCAACCTATGATTAACTACGGAAGGCATCGCTTCCCGGGCAAGCTTTTTGTGGTTGAAGGCACCGACGGCAGCGGCAAATCGACGCAACTATCTTTGCTCTACCAGTGGTTGAAGGCCGCCGGGTACCCGGTTTTCTTCTCTGAATGGAACTCGTCGCCGCTCGTCAAGGATACGACCAGACGCGCCAAGAAACGACGCCTTTTCACCCCCGCCACCTTCTCATTGCTGCACGCTACGGATTTCGCCGATCGCACGGAGCGCGACATCATACCGCCTTTAAAGGCCGGAGCGATCGTGCTCGCGGACCGCTACATCTACACAGCTTTTGCCAGAGACGTCGCCCGTGGATGCGAACGCCGTTGGGTGCGCGAGATGTACAAGTTTGCTGTTAAGCCTACAATAGCTTTCTTCTTCAGAGCGCCGCTTGAAGTGGCAATCGATCGCATCATCTCGAGCAGACCAAACCTCAAATACTATGAAGCAGGAATGGACATGATGTGGGCCGACGATCCGGAAGAGAGCTTCAGAATGTTTCAGGGTAAGATTTTGACCGAGTACGACAGCATGGTGGGTGAGTTTGGTCTCACCCAGATCGATGCGACTCGTTCAATCGAAGCGCAGCAGAAAGAGATGCGAAAGCTGGTGATGAGTCATCTTGGAAACAGGTTCAAACACAACTAAGCCGAGGCTATTCTACGGAACGCCACTTCCGGGAATAGAGGATGAAGCATACGGCGGCAAACTGATCGTGATCGAAGGAACCGATGGCGTCGGACGCTCGACCCATATCGCTTTGCTGCGTACCTGGCTCGAAGCCCGTGGCCATGCCGTGCTCGATACAGGGATGACTCGTTCTGTGCTCGCGAGTCGCGGCATCAAAGAGGCTAAGACGGGTCACACTCTCGGGCGGCTCACGATGCAACTGTTCTATGCCACCGATTTCGTCGACCGACTCGAAAATGAGATTCTGCCGGCATTGAGATCCGGTTTCATTGTCCTGACCGACCGCTACATTTACTCGGCGATAGCGCGGGCAGAAGTCCGAGGCTTAGAACCCGCCTGGATTCGCTCGCTCTATGAGATTGCGGTAATTCCTGACGCAGTTTTCTATTTAAGGATTAACACCGCCGAGGAACTGGTGGGTCGAGTGCTGGCGTCAGGTCGGGGCTTCGACTATTGGGAGTCGGGGATGGACGTCTATCCCGGACACGACTTCTACGACAGCTTCATCAAGTATCAGAGCCGGATGTTGGCTGTTTTTGATGACATGACTGAGGAGTATGGCTTCCACGTCCTCGACGCATCAACTTCTGTTCGCCGTTTAGCCGCTACCCTGCGACGCGTCGTCGCGCGAGTCATCGAAGGCGACAGTCGCGTAAAATCGCCTATTGCCAAAGCGCCTCGCGCCGTAAAGGCCGCCAGTGCCACCGAAACAATCCAAAGCATAACTAAGACCAGTTAGGTTCACATCTTGAAGCTTGCCGCCATAGACATCGGCTCTAACTCAATCAAGCTGGTGGTAGTCGATGCCGCAGCCAGCGATTCGTTCGCCGTGCTGGCCCGCGAAAAAGAGTTCGTGCGACTGGGCCATCAAACGCTGCGAAAGGGTCATATCAGTCGCGCGGCGCTTGATCGCTCGGTGGAATGCCTGAAGCGGTTTCGCTCTATTGCTGAAACCCGCGGGGCCGAGAGTATCGTCGCTATCGCTACCGCTTCGGTGCGTGAGGCTAACAATGCTGCACAGTTTGTACGCGAGGTTGAAGAGAAAGCGGGCCTCAAAGTCGATGTGCTTTCCGGGATCGAAGAGGCCCGTCTGATCGGCCTTGCGGCCAGCCAAAGCCGTTCAAATAACGACGAGACCAATCTGAATATAGACATTGGCGGCGGCTCAACCGAGATCTCGGTCTTTCGTAAGGGTCTGCCGTTAGCTCTTTTCTCAGTAGATCTCGGAGCTGTCGGATTGTCAGATTGGTTCCTCAAAAGCGATCCGCCCAAGGCCCGGGAGTTGGGCGAATTGCGTCATGTAGTAGGCGCCGCGTTTGAAAGACCAGCACGTGAATTGCGCCACACCCCCTGGCAACACGCAAGTGGAACGTCCGGCACTATTCTGGCAATCGGTGCTGCGTTGCGGGCGCGAATGGAGAGCGACTTGCAACGGAAAACCCAACCTGCGCAGCCCTCTTCCGTCGACATTCCTATGGGTCCGCTGATTCGGTTGAACGTTAATCTTGCGTCGCTGAGCATTGCGGAACGTAAACGTTTGGCGGGAATAAGCGCGCAGCGCAGCGAGATAATCGTCGCGGGTGGACAGATACTCGAGGGCGCGATGCGGGCACTGGGAATAAACGCGCTGGTGACCTGTGACTGGGCCCTGAGAGAAGGCGTTATCATTGATCGCCTGAGAGAACTCGAGGCCGAATCGCGACCTCCGGTCTCGGATTTCGCCGATCCAAACCTCCGTGGAGTTTATGCCGTAGGCCGTCGTTTTGGTTACGAAGAGGCACATTCGCTGCAGGTCGCGAGATTAGCTGAGAAGATATTTGACAGTCTCGCACCGACCGAAAACCTTACTCGTCACCAACGCACCTTGTTGTCAGCTGCGGCGTTGCTTCATGATATCGGTTATCACATAGCCCACGAGGCACACCACAAACATGCGCTCTATCTGATAAAGAATTCCGAGTTAACGGGTTTTTCAGAAGGTGAGCGAGCCGTGATTGCAAACATCGCGCGCTATCACCGCGGCTCTTCCCCGCGAGCACGGCATTTCGACTTTGCAGCTCTAAACAAAGCTGATCAAGAATCTGTTCTCAAGTTGGGCGCCATCCTGCGCCTGGCTGACTCGCTGGACCGCAGCCACGAGGCCCGGGTTCACGATCTCGACTGCGACTTGCTGGAAGGTGTCGTTACTATCAATCTTCGAACAACAACCAACTGCGAAAAAGAAATCTCAGAGGCGGATCGAAAGCGTGGCTTTTTTGAGCAGGCCTTCAATTGCAACCTTAATCTGACCGCGCAACGCGCGAGAGCTAAACGAGCATAACTATGGCTAAAGCAGAACCGATAGAGGGTCTCGATTGCAACGCCTCCGTGGGTGAAGTACTTCCGAAAGTGCTGGGACGCCGGCTTTCCGAGATGATCTCAATGCGGAAGCAAGCTTTGAACTTCAATGATCCCGAGGGCGTCCATGACATGCGCGTATCGTCGCGGCGACTGCGTAGTGCTTTGCGGGACTTTACGCCTCATCTGCGGCGCGCGAAGATCTCGCGGCAGCTCAAGCAAATCAAAGCACTCGCCGATTGTCTGGGGAAAGTTCGCGATGACGACGTGGCGATCATTGCCCTCGAGAAATTAGTGGCCAAGGCCCCGCCAGAACTTTCAGAAGGTCTGCACCAACTGATCGCCGACAAGAAGGGCTGGAGAAAAGAGGCGCAGAAAGACCTCGTCTCCTGCCTGAATCATCGCAACCTGGTCGAACTCCAAACGGAGTTTATTGGAAGCTTGACGGCTCTTCCCGCTGCCGCGGCCGCCAAAGGAAAGCCCGCAATGATCTATAAGAGGTTTGCGGGGCAAACGATTCGTGGGCGCATTCGCGAGCTGCAGAAACTCAGTACGAGTCTGCACCGCCCACACAAGGTTAAGCCACTGCACAACATGCGGATTGCGGCGAAGCGGCTGCGTTACGCAGTGGAATTGTTCGCCCCGTGTTGGGGTGACTCGCTGAACACCTACGCGCAACAGCTCGCGAAACTACAATCTTCACTGGGTGAATTGCACGACTGCGATCTTTGGATTGAGTACTGCGGCGATCGCTTGAGCAAGCTCAGCAGGAAGAAAGCCCCCGAAGGAAAACCGCATGACGAGAACGCGGTCACCTGGTTGCTGGGCCACTTCGCGCGCGTACGTGCAAAGCACTATCGTGATGCGCTGGAGCGGTGGCATGAATGGGAAAGAAAAGACTTGCTTGGCGAACTAACCAATACGCTAAAACCTCCGCCGCCGCCGATTCAGAACCTGCCAGCTCTGCCAGCAGAGATTCAAGGTTGAGAAATTTGCAGGTTGGGAAGGGGGGTTTACCCCCGCAGCTTTGGTATTTTTCGGAAAAGACTCTTGTGTCACTTGAGCGGCGGTAAACCCACCTTCCCAACCTGCGAATTTCCCCAACTTGTGATCAGTTCTAATCGTTGAGAACCTGCTCAATCTACCAAAGTTGATCCATCACACCTGTTTGGTACGCGTACCAACATCCAAACGCGATGCTGAGACAGCCGGCGACCGCCTGCAATCCATAGTTCAATCCGCTCAGTCTTCTGCCGGTCAACACGAAGGGCAACCCAATCAGGCTCGACATCACGAGCATGCCTGCGATGGATCCCAAACCAAACAGTCCGAGGTACAGCAGCCCCAACAAAACGGATGGGATTTGAGTGAGTAGCAGAATCGTTATCGCGGCCGAACCGGCGAGACCGTGAACCGCGCCAACCAGGAAGGGCTTGATGCCGACGCGAGTGATCGCATGCGTATGTGACGGCACCTTCTCTTTGTGCTCGGTTGGGGCCTCGTGAAAGTGAATGTGAACGTGCGCCTGGCCATCGTGAGAATGCTGATGAGCGTGAATATCCGCCCGGCGACGAAATATTCGCAGCAGCGCACTCACACCCAGCGCGATGATCATCAAGGCAACGCCAAACTCCAGCCAACTAGCGAGCGATAAGGGAATGGCAATTTTCAACACGAGCACCAAACCCCCGACGATCAGGAGCGAGGCCGTGTGTCCCAGGCCCCATAAGCCGCCCACGACCGCCGAACGCAAAACACTGCGGTGCTGACTGACAATCGAAGACACTGCCACCACGTGGTCCAGTTCTGTGGCGTGCTTCAAGCCAAACACGAGACCTAGCCCCAAAATTCCAAGTGTTCCTATTGAGTCCATCAGACCTTGGTTAGCAGATTCTTGGCAGTTGCTCGCCCGCCAGCATATCGACAATTCGTGTTCCGCCAAAGCCGGTAACCATCGCTACAATTCCCTCGGGCGACGATTTCACTTCTCCGATGACGCAAGCAGCGCGTCCGTACTCGTGGTTGTGCATACACTCAAGCAAAGGCTCGGCAAGCTCCGGAGCAACAATCGCCACCAGCTTTCCTTCGTTTGCAACGTACAGCGGATCGAGACCGAGGATCTCGCAGGCGCCCTTAACCTCCTCACGCACGGGTATCGCCCCTTCGCTGATCTCGATGTAGATTTCTGACCTCATCGCTATTTCGTTCAAGGTGGTGGCCACTCCTCCCCGCGTTGGATCGCGCAGAGAATGAATGCCGTCGAGCAAGCCGCGATTGGTCGCCGCTGAAATCATCTCCTTAACCAGCGAATTGAGCGGGGCGCTGTCGCTTTCAATGTCGGTCTCAAGCTCAAGTTCCCCACGAGCGATGAGAATTGTAGTGCCGTGATCTCCGATCGTGCCGCTGAGAATTACTTTGTCACCCGGTTGGGCGCGCCCTGCGGATATCTGCACGACAGATTCGATCATGCCGATACCTGAAGTGTTTATGAATAGCTTGTCAGCGCTTCCCTTCTGCACGACCTTGGTGTCCCCGGTTACGATCTGCACACCGGCCTCAGCCGCCGCCGCTCGCATTGAAACCAGAATTCTTCTCAGGTCGGCGATGGAAAATCCCTCTTCCAGGATGAAGCCGGCTGAAAGATAGAGCGGCGTGGCGCCACTCATCGCTAGATCATTCACAGTTCCATGCACGGCCAGCTTCCCGATGTCGCCGCCCGGAAAGAAGAGCGGCTCGACGACGTAGGAATCGGTAGTGAAAGCCATGCGCGTTGGAGTGTAGCCATTGTTGGAAGCGTTTGCGTTGATTGAA
>JBGTLE010000204.1:0-20016 GCA_041744295.1 Pyrinomonadaceae bacterium | reverse complement strand
ATTTCTTGTTGCTTTCATGACTATTAACTTTCCTTCCTAATCTCCTGGCTTAGCGCTCCGATGATTTGCTTCTGCTGCGGCGACAAGTCCGCTTGCTCTCCCTTGCTGAACAAGTAGAGCAAGTGAATTCTGCCGGCGTGTTCAAGATAGAGATACAGATATCGATAACTGCCGCTCTTTCCACGTGACGAAGTGGGATCAGCGACCCGAGCCTTCCGAACGCCGTGCGTCCCTTTAACGACCGCGCCGCGCTCTGGATTCTGAACTAAGTCGGATTGGATTCTCGCTAGAACCTCGACTCCGAGATCGCGGACCTGTTTGGAAAAGACCTTCGATTCAACGAACTCGAACCAAACGGCATCATCCGCACTAGTCATTCTCAAACTATACTACTGAGTAGCATAGTCGTCAATTGTGGCCTTAAGGAGCTAGCTTTCGGCGGGTGCGGGTTTTCGATTGGGGTCCGTTCTCGCGTTCTTCCTTGCCCAGCCGCAGCCTGAAGGCTGAACTCTGAACACCTGTTATCGGGCATGTACGGTATAAGTTTGAGGCTTTTGGCGGGAGGCATTCGAGAATTCGCGCACGTCTTAGCCTATTGCGAAAACCCAACGCGGCGCATCAGATCCATAAAGCGCGGATCGTCACGGAAGCCATACCATCTTGAATCGACTTTGAGAAACGTCATCTTCGGATCCCTTTGTTCAAATCCACGTTCCAACCACTGGAAAGCCTGGTCCCGATCGCCAAGTCCGTTATAGAGCAACGCTATGTGAAGAGGGGGCACAAAACGCTCTGTTGATAGTTTTAGCAATTTATCGAGCACCTCTCGCGCCTCAGTTTGTTTTCCTGACTTCGCGAGGGCATAGCCTCCAAAGGCGAGTGACACCGTTTGCGCCGGAGAGAGTTCGGTCGCGCGACGCGCTTCAGCGATCGCTTCAGCAAACATTCCCTTTTCGGTATAAGCGCTGCAGGCAAACACATGCGGTAACCAGAAACCCGGAGCCAGATCAAAGGTCTCGCGTAATCTGGTCAACGCTTCATCGGGTTTTCCTGCGTGAACCAGAAATTGTCCTTCGAGTGCGTTGAGAAACGGAGAAAACGGGTCGAGTTCTCTACCACGTTTTATTTCCGCCAGCGCTTCGGCATGACGCCCGGTGTTTGAGAGTAAGTGAGCATAAAAAAGATGGCCCTCCGCGCTATTCGGATCGAGTTCAAGGGCTCGCTTAAATTGATTTTCCGCTTCATTCCAATTCCACTCGTACCAAAACATGCTGGCTCCGAGTGCGGTATGAGATTCGGCAAGGCCGTCGTCAATGCTAATTGCCTTCTGCGCCGCAACTATCGACCGGGGAAGAAATTCCCTTGGGGTCATCTCGCTGCTAAGCGCAAGCGAACGATATGCACCTGAAAGTCCGGTGTACGCGAGAGCATAATTCGGATCAATCTCAATCGCCTGATTGAAATAGGCAATGCCTTTCTGAATTTCTGGTGGTGTCAGCCGAAAAACATGGAGACGCCCTTTAAGATACAGTTGATACGCCTCCGTATTTGCCGTGTAGTCTTTCGTTATCTTCTGTTGTTCGGCACCCGACAGCTGCGCTCGCAACTTCTGAGACACGTCGCGCGCGATCTCCCGCTGTAACGAAATCAGATCTGCCATCTTGCGATCGTAGCGCTCTCCCCAAAGCTGATTGCCGTCGCGCGCATCTACCAATGCGAGGTACAAGGTCAAGTTGTCGTCCCGCTGTACAATTCTACCGCTCAGAATCGCCTGCACAGATAGCTCTGAACCAATGCGCTGCGGATCCACGTCTTTGCCTTTGTAGCGAAAGACCGAGGTCCGTGCTTTAACCGACATGTTCGGAAGCTGAGAGAGACTATTTATGAGTGTATCCGTCATTCCATCCGACAAATACTCGACCTCGCTGTTACCGCCCTCGTTTACAAACGGCAAGACGGCAATGGATTCAATCTGGGGGCTGCTCCTCGACAACACATAACGGTAAAACAACAACCCGCCAGCGATGATGAGAACAGCCAACGGGACGAGCGTCGCCCACTTGTGTTTCCGGATGCCGCTAACAATGTATTCTGCGCTCGAAGGGTTTGTTGAAGTGCCCGCAAGGTTCTTAGTCGGCTGTTGGTCAAACTTCGGTGCGCCCGACTTGTGGGCCACTCCCGGTGGGGTGTTAGCAGTATGCCGCTGTGCGTTCGAAGACGCTCGTTCATCGAGAGAGTCACCCTCTCGTCTTGCTGACCTCAGATCAGCCAGCAGCTCAAGGGCGGTTTGATATCTGCGGTCTTTTTCCTTGTGCAGTGCTTTGGCGACGATCTGTTCAATAGGTTTCTGAACCAGAGGATTATGGGCGGAGACAGGCAGCGGTTGTTGCCCAATTACCGCGGACATGACATCCATTGTTGTGTCGCCAGAAAACGGCCTGCAACCCGCAACCATCTCGTAAAGCACTACTCCCACGCTCCAAAGATCCGTCCGTGTATCGATGGTGATCCCGCGCGCCTGCTCTGGCGACATATATGCAGCAGTGCCCATCACGGCGCCTGGAGTTGTCAGGAACGCCGCTTCTTTCTCCGGGTCTTCACCTCCGGCTTGTATGTATTTCGCTATGCCGAAGTCGAGTACTTTGATCAGACCATCTTTTCGAACAATGACGTTTGCCGGTTTGATGTCGCGATGAATTATTCCTGCCGCGTGTGCAGCCGTGAGTGCACTAGCCACTTGAATGGCTATGTTGAGCGCATCGTCAATTGAAATTGAACCTTCTTCAATTCGCGAGCTCAAAGTTGGGCCATCCACAAATTCTGTGGCGATGAAACTCTTCCCCGCAGCTTCTCCGATTTCGTAGATGGTGAGAATGTTTGGATGATTCAAGGCTGAAGCAGCTAATGCTTCCTGTTGGAAACGCTTGCTCCGTTCTTCTTCGGCGGCGTGGTAATTGGAAATCAGCTTAACTGCGACCGGACGATTTAGTCTCTTATCGTGACAGAGGTAAACGTGGCCCATTCCACCGGCGCCCAACGCTCTGACAATTCGATATGGTCCGATTGCTTCGTCAAGTCCCAGCCTAACGTTTGCCAACACGCGCGTGGCCTCTTCAGGAGCACCAACAAAACTCTCTGGTCTATCATGCGCGATAAGTGACTCAACCTGCTTTCTTAGCTCCTCATCGCCAGCACAGGTTCGGTCAAGAAATGACTCGCGCTCCTCTGGCTCAAGCTCAAGGGCAGCCGCGAAGATGCGATCTATTTCCTGCCATCGTTCCGGAGTTGTCATGGTTCAGTTTTGACTAAGTTCGCGACGCAGAAAAGCTTTCGCGCGTCTCCAATCGCGCGTGACCGTATCAACGGAAACACCCAATACCGCGGCAGCCTCCTCGACACTTAAACCGCCGAAATAACGCAACTCCACCACGCGTCCTTTGCGCTCGTCCAATCGCGCGAGACTGGTCAAGGCATCATCCAGTGCCACCAACTCCGCCGCACGGTCATTGCTAACGAGGGCCACGTCCTCGAGGGAAATCGTTTTTCCACCACCTCGCTGAGGCCCGAGATGTTGACGCGCGTGGTCAATCAAAATGCGTCTCATGATTTGGGCTGCAATGCCAAAGAAATGCGCTCGGTTTTGCCAGTTTACTTTCTGATCGATGAGTTTTAGGAAGGCCTCATTTACCAGCGCGGTTGTCTGTAAAGTGTGATCCTTGCGCTCGCGGCTCATGTAGCGGTGCGCCAACCGGTGCAACTCGGCCTCGACTAAAGGCAATAATCTTTCGAGTGCTGAACCATCACCTTCCCTCCAGGCGACGAGTAATTGGCTTACATCTCTTGGCACCGCTTCCGACATAGCTGATATCCACACCTCCGCAAGCTTTCCCGGTTTCCGGATTGGTGAGCGGTTTACGACAAGTTTACAGATTGTAGCCGTGCTCAACTCGTGGTGCCAATTTCTTTTGAAGAGTTTTGCCCTCGCCTGCCGGATCTCGTCAATCGGTCTCGCGTTAATGGTTATCAAGGAAAACTATTCCGCCATAACGAAGGAGCGAACCATGACTCGTTTAACGTCTGCGGCACTGAGGATTATCTCAGTTGTCTTGTTAGCAACCAGCCTTGCTGATGCCCAATGTCCCGCTTCAGTTCTCACTACCGGGCTCAATGCGCCCGGTAAGATCATCTTTTCAACCAGCGGCAACTTATTGGTTGCCGAACAGGGCAACGGGATAAATACCGGACGAATTTCCATTATCGATAAAGACACTGGGATTCGACGAACCTTAATAGATGGCCTGCCGTCTGCATTTGCGGCTCCGAATAACGATCCGTCAGGTCCGTCTGCCTTAGCGATGCGCGGACGTACGCTGTACGTGGCCATCGGCGGCGGCGATGAGGTGCTCAGCGGCCCTTTACCCAACTCGTTTGTTCCTAATCCAAACCCGTCGTCGGTACTCCTCAGTTCGGTGCTTTCGATCCATTTCAGTGCGAATTCAGAGAAGAACACCAATGGGTTTTCTCTGAGTCTTACTGATCAAATGAACCTGAACAACGGCGCCACGGTTGATCTCAATAATGGTGGCGGCGACAAAATGTCGATCAAATTGCTGGTTAACTTTCCCGATTATGTGCCCGAACCGAGACCGGGTTTACCTAACGGAGTGCGCCAATCAAACCCATTCGGCCTGGCCATTCACGGTGACCAACTCTACGTGCCGGATGCCAGCGCAAACGTGGTACGTGCTGTCGATATCGAAAGTGGCACATTCAGCATACTGACCACCTTTGCTCCCGTGCCAAACAACAGGGGGTTTGGTCCACCGGTAGTTGAAGCGGTCCCTGACAGTGTTCGGATAGTAGGCAAGCAGTTGCTGGTCACTCTGCTTACTGGATTCCCGTTTCCAATCGGTAACGCCCAGGTGCGTACGGTGGATATCGCAACCGGTACCAACGCTCCTTTCATTACCGGATTGAGCTCCGCGATCGATGTATTGCCTCAGAATGACGGTGGATTCCTGACACTTGAATTCAGCACGAATATGCTGGCGCCGAATCCAGGGAGACTCAGCTTTTACGCCTCACCCACCGCCACGCCGGTGGTAATCGCCAACTGTTTGATTTCACCGACGAGCATGGCACAGGCACCGAAAGCTGGAGATCTATTCGTGACCGAAATATTCACAGGAAGAGTGATGAAGATAACGCAATAGCGTTTTCAAGGGTCATCGAGTGGTTGTTCGGAGTTCGTCGGGAGGTTGTCCGGAGTTCTCCGGGAGGTTTTTCGGAGTTCTCCAGGAGTTCGTCGGGATGTTGTCCGGAAGATGGTAGGGCGTCACTCCCGAGTGACGCCCCACGCTATTGGCAAACCAGACGGGTTTCATTGTCTCTAGCTTCTAGATTTTTTTGGTGCCCCCGCAGGGATTCGAACCCCGAACCAACAGATTATGAGTCTGCTGCTCTAACCATTGAGCTACAGGGGCACAACAACTTCGCGTCTGCTTGACTGAGTTTCGTCAACAAAGTGTGACGAAACGAGTGTATCACGCAGTCCAACGGGAGCTGCAAATCGCCTCTAAGCTACTTGGCTATGTGGTCCAGCGAGGTTGCGAGGTAAAGTTTTGCCAGCGTGGTTTGCGAACACATACTCCGACTTGCTCTCCCAGCGATCGGCTCACCAACATCTCTCGGGCGCGAGGCGTTAGGTTCTCATTCTCAAGCGACACAACAGAGATGTGGCACGGTCCTCTTCAGTACCAACCTGCGGAATACTATTCTCCCGTGACGAGAGTACTGAAAATGGATAAGCACCTATTGACTTTTATTGGTCGCAAGAATATCGTTCATGGGCGCAAGGGCGGGTTTCTCACGAGCCTCTGCTCTCGTTGCATACTCGCAACGCCGGGCTAATCTTAAACTCTCCATTCAAACACGCGTGCTTGAAATCTGAATATTAATTAGACACCACAGCTCATCGTAGGACACTTAGCGGGCGAGCCCGCGAACTGGTGAAATTGGAGCGATCAATGACTTTCCTTGCTGATAGCTTCTTTAAGCGCAACGGCGTTTTTGAAAGTCGCGCTACGTCCGCCTGCGTTCTTTTGATCGCAGTTATAGTCTCGTCGCCTATACCAAGCCGAGTTCTTGCGCAGACAACGCTTCGAGCTCGTTCTCAGCTTCTTAGCGCTGAGGTTCCATTTTCCTTTCCTGAGAGAATCGTGGTCGGAGGGAATGGCAGCCTCTACATCCTGGATACTAATCTCTCCACCCTTTTCTCACTAGACCCTCAAAGCGGCAAGCTGAAACACATCTGCGGATCCGAAGCTTTGACTTCACCATCCGACATCGCTCTTGATCGCAAAGGCAGCATCTGGGTGTTGAGCTCCCTACGTTCGAAAATCGTCAAGCTATCGCAGGAGTGTCGAGTGCAAGCAGAAGTGGTTTCTCGAAAGCTGCCGCTCAAGATCGCGACAAATCGCTTGGGTGAAGTCATTGTTTTGAATGGCACCGGCGAAGATCTTTTCGATCTTTACGGGCCAGATGGAAAGTTGCTGCGAACATTTGGCAAGAGACTGGACTACAAAGACCAGGCGACCAACACAGAGTTGAGCGACGGGCACATAGCGCCCGACAGATCGGGAGGATTCTTCTTTAGTTTTAACTATCCGCCGTTGATACGACATTACGGACGCCAAGGAAACTTGATTGGCGAGTTCAAACCAGAGTCCGACGTGGCCATTGCTCCACCAGACGTATCAGTTCGCAAGCAGGGGAACTCAACGGTCGTCAGGGCGAGATATCAAATCCTAGTCCTTGACATGGCCGTGGATGCGCAGGGGCGCTTATACCTGTTGCTGTCCGGTAAGAACCGAGTTCCAGCGCTTACCGAGGGCACGCAAAAGCTAGTGGTAGTTGCCGGCACCGGAGGAAAGGTTTTAAGAACAGCGGTATTGGAAAACAACTTTCACCGAGTCGCCTTAGGTAATGGCAGCTTGTACCTTCTCCGGAACAGAGCGCCCTTACGACTGGACGCATACGCCATGCTCTCAAGATAATTGCGAGCCCAAATATCGGAGAGCGGAATAGTAAGATCCTCTATTCAGAAATTTCCCTAACCTTCTTTGCTACAGCACTTCGTAGCGAGGGAGTCCCCATTAACCCTGATTCTCACTGGAGGTAAAAATGATCAAGCAAATCTCACTCTCGTTCCTTGCAGGACTCTTTGTCACGGCTTTACTTATGGTGGCGCCAAACGCCAAGGCTGCTTGTCAGGGGTATTGCGCCGACCGAATTATCTCACCCGGCTGCGGCGAACTTTCCTTCTCGGGATGCTCGATCCACTACGATCAGAATGGTACTCCATACGACGTTGACTGCTTCTACTCGGGCGCCTGTGGCCCGGCCCCAGAACAACCAGGGCAATGGTAGAGACCCGGAAGAGGCGATCCCCGCTGGGGGCTTCGCCTCTTCACTAATCTAAGCGGAAGCTTCCAAATGAAAATATTACTTAGGGTGATCCTCTCGGTAGTCGCTTTCATGGCTGCCTCTGGCATGACATACATAGCAATTCAGAGGTGGACGGCGGTCAAGCCCGTGAATTCCAGCACGCACCGCCAGGATACTCTTGAAGGAGTTCCAGGACTGACCGAAGGCGAAATCATTAGTCTTCCACAGTTAACTGCCCTGACTGGAGAAACTGTGAATCTCGGCGCTCTGAGACAGCAGCGCGTGCTGTGTGTCTTTGTCAGCTCCCGTTGCCCCGGATGCATCAGGGATGTCGATCTATGGAGGGAGCTAACCGAGGAGTCTGGGAAGCGAGGAGTCGCATTTTACTTGATCGGTGTCGGTGACGAACTCGCCGACATTGAAAAGTTTAGTTCGGCCTACAGTCTTCAAGAGCTCCCCATCCTCTTTGATTCAACCCACAAGGTTGGACCACATCTGAAAGTCGGATTTCTTCCACAGTACATATTGTTCAAACGAAATGGCGAGGTGGTCCACCGTTGGGACGGCATACGGAATTATGACAAGCGGACTGGTTCGGAGCAATTGGCTGAGTTCTTTCAGCCTCATGACTAGACTGCTGAACCCTCTCAAAAAGGAGAAGGCGAATGATGAAGCCGGATTGTTTCGCACCGCGATTGTTGTCACCGCTGATTGCCTCACTCTTATTATGCTCGTCGCTGGCGGTTGCCCAGCGGAAAAACCGCGCCATAAAGAACGTCGCAGAGCCAGTCCAACTCTCTCTCAATGAACGGGATGCACTAGACCTGTTGAAGAGTCTGGCGCAGAGTCTTAAGGGGGAGTCCGACAAGCTGGCTGCGGCGCCACTCCAGGCGAGAATTGCGGGTGTCTTGTGGGAGTATGACGAGGCCTTCGCCAAAGACGTTTTTCGCTGGTCCTTTGATGCAGCCAGACAGTCGCCTCCGGCAGACCTGCCAAAAGCCAAACGCGCCGCCTATGTGGCTCGCCAAGCTGCCGGCATTAGAGAAGTCTTGACTCGACTTGGGGCTCGCGACCAGAAGCGAGCCGAAGCCTGGCTTAAAGCTTTTGAGGAAGAAACATTGTTGGAAAGTCGTTCTTCCGAACCAAATCAATTCCGCTCAGAGTTGTTGATTCAGATCGCGCTGCAACTCTCTACCAGCAAACCCGACCAAGCGCAGCGGTTAGGCCTGCTCTCTCTGGCCGGCACGGAAATACCAGGAGATTTTGGCCGCTTATTGTTTGCGCTCAGCACCGTGAATAGGAGCTTGAGTAATGAATTGTTTCGAGCGGCGATTGCAAACTTGCGACGCAATGATCGCGCTTATGACAGCTCTCTAATTACGCTCGTTAACTACGTGTTCAGCTCGAGTGGCGCTCTTCATTTTGATGCCGCCGCAACCGACGCGCGGTTGTTAGCTGACTACTTTGTCGACGCGGCTTGGCTTAACTCCCGAACAGCCGCAGTCAACGGGCTGCCCGAGACGAGTGCCATGTTCTATAGCTTGGTTGAAGTCCGAGGCTTGCCGATTGTTTCGAGGTATGCCGCTGAAAGACTGCCTGAGCTACAAGGACAGATGCGCGAATTGGCTTCCAGATTAACTCAGCCCCAACTCGAGACTGCGGCCCAGTTGAGATCGGCACAACAACAGCAAATTACTCTTTCCAATAGAAATAGTTATGACATCTCCGAACAGATCGATCGCGCTACCAAAGAGAAGAATGCTCAGGTGCGGGATTCGCTATTGAACAGCATTGCGCACTCGTTGATGAGGTCAGATAGTGAGCGCGCCCTTCACGTTGTCAGCCTGATCGATGACGATGAGCTTCGTATGCAAGCAGAAGATGATGTCCATCTTGTTAAAGTACAGACGCTGTTATTTTCACGCTCTTACGATGAAGCAAGGAAAACTGCCCACAGACTCAACAATGACTTTCTCGAGGCTAAAGTGCTAGTGGAATTGGCAAGTAAGGTCTTAGCTGAAAACAAGGACACTGGGCGAGCCATTGAACTACTCTCTGAAGCCTCCAAGGTAATATCACAAACGGAATCTATGCCGGACAAACTTCTCACACTCCTGCTTATTTCTCAGCAATTCGCCAAGTTCGATCCAACACGGGGTTTCGAAACTCTTGGTACTGCTATCAAGACGGTAAATCAATTCAAAGCCGAGGAAACGCCAACGCGGTCCGTTCTATCCAAGCCTCGCCTCCTAAATATAAAGACCTACACGGTCATCAATGGTAGCGAGATGTCGACCAGCGACCATGCCACAATTGAGTCGATTGATTTCAGTCAGATAGCCCCATTAGTCGCGCATGACTACCTGCAGACCAGACTGCTTGGTAACAAGATCGAGCACCCCTTGCGGCGAGCAACTTTTTTGATAGCAGTTACCAGCACTATGCTGTCTAAATCGCAAGGACGCGCTTCAGACTTAACAGCATCAGATGTGAACTTGTCTCAGCATTGAAGGGCGAACCTCGAGGAATCTCAGGTCGAGAAATCTGCTGGTTCGTGTAGGTGTTAATCCGCTGCGACCAATCTGGAGATCTGAATCCAAAAGAGCCAGCTGCGTAGTCTCACAGTTGGGAAAGGCGGACCCTGACCCCGCTCAACTGGGCCACAATGAAGCTTAGAGGCAACATCGAATTCGGCATTTCAGTGAGGTTGAATTCTGAATTCCATTCTGAGTTTCTGAAAAGTTGGGCGGACAGCCTTCCCAACCGTGAGACTACGCAGCTCGCCTGCTAAGATTCAGCTCTTCAGCTTGCCCACCATGCACCCGCAGCACTCCGGGGCAAAAATTTTAGCGGCGCCTACTGAACATCGTTAGTAGGCGCCGCATTCTTAAGTTGAGTTTCAAACTACTTCCCGTCCCAGTCACCGGCTACTGGCAAGTCGGGTGATTGCTCGTAGTTGAAGATGATATCGGCGTCGTTTGCGAACTCGTTGGCGAGGAACATTCTTGCCAGTGCAGGTCTGAAGATCCCAACAATGTCCTGACCCGTCGCCGTCCAATCTCCGCCGAATGGCAAGTCGCCGGCTTCGCCGAAGTTGTGGACTATGTCCGCGACATTGATGAATTCATTTGCCAGCAACATCGTGCCGGCAACGTCGGGGCGGAACACTCCGACGGTGTCGATGGTGTCCGCGTCCCAATCGCCGGCCAACGGCAAGTCGCCGGCTCGACCGAAACTGAATACGTGATCAGGTTGCGGTGAAGAGTTGTTTGCGATTGAGTTGGTCAGCAGGAAGGTGCCAACACGGTCCGCGCGAAAAACGCCGGGTGTATCGATGCCATCTCCATTCCAGTCTCCGGCAACCGGCAAGTCACCTGCTTGACCGAAATTGATGGTGATTACCTCTTCGCTACCGTTCGCGGTTGGTAGACGCAGCAAGAACTGAGGAGTCGAAGGCCGAAATACACCAACATCAGAGATCCCATTGCCGTCCCAATCACCAGCGACCGGCAAGTCGCCCGCATTACCAAACCTGATGGTGATATCCGGGCCACCCGCCGAGTTGGAATTGCGCAGCAGGAACTGTTGAGTCGAAGGACGCCAAACCCCGATAGTATCCGTCGAGCCGGTCGCAATCTTGCTGACGAAAGCATCATGCTCGCCACCACCGAAATTCTGCTGAAAACCTCCCAGCGTCGAAACCGTCGAATCATCTGAGTCCACTTTGCTGGAGATATACAGGCTGCCTCTGCGATCAATGGCTATGCCCGTGGGGGAACCTGCGGCCAGCGTGTCGGAGGAGAGAACTTGTGGGACGTTCGTACCCGTGGCGTTCGACGCTTCAATCTTTACGACGAAAGTTCTGCCGCCCGGGACGTTCGCAGGGAACCCATTTATGACTGGAAATGGGCCCCCCCTCGCAAAAACAAGACCCGTGACGTATGCGTTGCCGATTTGATCAATCGCGATGGCTTCGGCTTGGTTATTGACATCGCCGCCGGTGATAAAGCTCGAGTAGAAGAGTGCGGTGCCATCGGCGTTGAATTTCGCGATGAAGGAGTCCTCGCTTGCACTTCGAGTTGAGTCAAAAGCATTCTTTAGGGGAAAAGTCGTATCGCTTGAAAAAGTAACGCCGGTCAGATAAGCGCGTTCATTCGCGTCGACAGCGATTGCCGCATTCAGATCTTGGCCATTGCCACCGAAGTAGGTTGAATAGATCAGTGACCCTGAAGGCGACACCTTGGCTAAGTAAATGTCCAGGTCACCTCCGTAAGTTGTTTGAAACGGAGGCAGCGATGATGAGCTTCTAATCGGAAAGTCGGTGGCAAAAGTAGTGCCCGTCACAAAGGCAACGCCCGCGGATGTCACAGCAATCGCGGTCGCCTCTTGCCGACCGTTCTGTCCTCCCAGGTAGCTGGAATAGACCAGCGAATCGTTATTGCGTTCAGTGGGATCAAACTTCGCGACATAAGCGACTATGCCCTCGTTACGTTCCTGGAATGCGTTCTTGGTGGGGAAATCTCTTGAACCCGTGGTTCCCGTGACATAGACCTTATTATTTCCGTCAACCGCGATGCCTGCTCCCTCATCGTCCTCGTCTCCTCCCAATAACGAGGAATAGGCCAAGCTGTTCCCAGCCGGATTCAAGACGGTAACGACGCTGTCGTCTTGCCTGTCTCCAAGAAAGAAGCCATTTCTCTGGTAAGCGCTCGCGGTAGTCGGGTAGTCGCTTTCGTTATCGTCGTTGCCCGTGAATCCGGTGATGCACGCCTTACCATCACTGGTGACTGCGATAGCCTTCCCAACATCCTGCTTAGATCCACCGATGTAGGTTGAGTAAACAACGTCTGTCCCGGTCGCATTAATTTTGACGACGAAGATATCGGAGCTTCCCTCGTAACCTTGCAGGGCGGATTCCATACGCAAGTCGACGGACCGCGTCGTGCCAACGACGTAAGCGTGACCACTGGCGTCCACTGCTATGCCTTCGCCTGTGTCCTTTGCTGAGCCGCCGTGGTAACTCGCGTAAACAATCTGCGGATCGATAACGAGGGTTCGAGTCCGGTCGTATTCACCAATCTCAAAGCGCACTTCATTTCCGCCAGCCAGTACATAGTGGCCGTTAACCACTTGTCGCTGACCGTTGATTTCCTGATAGATCACGGGAGCCGGCTGGACCACTTCACTGTCCTTCATTTTCATGTGGAGTGAGCCGTCAGCGGCTACACTTAAGTTCTGCGGTCCTTCAAACGCCAGTCGGATGCGGCGAGAATCGGCAGCGGGCGAAACCACGAAATCGTACTCAAGCCGACGCTGGTCTGTTCCGTAGTAGACGACATCAATGCCCGGATAGACCTTTTCGCCGCGCACGCTTGCGTACGTGGGAATATCGGCCTGCCACTGCCGTCGATCGTTGCCAATCATGTAGTTGCTCTTGCCTTGCAGCTGACGTTCGCCGGTTAACTTCGTTGCAGCATTCGCGCCGACTAACTTCATGCGCACGCTCTCGATGTTTTCAGCGGAGCTATTGAGCGCGAGCCGGGCTTCGGTGGCGGAAAGGAAGAGGGAATAGTGCGGCCCGCGTGCCAGGAAGGCGACCTGTTTGTTTGTCTGGCCGTGGTTTGGCTCGAAGCTTAATTGGAGATTTCCGTAAGCGGTTTTTGCCTCCCGCTTTGCGTCTGGGAGGTTTGCGGCAGTCTCGGCAGAGGTTGGTTCTGACTTCTCTGGCGCGCCTGCAACGATCGGGAAACGTGGCGTTAACGCAACGAAGAGGCTCAAGAGCGCTAAGAGGGTGATGGCTACTCGGTTACTGGTGCCGGGCTTTTTTTGCATTACTTCTCCTCAAATATTTGGTTGTGGGTTAAATGAGGTCTGGTACCACTCTCGGTAGCGACCGTCTGAAAGTTCGCTTGCGACAGGCTGAACGACAAATCGCCGTTTTTTCTTTTCCTAAATGGTGCGGGTGATTTCGGGTTGATATCACCGGCCCCAACAGGCGACTAAACTCGTTTCCGTGCGGCTGCGATGGACGATACGCCCCGGTCCGGCTGGCGTCGTTAGAGAGTCCTGAAATCCTTCTGAGATTCTCTTCAAAGAGTTCTGAAAGTGATTCCGAAGCGGCAGCGCCAACGGATTTATATGTTTGGAGCTTTCGGATAGACGTGATTGGGGACAGAAGGCAGAGGTCAAAAGTCAGGAGTCAGAGGCGGGTATAAACGTAGAGCCTACGGCGCGGATTTTTTGTGCGAGGCCGCCCTGGGGTTGTGGTTTGACACGCTGGATTGCAAATGATTTTTGGATTCCAAGGTGGGATGTCTGCTGGACGTTTCGTCCGCCTCCTTTTTCGTACCAGTAATGTTACCCAAACGGAGTAGCGCCCACGGAGGGACGCCTTTACAATCCAGGCGAGCGGATAAACCTTCGGCGGCGTTCTAGCATCAATGTTAGGTCAAGTCCGCGATCGAGCGCTTTCAACTGTTCACCTTTACAGGTCTCTCCAACGTTTTCCTTCGCCAGGTTGGGTTCTATGAAAAAAGCATTTCTTCTCCTGACAGTGCTGCTGGCGCTGTCACTTTGTAGTTCAGTCCTGTTCGCGCAGTCGGGACGCAAACGCGCCGCGCCGCCAGATTCCAAAACCGAAAAGACCGGATCCGCCCAGGCTGCCGAATCAGCGGCAACTGACGCTGAAGCCGAGGGACTGTCTGAATCGAGAGTCGGCGCTGAAGGCGAAACCGTCGAAGACGATGTAATCAGGGTAGACACGTCTTTGGTGACCGTGCCCGTGACGGTACTCGATCGCAGTGGCCGGTATGTTCCTTATCTGCGCCGCCAGGACTTTCGGCTTTTCGAGGATGGCGTCGAACAGAAGATTGCTTACTTTGCGGCAGTAGACCACCCGTTCACAGTGGTCTTTCTCATCGATACCAGCGGTTCGACGCAGTTTCGTCTCGATGAGATTCAAGACGCGGCCATGACCTTTGTCAGTAAGCTCAAGCCGGAAGACAGCGTGATGGTGATGGAGTTCGACAGTCGGATCAAGGTTCTCTGTAAAGCCACCACCGATCGCAACGTGATAGCGAAAGCGATCCGTCGCACCAGCACCGGCGGCAGCACGCGACTTTATGATGCCGTTGACGACGTTCTTAGGAAACAGTTAAGAACGATCAACGGACGCAAGGCCGTGGTTTTGTTTACCGATGGTGTGGACACTGCGAGCACCCGGGCTACCTACGAAAGCACTCTTCGAGATGCAGAAGAAGCGGATGCCCCGATCTACTCGGTGGACTACGACACCCAGGGCACCAAAGGAATCTGGGGCGGCCAGGGTATGCCGGGAAGTGGCGGGGTAATTTTCGGGATTCCAATTCCTCGACCAGGTGTTCCGGGAAGCGGCGGCACTGGCGGCCCGGGATCAACTCCTGCTGAGTATCGCCGCGGAGTTGCGTATTTGAATGCGCTTTCGGATCGAACGGGCGGCAGGTTCTATAGTGCCGACACCATGATGGGCATCGGACAAGCGTTCACCTGGATCGCGGAAGAACTGCGGCGCCAGTACAGCCTTGGATATTATCCGAAGCTGGTGGCGAAGGAAGGCCAACGACGCCAGATCAAAGTCCGAGCCGTGGAGCCGGATATGGTAGTGAAAGCGCGGGGCAGTTACATTCCAGCATTGAAGAAGCCAGGCACGCAGACACAACCCTCTGCAGATCCGGTGAAGGAAAAGACGCCGTACGACAAAGCAGAACACAGAATACAGGAGACAGAATACAGTAGGGCTTCCCTGGCCTGCTGAGGTCCTTCGGTCTTTATTCAGAGGCGCTTGGTATCCCTCTCTTCTGTTTTCTCTCTCCTGTTTTCTGTATCCTGTCTTTGATGTCCGCGCCTGTTCCAGTTCAACTACAGCTCGCCCCACTCGGAGCGGGTGATCTGATCGATCGCGCCGTTCGTCTTTATCGTCATCACCTTTTGACCTTAATGCGCATCGCTGCTCCGCCGGTGGTCGTCACTGCGATCGGGTGGGTGGCTTGGACCATCGCTTCGCGAAGTATCTTCAGCACGGCTGAGAGTTCGTCTCTGGTCTTTTACTCTCTATTGATGCTGGCCAGCGGGGCACTGTTGATTGTGGGCCACATCTTTCATCTGCTCGTCATGGGAGGCGCGGCTCGTACTTTGGTAACTCATCTCTTATGGAATGAACCAGTCACTGCCCGAGCAACCTACGCTGCCGTTCGCGCGCGGTTCTGGCCGCTGCTTGGCGCGACGCTGATCGTTGCCGCATGGGGTGTGATGTCAGCTTTCGTCGCGTTCTTCGGTTGGTATTCAATCATCATCATCGTGACGATGGGTGGGTTTCTGCTCGGCACTCTTTCGGTGTGGCTGGGTGGTTTTTTTGGCATCGTGGGAGTTATTGCGGCAACTGTGGCTGCCCTGTGGTTGTTCTTTTTCATGCTCGGCCGCGTGGCGTATGTTCCTCAGGTAATGCTGGTCGAAGGAAAGGGAGTTTTCGGATCTCTCGGCCGGAGTTTCTCACTGGCGAAGGGAAACATCAGGCGGTTGATGGCGATGACGCTCTTCGTCACCTTCGCAACTCAATCGGCCTTGATGATCCTGGTGGTGCCGCTCGGCTGGTACGGCTATCTCAATGGAATCGATCCTTCACCATGGAACTCGTACTCCTGGCCGGCCTGGTACGCGATCGGCTATAGCGTGTTAGGGCCGCTCAGCTCGATTCTTCTCACTCCGATCTGGATGCTTGGCCTTTCCCTGCTATACGTTGATGAGCGAGTAAGACACGAAGGTTACGATATCGAGTTGCTCGCCTCGCAAAGACTGGGTGAGCTGCCGCCGCTGAACGTGTCTTCTCCTTTTGGTACTGCAATCGCATTTGCTCCCGGAAACTTCAGGGTGGAATGACTCAAGAAACCCGACAAGGCAAACTGGGACAGGGATCTTTGCCTGCGAAAGCAAACCTGCCTGGGTCACACCCCGGTTTCTTCCTACGCACTAAGCTGCTGCCGCCCCGCCCCGCTCCGGAGTTACTCTCAAGGCGAAGACTAACTGAGCGCTTGCTTGCAAACCTCGCCCATCCGGTAACACTGGTCACTGCAAATGCCGGCTCCGGCAAGACTACGTTGGTTGCCGATTTTCTGCGCACGCAAGATCGCCAATTCGTTTGGTATCAGTTGGATCATACCGATGCGGATCCCTTCGTTTTTCTTGGTTATATCACTTTTGGTATCCGACAGGTCGTGCCGGAGTTTGGGCAGGCGATGTTTTCTTACCTCCAGGAGTCTGCCGGCGAGTTTGCGCAGCATCCTGAGCGTGCCGTTGATATCCTGCTAAACGAAGTTCTGGAGCGGATTGAGCGGCAGCTCATCCTCGTCCTCGATGACTATCATCACCTCGGCGAGAACAGCCCGGTAAACGCGGTTGTCGATCGGTTGCTTGCCTACCTGCCTGACGTGCTCCACGTAATAATCATTTCCCGCGAAATGCCGCCGCTGGCTTTGGCCCGACTGCGCGCACAATCCCCGCTGGCAACAGTAGACCGTTCCGATCTCCTGTTTAACGATGAGGAAACGAAGGAGTTGTTCAGACGGGTATTCGATCTCGAACTTACGCCTGACCAGTTGTCCGAATATCGTGAGAGAACGCACGGATGGATCACTGCCCTACAGCTGGTGAAACAGGTCGCGCAACGCTCACTAACCGGCTCTCGAGAACACCAAAGCAGTCCGCCTGATCTAGTTGAGGTCTTGCGTCAGTCTGAACGGGACATCTTTGACTACTTTGCCGAGGAGGTATTCCTCGCTGAAAGCGAAGAAGTGCGGCAGGTCTTACTTAAGTTGTCAATACTTGACCGGATTGAGTTGGATAGTTGCGCCGCGCTTTATCCCGGGATGAATTGCGCGCGTGTCTTGCCCAATCTGGTCAGGCGAAATGTGTTCATTACGGTCGCGACCGATGGTCACGGTGAAGAATACCGTCTCCATCCGCTGTTCCAGCGCTTCCTGCGACGACGGCTTAGAAGTGACATCGGCAAGGTTGGAGTGGCGGCTGAGCATCAGCGCTGTGCGCACTACTTCCTGAACAAGCATGCCTGGGAGCAGGCTGCGCGGCATCTGGTCGCCGCGGAGAATTTCGAACGAGCAGCCGCCTTGCTTGCCGAACTGGGACCAGAATGGATTTCCTCAGGGGCCCTGGTTTCCCTCGCGACTTTCGCGGATGCGCTACCGCCGGCGGCCCTTGAAGCCAATCCCGGCGCCCTGGCCCAACGAGCAGAAGTGGCACGACTATGTGGAGATTATGAAACCGCACAGACAATGTTCAGGCGCGTGGCGTCTCGCTGTAAGCAGACTGGTGACAACGAAGGCGAGGCAGAGGCGCTGCACTCGCTAGCCACCATTGCTCGGCGGCAGGGCGACTATCAACTGGCTTTCAGAAATCTCGATCGGGCGATCGAGTTGAGCGATCAGAACTCCGCGGTGCTGATGAAATGCGGAAACACCCGCGGCCTTTGTTTGGTGGCGATGGGTGAGTGGACTTCGGCGGAACGCGAATTCCGAAGTGCGTTGCAAGCCGCGGAGGAGCGTAACGACACGCGCTACGCGAGATTAATTGCTCACAACCTGGGGACGCCCGCAGGTATTCGCGGGGATTTTGGCGAGGCGTTGCGCTGGTTCGGGCGGATGCTCCGGCACGAGCGATCAGGCTCACCGATCCCACAGGAATCCATTGCTCATCTCAACATTGCGCGCTGCCACATTTACCGAGGTGATTTTACCGTAGCCGAACGTGAACTTGATCGAGCTCTTGAACAGTGCCAGCTCTTCAATCTGGCCATTGTGCGGGCGGAAAGTTTTGAGACCTACGGCAATCTGTATCGCGAGCGGGGCGAAATTGAACGAGCCGGGGAGTACTACGAACGCGCTGCCCGCGCCTATGACGACGCGGGAATTGATCTGGATCGCACTGAACTCTTCGAAGAGCGCGCGTTACTGAGTCTCAGTGTGGGCGACTTTGCAGCGGCGCGCATGCTGATTGATCGCTTGCTTGACGTTCGATCTGTTGAGAACGATCCGCGAACTTTTCACACGGCGGCTTTGACGCGCGCTCGGATCAAGGTCGCGCAAGGGGAAATCGAATCCGCACGGTCCGAACTCGCCACGGCAGCCGAATACTTTCGCGGCCACAGTCTCTATTACTACGAAGCTCAGACCTGCCTGGCGCTCGCTGTCTGCGATCTGCGATTGCAAAAAGAGGCCGAGATGATCGAGCACCTGCGTCGAGGAATCGATCTGGCCGTCAGATACGACTATGAGTTTTGGCTCCAACGCGAGGTGAGCAACAACTCGGCGTTGTTTGCTACGGAAGAGGCCGTCGAACTCTTGCCTGCAGATTTGCGAGCCGCAGTTGAAGTTGCGCGCGCCCGTTCCGTCACTACTCAGGTCGTGGCCAAAGCTGAGGTTTCGACGCTACAGCAAGTGACCGACTTAACCATCAACATGCTGGGAGCGGTTGAGATCGTTCGCGACCCGACTCGTCCCCTGGCCGCCGATGCGTGGACCACTCGGCGAGCGCGAGATATTTTGTGCTTCATCGCCTCTCGAGGTCATCGCCGTGCCTCAAAAGACACCATCATCGATACCTTCTGGGGTGAAACGGATCTGGAAGTTGTTGACAAGAATTTCCATCCAACCGTTTCGCATGTTCGCAAAGCGCTAAACAGCAATCAGCCGTTGAAACAAAACTTCCTTCTGTACCGCGACGGCGACTACCAACTGAATCCGGAGTTCTCTTACCGGATTGATATTGAGGAATTCGATCGGCTCTTAAGCGCCGGAGAAAACGCCAGACGCGCACGGCAGTTTGAGACGTGCATTGAGTCGTACGAAGCGGCAGTGGCCGCTTATCGCGGGGAATTCATGCAAGGAAGTTACGAACCGTGGGTTGAAGAGCAACGAAGCTATTACCGCGAACAATACTTGAGACTGTTGGAAGGACTCGCAGGAGTAGCCCAGAAAGCCGAGGATTGGCCCCGCGCCATGCAACTTGCGAAACAGATCCTGCGCGAAGATCAGTTTCGCGAGGACATCCACTGCACAGTGATGCGCGCGCACGCTGCGCTCGGAAACCGCAGTGCCGTGAAGGACCAATACGAATCCTTGCGCCAATTGTTGGAGCGTGAACTCGGCGTCGAGCCTGGTGCTGAAACTCATCGGTTATATGTAGAACTGATGAATTAGCTCAGGTTTGCAACCGAGTCTGATGCGACGGATAAGTGTGACAATCACAAGGGGACCGCAACAAATGCGCGGAAAGCCCCAACTAGAATATCTGCCATTCGACGGATCATTGATTACTCGGCTGGGTAAACGGCTGGCGGCGGTGCTCGGAGAAAAGGCGATCAGTCGTGATCGAGCAAAGACGCAACCACCGGGGAACCTCAGCTGCAAATGTGTTAGCACGACTGCGCCAACAAACCCGACTGAGGTGGTAGTTTGCTAGGTCAATATCTTTTCAGTTCAGCCTTGCTTCGCGCCAAGCGCCCAATCGCATTACTGCTGGCTC
>JBGTLE010000203.1:0-17694 GCA_041744295.1 Pyrinomonadaceae bacterium | reverse complement strand
CTCGACATAATTCGGAAATGCCGGACAGTGAAGACCCAGATTCGCAAGCAGCTGGACTGAATTGAAGGTGTCGTACGTCTGCTTCAGAAAAAAGTAGGGGACGGCGCGATGCGGTAGATGCGAAATCACCGGTGCGTAAGGCAACAGCAGCGAGAACTCGACTAGCCGCGGTGGCGGCACCAGATTAAATTTGCTTCCAGAGATGGTTTGCGCGATGGTGCTGAATAACTCAGCCGTCGTTAGGGGCAGCGGATCCGCAAGCTGCAGAGTCTTGCCAATTGCACGTTGGTCGTCTGCGAGTAACGCCAACGCCTCGACCACGAAATCCACCGGCACCAGATTTA
This sequence comes from Pyrinomonadaceae bacterium, assembly GCA_041744295.1. GTDB lineage: Bacteria > Acidobacteriota > Blastocatellia > Pyrinomonadales > Pyrinomonadaceae > PSRF01. The sequence goes on along the minus strand of JBGTLE010000203.1, from coordinate 17,350 downwards.
AGCTCACCTGTTTGTTACCGATATTAAGAAGCGACAGCCCGCGGGGCCAACGAAGCAGGTAGTTAATCAAATAGTAGATCCCGTCATACTTCGCCGTTTCCCCTGTCTTAGCATCTCCACAAACGACCGACGGTCGGTGAATCGTAACGGGCATTTCGGCTTTTAGATCTTCCACCTCTAGTTCGGCGAGATACTTCGTCTCTTCGTAGAAATTTCGAAAGCCGGCATTGTGGGCTAACTCACGTTCGAAGATGTGGCCGGTGCGCTTCCCCGCCACATAGCAGGTTGAAACGTGGTGATACTGCCGCAGCGCGCGGACGGACCGCGCGAACTTATTTACATTGCGCGTGCCTTCGACGTTTACCCGGAACGCCAGTTCGCGCTTTACCGCGAGATCGTACAGCGCTGCCAGGTGAAAGATCACATTGGTTTCCGCCCGCGCACATTCAAAATCTTCCGGCGTAAGACCCAGATTCTCATTGGTAATGTCGCCGGCGAGGACTTGAAAATCCGGCAATGGTTTTCCCGCCTCATTTGCGATCTCAACAAGTTCAAGACGGGCGCGGTCGATGAAGGCCGGCTGCACCAGCAACAGGAATTTCACAGGCTCCTGGGCCAACCGCCGGAGCAAACGGCCAGCGATGAAGCCGGGAAAACCTGTTAGAAAGACTGTTTGACCGCTTTGCATTCTCTAGTTTCTCAAGTGCTGATGCCGTTTGGAGCTTGCGTCATTGCACTTAGTGAAAGACCACCTCGCGGTAGCGTAACTCAATCAGAACCGCAAGCGCCGCGACCAGGAAGCATGCGGTGAAACTCCCTTCGAGTAAGGTGTCTCTTTGGAAACGGACCCGGGCGCTTTCGCTTGCGGTTCTGCTTGTCGGGCGCTGTCGCTTGCGTTCTGCTTGCCGGTCGCTGCCGCTTTGCGGTTCTGATTGCGACTCGGCACGATCAAGTTTACTCTCGGAGCCCTGATGCTGATGCAATTTACCTCGAATTACCAATGGATTAGAGTCAATACCACCTCGTAGTTCTCGTGTGACGTGGCAACCCTGTGGGCGGTTGCCATGAGGTACTGGTGAGTCTCTTGAATCTTAGACTGAGTTGGAGCAAGGATGCATAACAATCGATCAGCCAAACCCAGGGTCCTGCTGGTATTCGTTTTCAGTTTACTGCTGGTGCTTCCTGCCAACGCGCAGCAGCAGGATTGCGTTCGCGTCACGCTGTTACAGTTGAATGACGTCTACCAATTCACTCCCGTGGACCAGGGAACACGCGGCGGCTTTGCGCGGGTGATGACGCTTAAGAAGGAGATTCAGAAAGAGTCGCCCAACACACTGCTCCTTTTTGCCGGCGACACGATCTCTCCCTCGGTCGAGTCGATCACATACAAAGGCTCACAGATGATCGACGCGTGGAATGCGTTGGGCCTCGATTACGCGACGTTCGGAAATCATGAGTTCGATCTGGGTCCGGGCGTGCTGCGCGAGCGCATGAACGAATCGCGCTTCAAGTGGATAGCCGCCAACGTAATCGACACCACAACCCAAAAACCCTTTGGCGATGCTGAATCGTATGTAATTCGAGAGTTTGACGGAGTTAAAGTGGGCATCTTCGGCCTGGTGCTTCCGGAAACGAAGAGCACTTCTCGTCCCGGGCCGGACGTTGATTTTCTTAGCCCCTGCGAAGTCGCGAAAAAGATGGTCTCGACGCTTCACGAACACGGGGCGAAAGTCGTCGTTGCCTTGACACATCTTTCGATGGGCGAAGACAAGGAAGTGGCACGCTGTTCAGACGTCGACGTGATCATCGGCGGCCACGAGCACACGCTACTTGAATCGTCAGCAGGAGGCGCGCCAATCTTCAAGATGACGGCAGATGCTCGGGAACTCGGCAGAATCGATCTCAACATTTCCCGAGCCAGCGGCACGGTCCAAAGCCTTGATTGGAAAGTTATCCCGGTCAATGCCGGCGTCAAGTCCGATCCCGCATTCGACAGCGTAACCAGGAAATACTCGTCGCTTTTGAAAGCGCTTTCCGTCCCCGTCGGCCGCACGCGCGTAAGACTCAATGCCGGCAGCGCCGCGAACCGGACAGAAGAAACAAACGTCGGCAACTTTGTTACCGACTCCTTTCGAAAAGCGGCGGCAGCTGAAGTTGGGTTGATGAACGGCGGCTCGATTCGCGCGGACGCGGTGATCGGCCCAGGCGTGTTGACGCGCCGAGACGTGCTATCAATTCTGCCCTTCAAGAACAAGGTCTTGAAGATACAGATCACGGGCGCGGTCCTGCGTCAGGCGCTCGAGCATGGTGTTGCCCGCAGTGCTGAAGACGCTGAACCCGGCCGCTTTCCGCAAGTGTCGGGTGTTCGCTTTACTTTCGATGCCAGCCGGCCGCCAGGTTCGCGGATTGTGAGTGTAAACGTGAATGGCAAACCGCTGGACGACAATAGAAAATACACGGTCGCCACCACGAATTTTCTCGCCCTTGACGGCGGCGATGGGTACACAATGTTCAAAGGCGCGCCCGTCCTGATTCCGGCGGAACGCGCGCAGATTGATTCGGATATTCTGGCGAAAGCGATTTCGACAGCGCGGACGATGGCGCCACGTGTTGAAGGCCGCATAACTCGCCTCGACAAGCGGCAGGGCCAACAACAAAGCTGTCCCAATTGAAGTATGGACGAAGACGACATCTCACCCGATTCGAAGTATGAAGCCAAGCGGCTCTTTCACGAGGCCTACCAGGCCCAGCTTGCGAATGACTACGAAGAGGCCATCGAACTCTATAAGCGTTCCATTGAAACCTACCCAACCGCTGAAGCGCATACGTTTCTCGGCTGGGTCTACAGTTTTCAGGATCGCTATGACGAGGCGATTGAGGAGTGTTTGGAAGCGATTCGCGTGGATGAAACTCTGGGGAATCCTTACAACGATATCGGCAGTTACCTGCTGGCGAAAGGCGATTCGTACGGCTGTGTGCGCTGGTTCAAACGAGCGCTGTTCGCGCCGCGATACGATTCTTACGCCTTTCCGCACTTCAATTTGGGACGAGTTTTTGAGATGCGACGCAAGTATCTCGAGGCTGTTCGGCATTACAGTTTGGCGCTCGAACAGCAACCCGGCTTCACTGAAGCAGCAAAGGCCTTGCGGCGCCTGCAGTCGCTACTAAACTAGGGGCTTTGCAACGCGCCAAGTGTATGCGAAGCCTTGCACAAAAGCGCTGACAAGTCAGCGCACTCCAAAGGCTCCGCATGATGTCAGTGGAGTAAAGCTAGGTGGTTGATTTTGGCAGAATGATCTTGGTTTTCTGTCTTTTCTCGTCGACGGCTACGTAGATCACTTCGGCATCTGTCACGCGCACCCGCTCCGATGATCGACCGACTCGTTCAGCCTCGACAATCACGCGTACCGTGATTGAAGTGTTGCCGACGCTGATAGTCTCCGCATAGAAGCTCACCAAATCTCCCACGAAAACCGGTTTGTGAAAAACGACTTCACGCATTGCGACCGTGACGAACCGTTCCATCCTAGTGTGGCGGTGGGCCTGGATGGCGCCCGCCATGTCGATGTAACTCAGAATGATTCCGCCAAAGACTGTGCCTTGCGAATTGGTGTCGCGCGGCAGAAGAGTGATGCGGATAGCTGGATCGGTATAAGAATTCATGAGGCCATCGTAAATCGGGTGTTCGCGAAATGCTAATAGCTAAATTTAGCTAAATACAAAGTGCCGAGTACTGAGTGCTGAGTTCCAGTCTCGCGCCCAGACTGGGAAGTCTTAGTTGCGGATTACGCAGAAGGATCTGAATTAGGCGCTTTAATCAAAGAGCCAACACCTCGCCGTTTTAGCTGAGTTCTTTTTCAGATCTTTGTGATCCGCGCTAATCCGCGGCTAGATTCTCTTGTTGTCGGAAACCAAATGATCAACGCGAGACTATGCCCTGGCCTCTTCCAACTGTCTCGAGATCCATTCCTTGATCGCGATCTTCAGTTCGTCGAGATGGCCTGCGAAGAAGTGATCGGCGCCATTGATAACAACCAGTTCAGCGGCTGAGACCGCCGCAAGTTTCTTGACCAACTCTTTCAAACGGTTCACGTCGCCAAACTCGTCGCGCTCTCCATGAACAAACAGGATCGGCTTGCGACAGCTCTCGAGAAAACTGAAGTCATACTTAGCGATGGGTGTTCCTATGCTGATCAGGTAGTTAACACGCGCGTCCGCGATTCCGATCTCGATGCCCACTCGAGATCCAAACGAGAAACCACAGAGCGTGGACGATTTGCCGGGATAGTTCTGCTCCAGATAATGCAAGCCGGCACGCACGTCTGCGAGTTCTCCGCGGCCGTCATCATGTTTGCCGGTACTCTGGCCCACGCCTCGAAAATTGATGCGCAGCGTGACCAGCCCCGCGTCGTTGAGTGCCTGCGCCGCGCGAAATACCACCTTATTGTGCATGGTGCCGCCGCCCAATGGGTGCGGATGCAAAACCAGCGCGACACCGCGCGGCGCGCCGGACGGCTCTTTGAGAATCGCTTCGAGCTGGCCGTGCTCGACAGAAATGAATAGATTGCCTGCTGGATACATCGTAGTTAGCGGTTTCTTTGATTACACGCTAACAAATTAAAGGGTCTTTTGTCAGTGCTCTCTTCTTCACACGAGCTTCGCGGCTCTGCCGCGGTTCCTGGCCATAACCGATCCAGGTCGTGTGATGGTCATCAGCAATAAACCTCGATTGTGGACACGACCTCTCATTTCCGCTAAATTAACCAAGCTTTATCGCTCGTGCTTTCAGATAGCGGCGACAGTAAGAGGTATTGGTATGACAGGCCTGCAATTGGGTAGTAACGCTTCCGCCGCCTTCATCGCCTGGCACTTTTTGCATCCCAACGAAGGCGGCCAAACCGATCAGCCCTCGGCGGACTTAACTGCGTCTGTCGAAAAAGACCGCAGACCCCGCGCGCTCATAGTCGACGACGTGGTGGATGTTACCGACATGCTGTCGGTCCTGCTGACGCATGCTGGTTATGACGTAGTCACTGCCGGCTCTGCTGCCACCGCGTTGACAATCGCCGCGAGCGATCAATTCGATGTGATAATTTCAGATATTGGCATGCCTGAAATGAATGGATACCAACTGGCCAAAGCATTACGAGAGCTGCCGGGTTATGAAGATATCCCGATGGTCGCCGTGACTGGCTATTCGATGTTCAATGATCGTGAACAGTCGCTGCATTCGGGCTTCACTGCTCACATGACAAAGCCGATCGATCCCCGCGCACTCCTTGATCTTATCGATCAACTGTGAGGCTAAGCACAGCTTTCGAGAAACAGTTGCACGATAGATGAAGGCCCACTCCAAGTTCTCCAGCATAGTTCATGCAGAACGCACGATTCGCATCGTCGAACTCTGCTTCGCAGCCATCGTGATTGGACTCGTGATGTGGTGGCTGCAGTTTTCAACCAACGCGATCTGTTGTGGCGACTTTGATGGTTACTATCATGTCCGGTGGAGCCGGATGCTTTGGGATGCGCTCAAGGCAAACAGTTTTCCGCCAATCTTCGTGTGGCTGCCGCTGACTACGCTCGATCCTGCGCGCTACGTCGACCACCATTTACTGTTCCACTTCTTTCAAATTCCGTTTACGTGGTTCCACGATCTGCGCCTCGGAGGAAAGGTCGCGTCGACGATCTTCGCTGCAGTCGCCCTCTTTTCCTGCTATTGGCTGCTGGTGCAACAACGCATCCGCTACAGCCTGGTCTGGCTGGTCGCCCTGCTCGCTTGTTCGGCCCCCTTCTTATATCGACTGAACATGGCTAAGGCGCCGCCCTTTGCGATCATCTACCTCGTCGTCGCCGTCTATCTGCTTTTCAAGCGAAAGTACTGGCCGCTCATCCCGCTGGGGTTCGTCTTTACGCTGACTTACGACATGTTTGTCCTGCTCGTCGTGCTGGCATTCTTCTGGACAATCGTGATCGCCTGGACCGAACAGAAGATTGAATGGCGTCCGCTGCTGTGGGTCGGAATTGGCGTCGCGGCGGGGTTGGTCATAAATCCATATTTCCCTAAGAACCTGATGCTGTTCTATGAGCATCTGAGGATGAAGATACGAGCTTCCGACTATCCGATAAAGGTGGGAGGCGAATGGTATCCGTATGATTCCTGGGAGTTCCTGATGAATTCAGCGGTGGCAGTCGTCGCGATGTTGGTCGGCTACCTCGCGTTCGATGCCTCCGATCGCAAGCGGGCGCATCAACCGCTGTTGCTGCTGTTGTTCGCGACGACGTTAATGCTCATGACCGCACGCTGGAAGCGAATCGCCGAGTACTGGCCGCCGTTCGCAGTGATGTTTGCGGCTTTCTCGTTGCAGCCCTGGTTGCAAGGCGCCCGATCTACATTCACCCGGCTGCCCAATGATGTGTTGGATGAGTTGCTGCCGTATCTGGATCGACACGAGCCGGAGGAAGCAGCAAAAGTCACGGACCGCAACGAACGCTGGGGCTTGATGGTAGCAGCCGCGGTCGCGATTGTTTTGGCGCTGCCCTTGTTTTTCAACTTGCGCGCGACCATCAGGGACATCGCCTCGAGCGAGCCGCACGACTATTACCAGGCCGGCGCAGAATGGATGCGCACCAATATTCCTTCAGGACAAATAATTTTCAATACGGACTGGGACGACTTTCCGCGACTCTTTTATTACAACCCTACGCATAACTACGTATCAGGTCTCGATCCGACCTATCTGTACGACAAAGATCCCTCGCTCTCGAAACTCTATGAGCGCATCACACTCGGCGACGAAAGCGACCCGGGGCCGCTCATTCGCGATCGCTTTCGCGCGCGCTATGTATTCACGGACAACGGACACGACAAGTTTTATAATAACGCCATCGAGAGTGGCTGGTTTGAGATCGTCTATGAAGATGCCGATTGCACGATCCTTCATATTCTGGATTTCAAGAGCGAGCCGCCTCCGGAAGAACTCGAGTTTCAGACGATTCCCGAGGACGGCCTCGGACCGACAAACGCGGGGTGAAACTCAAACGCGGGTGAAATTGCGATGCAAAGAAAAGCTCAACTGCCTTATCTTCTCTCCCTGATCGCTTTGGTGTTGCTGGGCCAGGGGTGCAAATCTGACCAGCAGCCAGCGCCACCAGCCGGCTCTCCGACTCCTGCCACAGCCGCCGCTTCGCCCTTGACGCCCTTTGATCGTGATCTGCAGTTCATTCGTAATGGACAGTTCAAATATGTGCTGGTGGTTTCGCGGAAAGATGGCAAACCGCTGGATGCGGAGGACGGTGCTTTTCTAAGACAGAATGCGCCGCAGGTTGTCGATTGGGCGATGTCTGATCCGAAACGCGCTGTGGGCGGGACCAACTTTCAGTTTGATCGTGCGGGGATGGATTTACTCGAAACCAGGTTCAAAGTCGAAAACTACTCAAATCCTAATTAAGGAAGTGCTGAGTACTGAGTGCCCAGCGTGCCGTTCAGTCCTTCTGACATCTAACATCCAGCATCTAACATCTACTTAAGGCAGCAAAACCAGCTTCCCAAACTGCGCGCGATCTTCCATCAACTCATGAGCACGCCGCGCCTCAGCCAATGGAAGAGTGCGATCAACTATTGGCCTGATAGCCCCCGACTCGATGAACGGCAACGCCGCAAGCAACTCAGCTTTCGATCCCATAAAAGAACCAAGAATACTCAACTGCCGGTAAAACACCTGGCGCAGATCCGTGTGCGCGTCGAAGCCACTGGTAGCCCCACAGGTTACCAATCGGCCGCTGTTCCTTAGTGAAGCGAGCGACCCCGGCCAGGTGTCTGCGCCTGTATGCTCAAAAACAACGTCAACACCTCTTCGGTTCGTCAACCGCTTCACCTCTTTGGGCCAATCGCTCTTCGTGTAGTCCACTACTTCATCGGCACCGAGTTCTCTCGCCCTGGCAAGTTTCTCTTCAGAACCGGCGGTGGCAATCACACGCGCGCCGCGCAACTTCGCGAGCTGAATTCCGATTGAACCAACGCCGCTTCCGGCAGCGTGGATCAGAACGTTCTCGCCCGGCTGCACGTTGGCCCTCGTAACGAGCATGTGCCACGCGGTGACCGTAACCAGCGGCACTGCCGCAGCTTCCTCCCAACTCAACCCTTTAGGTTTCGCAATGACGTTTACTGCGGGGGCTGTGACCAACTCTGCGTAACCACCAGCGCGACGGTAGCCAAGGATGTCGTACTCGGGACAAAGATTGTCGCGACCCGCAAGACACTCGGCACAGTGTCCACACGAGACACCGGGTTGCAGCATCACCTCATCGCCCGCATTCACCCAGGTGACAAGCTCACCCACTTCGCGCACGACCCCGGCGATGTCGTTCCCGAGTATGTGCGGCAGGGAAATCTGAATACCCGGCAAACCACCCCGGACCCAAACGTCGAGGTGATTAAGTGCGCAGGCGCGCACCTCAACGAGTACTTCGTTTGCTTTGGGTTTCGGATCAGGCGCGTCGGTGTAGTGCAACACCTCTGGCCCACCGTGTTGATTGAAGATGACGGATTTCATTTAAGGAAGGAAGGGCTTTGGGCTTTGTGCTTTGGACTTTGGGCTTTGGACTTTGGACTTTGGACTTTGGACAATGCTTTGCTTGTCACTTGTCACTTGTCACCGATCACCCGCCTGCTCGCGTGCGTGATAAGACGACCGAGTGAGCGGGCTGGACTGCACGTGATGAAATCCCATCTCCATTCCGATTTCATGCCAACGCTCAAACTCTCCAGGAGTGACATAGCGTTCGACAGGTAAGCGGCGTGCGTGTGGTTGCAAGTACTGCCCGATTGTCATGATGTCGCACGATACCGCGCGCAGATCATTCATCAACGCGACGACTTCCTCGAAGGTCTCGCCCAGCCCAACCATAATTCCACTCTTGGTGAGCATTCCTCGCGCTTCCGCATCACGCCTCGCACCGGCGCGCTGCAACAAAGTCAGCGATTGTTCGTACACCGCATCCGGACGTACCCGCCGATAGAGTCGCGCAATCGTTTCGGTGTTGTGATTCAAAACGTCGGGATGCGCATCGAGCACGGTATTCAACGCGTTCTCGTCGCCATTGAAATCGGGAATTAGTACCTCGACCTTGCAATCTGTATTCAGGGCCCTGACTTCGCGGATCGTCTGGGCCCAGTGCGCTGCCCCGCCATCGGGGAGATCGTCGCGGTTAACTGAAGTGATCACGGTGTGGGCCAGGTTGAGATGACGCACCGCTTCGGCCACATGACGCGGTTCGTTTTCATCGAGCGAGCCTGGCTGCCCTTTTCCGACGGCGCAGAACCCGCAATGCCGCGTGCAAATATCACCACCGAGCATGAAAGTGGCCGTACGGTCCGACCAGCATTCGAAGATGTTTGGGCAGCGGGCTTCCTGACAAACCGTGTGCAGGTTTAAGCCCTCGATAAGGTTCAGCACATGGTTCTGGTTAGTCGGATCGCCGAGTCGGATTTTTAGCCACTCCGGCTTTGGCTGTCGGAGTTGGGGGCTGTTGCTGATCACTCGCAGTTCACGACTCACTCTTAGTTTACCTCGTCGTTTTATGACGTACTGATTCTAACATGCCAAATGGAAATGATGCGGGGACGCGGGGACGCGGGGCGTCTCCCCGTCTCCCCGTCTCCGCGTCTCCGCGTCTCCCCATCTCCCCATCTCCCCATCTCCGCGTCTCCGATCCGGTGGAATATCAAACAGCAGATCTAGCTTCAACAGCATACTGATCTCTTTTCAAAAGTTCTGCGAGCAATTCGCCATCGACGTTTCCCCCGGAGAATATCACTCCGACGCGTTTCACATCGGGTGGCAACTTTCGCGCAAGCACTGCGGCAGCAGCGGCCACTCCGGAAGGTTCGACTAAGAATTTCATGCGGAACAAGACAAAGCGCAACGCCTCAGCGATCTCGTTGTCCGTAACGGTCAGCACGTCCTCCGCAGTCTCCTGCAGGATGGGAAAGGTAAGCGAGCCAGGGAACTGAACGCGCAAGCCGTCCGCGATCGTCGGTGGTGGAGGAATTGAGACGCGCTCGCCCTTGATGAAAGACTGCCGCGTGTCATCGCCGGTGTCGGGTTCAACCGGAAAACAACGTACTCGAGAATTAAGTCCTTTTGCAGCGACACTCGTGCCCGCAAACAGCCCGCCGCCACTGCACGGCGCGGCAAAGGCATCGAGATCCGGCACTTCTTCAAACAACTCTAAAGCAGCCGTTCCCGCGCCGGCCATGATCAAGTAGTCGTCATAAGGAGGAACCATTACCAACCCATCGCGCTCGCTGATCCGCTGGGCCACTGTTTCACGATCTTCGCTGTGACGATCGTAGAAAACAATCTCGGCGCCATAGGCTCGGGTTGCGGCTACTTTGGATTTTGGAGCGTCGTCAGGCATCGCAACAACCGCACGCACTCCGGCTTCCCGTCCTGCGAGGGCCACTGCCTGCGCGTGATTGCCTGACGAGAAGGCCACGACACCGCGACGTTTTTCCTCCTCGGTGAGCGACAGAATCTTGTTGGTCGCCCCGCGAATCTTGAAAGCGCCTGCACGTTGCAGGTTTTCACATTTGAAAAAGACTTCGACCCCGGCGGCATCATTGAAAGCATGAGAGGTCACGACGGGAGTGTGATGGACGCGACCGGCGATACGGGTTGCGGCTCGTTTGATCAGATCGATGGTTAGCATGTGTTCAAGAAGGAGTCGTTAAACTAGAAGAGAGGCCTGGGAGAAATTGACTCTGGATAGTTGGAAGCCTCATGGCAGTCTCGCTGTCAGGAAGGCGGACCCCGTCCCCGCTCTTACTCGCCGGAATTTCACGAAGGACTTTCAATTCAATTCTATATTCAGGTCTTCATTCTTGATTGTCGAGCACGTTGAGCGGGCACAGGGTCCGCCTTCCTGACTGCGAGACGTTCGGACGTCATGGTTGAGCCCACGTTGCTAATCTACCACTCTCGCTTCAAACACTTCCGCAAAGCGCTCGATGATCCGATCTTCAACTTGGCCCACATTGACCTCACGGCCGAGCAACTCTTTCATCGAAGTAACCGGCTCGCCTTCGCAAGCCACGATCAAATTGAAGAAACTCAAATCGGCATTAACGTTGAGTGCGAAACCATGCGTGGTCACCCAGCGAGCGATATGGACACCGATTGCCGCAACCTTCCCTCGCTCAGTGTGCACGCCGGTCAGGCCTTTGATCCGAAAAGCCACGATATCAAAATCTGACATCGTTCTTAACAGCACCTCTTCCAGCTCGCGGACGTATCGATGAACGTCTTCGCGATCAGGGCTGAGATTGATTATGGGGTAACCGACTACCTGGCCCAGGCCATGGTACGTAACCTTGCCGCCGCGGTTGGTTTCAAAGAGCGCCACGCCGCGTGCGGCCAGCGCTTGGGTATCCAGCAGCACGCCTGCGTGGTCTCCGCGCCGTCCAATCGTAAACGTGTGCGGGTGCTCGAGTAGCAGCAGCGTGTCAGGCTGCGCTCTGGTTTGGACCGCTTTCTCAGTCTCTTTCTGGACGGCCAATGCCGCGCCGTACTCGATACGGCCCAGTCGCTTGACCAACATTTGTCTTGCTTTCGTCGCGATGCAACCAGGCGTGCTCATGTCGCGTCATTCTACCAGCATGATGTTGGATCCGTCAGACCGCTTGACGCCGCGTCACCGCGAGAATAGTTTGGAAGAAAGAAAAACACACGACACAGGAGATCGCACATTGAGAAGAACCGTCGCTCTACTAATCACTATCATCGCCCTCTCGCCGGCAGCCGTGTTTTCACAAACGCGCAAGCGTTCCACTACGAGAGCGCCCAGCGCCTCAACGGCGGCGCAAAAGACGAATGAAGTGCGGCGGACGGCTGCGGTTCGCGTCGCGGCCCACATCAAGAACCTGACGCGCTTCATCTATTTGTTGGGTGGCGTGGCGAAAGGCATCGAGCAAACCGACGCGGCAATCCGCGCCAATCAAGCCTCGCCGGCAATTGCCGAGCAGGTTCGCAAGAACAAGGAAGTAGTAATTTCCAGTCTGCGAACCTGGCGCGAGGCGATGGATAAACTTGAGATTGATTTTCGCAACACGCCTGACCTGCAGCGTTACTACATCAAGCTTGCAGGAGTGGCGTCGAGCGCGGCAGCTGCCGAAGAGCAGGCGACCGCCGGGAGATATGAGCAATCAGGCAGGACGTTGCTTGAGGTGGTGAATCGATTAACGGACGTGCTGGTTGAGATGCGCTAAGTAGGATAGGCATTCCTGCCTGTCTCCCCGTTTCCAACTGTGGCGTCCGTACAAAGTGTTAGTCTGCCCCGCTTTTCACTCTGATGCTTGAACTTTGGCAAGATCGTAAAATCGCAACTTGTCTTAAACGCCTTGATGTTCATAATTCAGGACGGCCAGAATCCTATTCAGGATGTATCGTCGTCACTTACCTCACTGGCAAAAACCGGACGCCGCGATTTTTTTAACTTGGCGTTTGTTCGGTTCTCTACCAAAGAAGACGCTACTCGCTTCCCGTGCAGAACTAACACCGGGCAAAAAATTCTTAATTCTCGATCGGGAGCTGGATAAGGGTTCGTATGGTCCCACTTGGTTGGAGGCCCCGCCCATAGCCGACCTGATTGTCAGTTCGCTCAACTTCGGCATGGAAGTTCGTGACTTTTACCGCCTGAGTGCATTCGTAGTCATGTCGAATCACGTCCATATTTTGATCTGGCCTAATGTACGGCTTGAAAGAATAACGAAGTTCTTAAAGGGATACACTGCCAGGGAAGCAAATAAGATACTGAACCGCACGGGGAATTCTTTCTGGCAAGACGAATCCTTCGATCACGCAGTTCGTAATGCGGAAGAGTTCGATAGGATACGCAGGTATATCGAGATGAATCCGGTAAAGGCGCGGCTGATAAAAGAGCCCAAAGAGTGGCGCTGGTCGAGCGCCGCCAAAGTCCCGCGGCAAAGAATCAATGGGGATGATTAAACGTAGGACAGACATTTCCTGCCTGTTTGAGTTTGGGTGGAAAGCTTGTTGCGGAGAACGATTACGCCTGAGAGGCTTCTTTGGCAACACAGACAGACAGGAATGTCTGTCCTACTTCTGCTTAGGATAGTAACCCTGTCGCGCGCGCACTCTGAGTTCCGAACGAGTGGGTACGGTAACCTTGATCGTTCGAAACTGCCCCGGCGCCGATTCTGAGTTTGAGTAATACTGAACCAAATACTGGCCCCTTAGTTCGGCACCAATCTCATTAAAGACACGTTCCAGGTCTTGCTCGCCGGAAGGAACATAAGCTGTGCCGCCGGTCGACGCAGCTATCGATTGCATCCCCGTCTGTGCGCGCATGCTGATCTCGTTTAGCCGCACCGAGGGGCCACCTGGGTTGATTGAGTAGAACGCAGCGTCCGTTTGCTGGACCGCCTTCTGCACTTCCAGCACAGCGCGGCGATGTCGCTCTGTTTGTTGACGGCGCAATAACGCGCGAGCGTCAGCAACATTATTACTGGACTGAAACTCGGCCACCGATTCTGGTTTCGCCGCTGGCGACTCCGACGGCTCCTGGCTAAGTCTGTATTCTGCAATCGATAGCTCTTTAACCAGGCTGCTGTTGTTATCGTCACCGTCCGAGATAACCACGATTACTCGACGATGGCGTTCAGGCGAATTCGCAATCAGATACTTGGAAGCTGCGCTGACAGTGTCGTAGAAAGCGGTTGGCACCGCCACGGTGGCAGCCGGGATGGTCAAAATCTTCGCCGCCGTGACGTCGGACGAAGCTAATGGCTGGACCAGTTGCGACTCACCACTAATGGTAAAAACTGCGGCGCGATCGGTCGGCTTTAGCACATGCTTCAGGAAACTTGCCGCAGCCGCCTGCTGAAAAGCAAAAAATCCTTTTTGACTTACACTGCTGGAAACGTCGAACAAGAGTGCGATGTCCAATGGCACCTGCTCGGGGTTTCCCAGCTCCGCAATCTGCTGCGGCTTTCCCTGTTCTTCGAGGCGAAAATCCTTGACCTGCAGACCAAGCACCGGTTCGCCCTGCGCGTTCACCACCGAGACCGGAACCATCACCAGGTTCGAGTTCACGCGAACTATGTCGAAGTCTTCGTCCTTTGGCTCAGGCGCCGGTGTGGGCTTAGGCGTAGGTAAAGGCGGAGGCGGAGGCGGAAGATCCTTCAGCGTCTGTCCGCTAACCATCGGCAGCCAAAAAAACAGAGCCAGCACTCCCATCAGAAGTGCCGGCCCAAAATGTTCTCCCCAAAGTCTACCAGTCATCGAGCTACCCCTCATGCCGCCCTTACAGAATACCAGCTTCAGCGTGTTCTAAATTAAAAGTTCCGGGCCGGCCTGATTCATAGCTGTTTGGTGCAAGGCGACGATCTCCAGTTGCATCGCCGCATTGCGATATCATTCTTACTGACCTGAGCTGGTGGATCGTTCCACAGTCGGCGCGGGCTGCGTCAAGCCTTTGTTGACCAGCAACTTGATTTCTACGCGACGGTTCTCAGCTCGTCCATCTCGTGTCGTATTGTCAGCGATTGCATTAGATTCGCCGTAGCCGTATGGAGTTACGATGCGACGAAGCGGAATGCTGTGGTTCTCGACCAGGTAACGAATGACTGCGTCCGCACGACGCTGGCTGAGCACGCGATTACGAGCGACACTGCCATTGGCATCCGCATAACCGGAAACTTCCAGGACATAACCCTTCGAGTTCATGGCCTTGCTGGCGATCTCGTCGAGCTTGGTCTTCGAGTCCGGAGAAAGAACAGCACTGCCTGAACGGAAATTGACTGCTGCTACGGTCTGCGGTTCATAGTCATCAAGAGCCGAGATGCGATCGTTGGTGGCATTTACTCCCGCCACTGCCGCATCAGCCGTTTCCTGAGCTGCGCGGGCGCCGCCGCGGGCCGTGTTGGCAACTGCTGCCAGTTCATCCAACTGACCTGAAAGACGCTGAGCGTTCTGCTCGACTTCGCTGAGTTTGGTTTCCGTAGTGGTGGCTCGCTCTTCAAGCGGCGCGGCACGTGATTCGACGGCACGCGCAACTCTCAGATCGGAGTCGTTGAATCTGATTTTCTCAGCAACCAATTCGTTACCATTGCCGCGACCTTCCACTTCGAGGTTCAAACCACGAAGGATGTTGGTCTGGCCATAGTTGGTACCGCTGCGAAGAAACCCACCTTTTGTTTTCACGCTGGTCCGCTCGTCGAGTCGCACGACCGTATCAACGCCATTGTTATCGCGCACGACAAACGTATCTGCGTCACGACGGGTGACGACACCCTTAATCTTCATCTTCTGACCGCTCGCTACTGTGCGCGAGCCGGCTGCTGCGGTTGTGTCTTGTGAATATGCCAGGGGGGCGGAGAAAAACAGGAGGCCGAGTGCCAGCACTGCTGCGGAGGAAAACACTTTAAAGTTCGGGATGGTCATGAAACTACTCTCCTTCAGAAATTGAGTTAGCGGCCCGCCTACGCGAACCCCATTGATTTGTCGAGTCAACCGGTTCTTGCCCTAAGTCATCGGTTGGTTGCCCACGCTGAAACCGCCGGGCGACCAACTGTTTAGACTGAAGCGGTTAGTTAGTCAAGACCTTCGTGGTCCTTATCAGGATTCTTCATCGAATCGCTACTCGATCGCAATAAGATAGGCTTTCATTACAGAGAAAGCGGTGACAAACCTGACACATTCGGTCGTGCTGGTCGTTCTCAACAGAGTTGCGGAGCGGTAGCGATCGGCACTCAAAACCGCACGCGACAGCGACCGGGTCCATTCCGAAAGAAGCATCTTTCCAGCAGACGAAATCTAGATTGAGAACTCGCCGGTCTCCAACTCTTCCTTCACGTAAGCTAAGAATCGCTCTGCATCAGCGCCGTCAATTACGCGATGATCAAAGCTAAGTGCGAAATAAGCCAGCCATCGGATGGCGATGTAGTCGTCACCATCCGGAGTTGAAATCACACGCGGGCGCTTCTCAATTTTGCCGACACCCAATATCGCTAGTTGCGGTTGATTAATGATCGGCGTTCCGAAGAGACCACCAAAGACTCCCGGGTTCGTGATCGTGAAAGTCCCGCCGGTTACCTCGTCAGGCTTCAACTGTTTGGACCGGGCGCGATCAGCCAAATCGTTCGCAGCGCGAGCAAGTCCTGAGATGGAAAGGTCATCAGCACGCTTGATCACCGGCACGATCAGTCCCCAATCAAGCGCCACCGCCATGCCGAGATTAATGTCTCGTTTGTAGATCATCTGGTCGCCACTCACCTGCGCGTTAAAGATTGGAAACTTGCGCAAGCCGCGAATGATCGCCTGGAAGATAAACGGCATAAACGTGAGTTTGGTGCCGGTGCGTTCCTGGAACTGATCCTTGTATTGATCGCGCAACTTCGCGATACGGGTCATGTCGATTTCGTAGACTGTGGTTACGTGTGCTGAAGTTCGGCGTGAAAGCACCATGTGCTCGGCGATCTTCTTGCGCATCACCGTCATCTGCTCGACGCGATCGCCTTCGCCGGGCTTAATCGGCGGCGCGGGCGACGGCTCCTGCACTGGTGCAGATGCTTGAGAGGATGGGGCCGGCGCGGCCGCCGATCCGGATTCGATAAAACTGAGAATGTCGTTCTTGGTGACGCGCCCGCTCAGGCCGGTGCCTTCCAGCCGGGCAATATCTACGCCGTGCTCTTCGGCTATGCGTCTCACGAGTGGACTGGACTTTGTGCGGCGCAAATCTTCCACAGTCTGGGTGCCGCCATTGTCTGCTGACTTGGCCGGCGGCGTTGGGGCGGATTGCTGCACAGGAGACGCTTTTGATTGAGCGGGTGGCTCAGCTGGTTTTGGCGGTGCGGGTGTTTTTGCTGCCGCGCTGGGGGCAGAAGCTGTCGGCTCAGTCGACTGTTGAGCTTTTGCTGCTTCCGCAGGAGCGGTTGTTTGCGGTGCTGGGGCAGCGGGTTGCGATTCAGTCGCCGCCGGAGCGGCAACAGCGGCACCACCGTTGGCGCCATCAAGCACAGCTACTACTTTATTAACTTCGACGGTTTCGCCCTCGTTGTGTCGAATCTCAGTCAAAGTTCCTGCGGCAGGAGAGGGAATCTCAGCATCAACTTTGTCAGTCGAAATTTCGAAGAGCGGCTCGTCGCGCTCGACGCGGTCGCCGACTTTCTTAAGCCACTTTGTGATCGTTCCTTCCGCAATGGACTCTCCCATTTGCGGCATCACTACCTCTGTACTCATAGGTTCTCCGGAGGAGATCTCAGATCTGAGATTTGAGATCTCAAATTAAATTCAATTTCGAAACTAGTCTTGAGCAAGCGACGGTCTTTGGT
>JBGTLE010000202.1:0-4928 GCA_041744295.1 Pyrinomonadaceae bacterium | reverse complement strand
ATCCACCTGCAGTGCTACTCGGGCGGTGGCTGGAACCTCAATTCAGTGAACGATTGGACCAGTGGCTTCAAGACAGCGGGCGGTAACGCTTTAATGATTGCCGGGTTGGCTACGAACCAAAGCGCGGACGGCCCCTGGTGGAACAACAACGCACCTGGCGCTAACGTCAAGACGGTCCCCGATGTAGCAATGTATGAAGGAGCCAACTGGGACAACTATTTGTACACGCAGAATTTCCCTTCGGTCGACGCCGCGCTGCAAGCCGCGCAGACTGCGGCGAGCTTCTTCTTCTATTGCCGTGGGCCAATGGTTCTGAACAACGGCCGATCCTTCCAGACTGGCGACGCTGTGTTCTTTACCGGGACGCCATGGTGGGGCTCGGCGCCCCAGTGCGATGCATATTATCTGGGTGGACCATGCACCAATATCTGGGATCCCAAGCCCATGACGGGAGCATGTCCTGCGGACTTACGAGCCCAGTATGTTAAGTGGGGCAGCTCAATAGATGGCGGCTTCATTTGGCTCTACGACTCGGTGATCAGCTGTCTGCTGTCGGGGTGCTGCGGCGCGTCGCTGGATAAACCAGTGGCCACGGCTCTCGCCTATCGTCAGTCGATCACGGGATGAGATTACTTACTCAAAGAACGTGATGAACTTCATTCTGGGTGTAGATCAAGTGATCAAACTATCTCTCTCAATGCTGCTCTGCCTGCTCGCCTCGACTACATTTGCCCAGGACAATTGCCTGGATAGGGCGCGAGAAATTTCGCCCCAGTTGTCCTCGGAAACGCGTCGTGACTTTGAAACGAGACTCGCCCAGGCGCAGAAAGATTTTGACGACAATCCGAACGATGCCGATCGATTGATCTGGCTCGGAAGACGCACGGCATATGTCGGACGTTACAAAGATGCAATCACCATTTACACGAAAGCCATCCAGAAATTTCCGGACGACGCCAGGCTTTATAGACATCGCGGGCATCGTTTGATCACTCTCCGCTGTTTCGATGCGGCGATTGCAGATCTTGAGAAGGCTGCCAACCTCAGCGCGGGAAAACCCGACGAAATTGAGCCGGATGGGTTGCCCAATGCTCGAAATATTCCAACGAGTACTTTGCAATCAAACATCTGGTACCACCTGGGTTTGGCCTATTATTTGACAGGCGATTTCCGGCGCGCGCTTCGGTCTTATCGGGAGGCGGAGAAGGTTTCGAAGAATGCAGACATGCTGGTCGCTACGACGCATTGGCTTTACATGACTCTGCGACGTTTAGGGCACGAGCGGGAAGCATTCAAAGCGTTGAAAGTCGTCAAGGACGATCTCGACATCATTGAGAACGCCGATTACTACAAGCTCATAAAGCTTTACCAGGGCAAGCTCAACGCGGCAGATCTATTACCCGAGATCGACAAAGATATCAGCACTCTGAGCAACGCGTCTGTGGGCTATGGTTTGGGAAATTGGTTTCTTTACAACCGAAAACGTGAGGATGCCGAAAGCATCTTTCGGCGAGTCACCGCCGGGGACCAGTGGGCAAGTTTCGGTTACATCGCGGCTGAGGCGGACTTAAAGAGGACGAGAAGATGAGTGCCGCTCTTCTGTCGCGTCCATTTCTGACCGTGCTCGTGAATCTGCTAAACTTCAGCAACCGAAGTAAGCGGTCGTAACTGAAGACGAACCCGAGCACGATTACTAATCAAGACTTTTATTCGCAACGAGTATGAAAGTTGTTACCTGGATCAAACGAATCGGCTTCTGGGGGTTTCTATTTTTCCTGATTAAGGGACTGCTCTGGCTAACCGTTCCTGCAGTGATCGCCCTTCTCGCCAACTAGTTTCAACTCGCTCAACAGGCCGGCATTGTTCGCGTTTCCCAGCAGCTGATGAGGTCGGTAAACAACATAGTGGGTCTCAGTCAGTACCGTCACGCGGTAGCGTCGGGTGGTTGTGGGCGTCTGCTCCAGAGATGTAAAGACGAACCCAGTTGCTACTGCGTTACGGTACTGACTGAGACCCACGCTGGACTACTACCTGATCGGCGTTACGGAGTCTCCCATCAGCAGTTTCTGCGGAACCTGTTTGAACTTATACCGGCCCGACGCTCGATCGAGATCGAATACCCAGATCATATCGAAACAATCTTCCGGCCAGTTTGCCGGCGCGATTTGCCTGTCGTCAAGAATCTTTAATGCGATGTCAGGAATGTATTCTCGCTGCCAGCAAATCATTACCACTCCTCTACACGAGAAGACGTCCGCTAACATGCTTTCAAAGTCGGACCTTTCAAAGTCGGAGTTGATTCTGATTGCTAGTTTCTCGGCTAAGGGTGTAATCGTTTCAAGTGGCCGTTTGCTGCCCTTTCGTGTCAGGGGTTTCGACGCGTAGAAGAAATGGGGCTTGGCTAGTGAGGGATTAAATTGGCCAGTCGGCGGCGCAAAGAGACCTATCAACGCGCCTGCTCTTTGCCATCCGCGAACTTCCAGCGACTCTTTATCTCGCTCTCCTATTTCCGTCACGCCATACGGTGCCCCGTCTTTGTCAGGCTTCTCGGCGTGCCGTAGCAAAATTATCTTGGTCGCGCTTCGTTTCCTTGTGGTCATTCTTTGATTGTACCTAGGGGTTAGCTTCTCTCCACTTGTCATTACATCCGCAAATGTCCGACTTGCTTCAGCTTGTCGTCGAGACTGGCAACTATTCAATCAGGAATATTACCTGTGACGTCGTTCCCAATCTTGACGACAAGCTGAAGCATGTCGGACATTTGCTCTGCCAGCTAAGCCTTGCGACGGATCGAATACAGTCGCTGTTCCGTTCGTATCAACAACCGGTCGCCCACCAGCGCCGGCGATGCCTGCGCAAAATCGTCGAGATCATTCACGTGCAACAATTTGAACTCGTCGCCCGTTGCGATCACGAACGTCTGGCCCTCTTCGCTCAGGCAAAACAGCTTGCCGTTATAAGCCCATGGCGAAGTCGTGAATGCCGTTGCCGTCGGATCAATGCGCGTCTTGTAAGTCTGTTTTCCTGTCTTCGCCTCAAAGCGATTCAAGATTCCCGTTTCAGTCAGCGTGTACACGACGCCGTCATAAGCCAAAGCCGACGGCAGGTAAGTACCGCCACGCGGTTGCGACCACACGATAAACTCGTTCGCCGTCTGATCTTTCGGTAGTGAAATGTCGCCCGCGGCGCCGGGACGAATCGCAAACAACGGAGCTCCTCGCCCACCGTTGATATACAGCAGTCCGTCGTAAGCAAAAGGCGTTGGGACAGCTAGCGGCGACAATCCCGACAGCCGCCACAATTCTTTGCCGACCAGATCGTAACTAATGACCGCGCGTGGTCCAATCGCCACAATTTCTGTGCGCTGCGCATGCCGCCAAACAAATGGCGTGGCCCATCCTGAACGCTGCTCCGGTGGCTCATGCCCGCCGATGTCGCGATTGGTGCGCCAGACCTGCTTGCCCGTTTTCTTGTCGAAGGCGGCGATGTATTGCTGTTTCTGATTGTCGTTTAAGATCACCACGAGGTTGTCAGCCAATGCCGGCGAACTGCCGGTGCCAAAGTCGAGGTAGATCGGATTCGCTTCCAGTGGCGTGGTCCAGACGACCTTGCCCTTCAAGTCAAACGCCCATAATCCGAGATTCGCAACGTACACATAAACGTGCCGGCCGTCCGTCGCCGGACTCTCGGAAACAAAACTGTTCTTGCGGTGACGTCCGCCGGGAGGCTGCCCGGTGTGAAACTCCCTGGCCCATTCAATCTTGCCGCTCTTCAGGTTTAGGCAATAGAGAAAGTAGTGGAGCTTCACCTCATGTGGCAGCTCCGTGTCGCGTTCCGTCACGCGCTTGATCACCTCGTCCATCGGCAGCCCCTGCTTTCGCAGTTCGGCGACGTAATCGTTGCTGTACTCGGTGCCGGTCTGGGGTGGCTTCGACTTGCCTTCCGTGGTTACCGAGGTTACGTACACCTTACCGCCGGTCACGATTGGTGAAGACCACCCGCGCCCCGGGATCTCGAGCGACCACTCGACGTTCTCGGTCTTGGACCAACGTTCGGCGAGCCGCGCGTCCGTTCCCACGGGATTTGATTCCGGCCCGCGAAACTGCGGCCAATAGTCTTTTGAGCTGTGGTTCTGCTGCTGCCCGTGAAGTGGTATCGCCACTAACATCAGCGCACACGCAAAACCGGTGCGCAAAAAGCGGTAAAGGTTTTTCTGGTTGCGAATAGTTTCGCGCTTGGGGGAAAGTGTACTCATTATCACCTCGTATGTTTTGCTAAAGTTGAGTTCCGTGTATATACCACGAATTCCAAGCGGCGGCGGTGGATCGTCGACGCGAGTTGGCCAGAACCAATCCGGGACAAGGTCGAACTTGGGACGAATTAAAGCTGAATTCATGAAGTCGCGCTAACCTCACCTGATCATTCGGTTCACACCCGCCGCGGACGCCGAGCTCGCCGAGGCTTCAAGCGCCCACGATCTCGCACCTGGTTCCTAAGCTCTCGATTCGCAGTCAGGAAGGCGGACCCCTGCTTTACACCGAAGGTGTTAAGCAGGTCTACCTTCCTGACTGTGAGAGGTTCAAGCTTGGGGAATTAATTCCGAGAAAGTGGTAATGAAATTAAACCAGACCCACCCGCAACCCGCGCGGTGGTACTGATCTCATCAAGGGCTGAACTCTAAAACTCCTGTACTCTAACTGCCTCACTCGATGAGGTGTCCGTTTCACAGAAACATCGCGATCCGCGCTCGTCTCCTATGCGAGCGTTGAATGCTACCTCGACATCTGCGCGAATGAGTACAGTGAATTCCGCGTGCGGACGTAGAGATTGTTGCCGGCAATCGCCGGAGTAGCCCACACCTCTTCATCCAGGTCGTTCATAGCCAGGATCTCCCATTGTGCGCCCGCTTTGAGCACTGTCACCTTACC
>JBGTLE010000201.1:0-6596 GCA_041744295.1 Pyrinomonadaceae bacterium | reverse complement strand
CCGTCAAAGTCTGAGCCGATAGCAACATAATCGATGCCAACCAGCTTCACAACGTGATCGATGTGGTCCACCAGACGCGCCACCGTCACCGGCGGCAGCCGCCTCGCATATTCTTCGCGACGTACTTCATCTCGGGCCAACTTCTTTTGCGCCACGCCTCCGCGCGCGGCTTCAGAAGCTCGCTGCACCTGCGGAGCAATCTCAACGTCAACTCGCTTTTTCTGCTCGCTCCAGCCGGGCTCGAGATGTTCCGGATAGAAGATCACGCTCACGACTCCTCCGGTTTTCGCTAGCGCCTTGATCATGTCGTCGGTCAAATTCCGTGGCACATCTGCAATCGCTCGACAGCCGGAATGGGTGGCGATGATTGGCTTGCTGGTGGTTTCAATGATGTCCCAGAAAGTCTTGTCGGAAACATGGGATACATCGACCATCATCCCGACGCGATTCATTTCGCGGATAATGTTTTTGCCAAGGTCGTTCAGTCCGCGCGTTCGTCCCACGTCGTCTCCCGACGAGCCGGCCCAACTTGTGCTGATGCTCCAGGCCGGCGACATATAGCGGACACCCATATTGAAATAGCGTTCAACGTTCGCGACGCGCTCGTCGATGGCGTAGCCGCCCTCGAGACCCAGTAACGCCGCCAGTTTTCCCTCTGCAGCAATGCGTCGCACATCACCGGCTTTCGTTGCCATTTGCCATAAGTCCGGGTGTTTCTCGGTCAATTCGCGCACCGCTGCGATCTGTTCGTCCGCACGTTTGGTGGCGCCCCATCCGCCGCCGCCAAACAATTGCGGCTCCACCCAAATAGAAAAGAATTGCGCGTCAAGTCCGCCCGCTCTCGCCCTTACCGAATCGAAATGCCCGTCGGCCAAGCGCTGCGTGAGGTCGACCTGCTCGTCCAACATTCGCTGAGTAGTGTCGGCATGCATGTCGATTGCAATCGCGTGACGATGTATCGACAGCTGATCGTCTCGAAGTTCCTGGGTTTGCGGGGCACCAGATGAATTGTCTTGAGTTTTTTGCGTCATGCTACAGTTGCTGAGAATCAAAATCAGAGTAAGGATTGTTCCGGAAATGAGCGGTCTAAACGGATCGGTCCAGGACTTCCGTGGAAACCAATCTCGATTGATGATCTTTTCATGTTTGAAGAACATTTTGATGTTATGTGGCCTGTATTCATCGGATCAAGCGCACCTTGCAAACGGCGTCAAATCTACTGTATCGTGCCGTGTCCTGATAACCAACAGCCCTGATCTCATAGAAGGTCCACGGAGTCTGGCAGTCTCGGTTCCCGCAGACCGTTCTGCATGAATTAAGCCGAGGGCTCCCTCGCGACCCCTTCCCTAAATCGCCCGAAGGAGTAGAACAACATGTTCCCAAAAGATGGTAAAGCGAAAGACATAGTAACCCCGCGCATCTGCGATGTCGTTTGGCACGATGGTCAGTTTATCAAATGGAACGACGCGCGCGTGCACGTGATGTCACACGTTTTGCATTACGGCTCGAGTATCTTTGAGGGCATTCGTTGTTACGCCACGAACGATGGTCCGGCAATCTTCCGCTTGAGAGAACACATGCAACGCTTCTTAAATTCCGCGAAGATCTATCGCATGGATCACAAGTGGAAGTTGGATCAGCTTTGCGATGCGGCACTTGAGCTGGTAAGGCAAAGCGGTCTCGACCAGTGTTATATCCGACCGATACTTTTCCGAAGTCTCGATGAAGAGAAACCAGCTTTTGGAGTGAATCCTTTTCCAAATCCCCTTGCCTGCTACATCGGCGCGTGGGATTGGGGCAAGTATCTGGGTGACGAAGCGATTGAAAAGGGCGTTGACGTTTGCGTCTCCACCTGGAACCGCCTGACGCCAAACTCGATGCCCGCGATGGCCAAGAGCGGCGCGAACTACATGAACTCGCAGCTGATTAAGATGGAGGCTTTGCTTAACGGCTTTGCCGAAGGCATCGCACTGGACGATCGCGGATATGTTTCTGAGGGCTCGGGCGAGAACATTTTTCTCGTCAGCGGTGACGTGGTTTTGACACCGCCGCTGTCGTCTTCGATCCTGCCGGGAATTACTCGCGACAGTGTTATTCAGATCTGCCACGAACTCGGCATAACCGTCAAAGAGCGCACCGTCCAACGCGCTGCGCTCTACGTTGCCGATGAACTCTTCTTTTCAGGCACGGCGGCGGAGATCACTCCGATACGCTCCGTCGATCGCATCACGGTTGGCGAAGGCGGACGTGGGCCAATCACGGCGCGCATTCAGGAAGCGTTCTTTGATATCACCAAAGGCAAACGAAAAGCTCCCGGCGACTGGTTGACCTATGTAAACGAAAAGCAATCGACGCGACCGGAGAATAACGGCCACAACAGGAGTGGAGCCGAAACTTCAGCAACGGAAGAAGAACCGGCGCTTAATTATCAAGCCGCGGCGAAAGAATAGAGGACTACAAACCTGTGGACCTGAAAGGCGAGTGGATTTCCTGCTCGCCTTTTGCTTTGCCTAACATCAGCTTCTACCACGCCTGTTTTTGGTCCTATGCTCCGAAGGAGCTGCGTCCTCCAGCCCAAGGTTGCCGCTTCGGCTACCTTGGGATAACAAACGGAACAGATTCTCAACCCGGAACGGGTTGCGTCCACCACGAGTAGACCAATGTTTGTGAGGTATTCAGTCGCAACCCGTTCCGGGTAGATTCTTTGTCGTTTGCTATCCTTCTACTCATTCCTGTGCGGTCCCGCTCTTCCCCGGGGGGCGCGGGCGGCCCCGCCTGCCTCAAGCAGCGACTTCGAACAGATTAGCTTGACCTCAAGCCCACCTGAGCGGCATTCAACGTTCGGCGGGCGGGCCGCCCGCGCTCCCAGGAAAAAGCCAGCTTGGTCCTTCGCACGGAAGGGCTGGCCACACACTTACCAGTCATCATTATTGACGCTGCGACTGCCGCGCGGCTATTATCTTTTCGGTGTCACCAACCTCGTGACGCGCCCCGCAAACCTCAGCGCTCCTTCCAGAGCCACCAAATCCACTAAACACTGCCGCAGTTTTTGAAAGGTCCCTTTCCTGTATGCCCATCAAAATTGATGATCTGCTCCGCGTTGCCACCAGCCACGGCGCTTCCGATCTCCATCTCAAAGTCGGCGCCTTTCCGGTAATGCGGATTGCGGGTGAACTCCATCCCGTTGCCGATGCGCCGAAACTCAAAGCAGAAGACACGCTCGATATGTCCTTCTCAATGCTCTCTAACCGGCAAAAACAGCGGTTCAAAGAGGTCTCGGAAGTAGACATCGGTTATGGCGTCGATGGTTTGGGGCGATTTCGAGCAAATATTTTTCAGCAACGCGGCACCGTGAGCATTGTCCTGCGTGTGATTCCGGAGCAAACCACCAGCACGGCTGAGTTGGGATTGCCACCTGTCATCGACAAGATTGCCGACGAACGACGCGGGCTGATTCTCGTCACCGGCGCGACCGGTTCGGGAAAGTCGACGACCCTGGCGGCGATGATCGATCGCATCAACGCCCGACGCAGCGGGCATATCGTTACCATCGAAGACCCCATCGAGTTTCTCCATCGCGACAAACTGTCATTCATCACTCAGCGTGAAGTCGATGTCGACACGCGTTCGTTCGCGGAAGCTTTGCGCGGCGCTTTGCGACAGGATCCGGACGTGATCCTCGTCGGCGAAATGCGCGACCACGAAACGATTGAAACTGCATTGACCGCGGCAGAGACCGGTCACCTGGTGCTTTCAACTCTGCACACTCTGGATGCAACCGAGACAGTGATGCGCATCGTTTCCTCTTTTCCGTCTCACCAACAGAAGTCGGTGCGGATTCAACTAGCAGGAATTTTGAAAGCTGTGATTTCGATGCGACTGGTGCGCGCAGCTCGCGGGCCTGGTCGCGTTCCGGCGGTCGAAGTGATGGTGTCAACTTCGCTGATTCGCGACCATGTGATGAATGAAGAGAAGTCTTACTTGATTCGTGAGGCTATCGCGGCCGGCACTTCGCAATATGGAATGCAGACTTTCGATCAATCGCTCTTCAATCTTTTCCAGTCAGGACTGATCTCGCTCGACGAAGCACTGCACAACGCGAGCAACCCAGACGAGTTCAAGATGCGAGTTTCGGGAATTCTGTCCGCCGATCAGGCACTCAGCAGCCTCAATCCAAACATCGTCAGCGCCACTCGAGCTTCCCCTCCTCCGTCAAAACACGACCCCGAAGACATGTTCGTGAAGCACTAGGACGAGGCAACGTGCGCGCCGACGCTGCGTAATGCCGCTGAAGGTGTTTAGTTGATGTTGGAACGCCGCGCGCGCTGAATTGATGAGGTCGGGGAGGCCGCGGTGAAATCTTGGCTGAGCAAGCAGTCTAGAGAGCATCTCGAAATGCTGTCAAGAATCTCCTACGTGTGCGCCTCCGACACGACATCATTTAAATACTCGGCCATCGGTCAGTTGAACTCCTATCCTTCATCGAACCTATCAGCTTAGGAGTTGCTATATCACCTACCATTCTTGGCATGCTTTGGAAGGGATCACTTTTTCTTTCGGTCTTATCTGAACTCTACTTTTCGCTTTGTCACAAGTTCTTTGTACTTTGCGTTCAATAGATCCTCGAATGTAGCTTTTCCATAACATATTGCTCTCACGTCTTCACCTCCAAAGAGAAGGATGATGCGCTGGCCTGTATAATCTTCAACTTGCTTCACTGCGCCCTCTGTGAAACCTGACATAGAGACAACTATTCCGCGAACATCAATCCGATTGTTTAGCTTCCCAAACAACTCTCGAATTACAGATGCTGCATTTCGATCTTTCTCCCACTTACACTCCAGCAAATAATATTCCCTTTCACGGAACACAATTACGTCCATTTCCTCGTTAGAGGTTCGTACACTTTCCTCCTGCCCCCAACCATGCTGTTCGATTGCCTTCGCAGTCAATTTTTGTAAGGCTCGGCCACGAGGCTGAGGACTCATTTCTGAGATAACCTCAAACTCATCAGCAATACCTTTCTTCGTTCTATATTCTTCGACGGCGCTAAGGCCTAGATAAGTAAGTTTGGATCCGGCATTTCCTGAGGACTCAGCGTAACCCAAATCCAATAACACAAGCAGGTTGCCGCGCACTATGTTCTGAGCGAAACCAGTTTGTTCGATTAACTCTGAATTTCGAGCGGTATGGAGATTTCCCTTTTCCTCGTAAACTTTGGCTAAAGATAGGAGAATTTGTGTGCGAGCTTTTTGATTACTATTAACTACTTCTTCAGGAGCGATCCCTGATTCCTCAACGTGAACTATTCCGGCGGAGTCAATTTCATACCACCCTCCCATAGATCTGAACTTAATAAGACCTTCTTGGGTCATTCGATCTATCAAGTTCCAAAAGGGTGTTGTATCCCAGCCTTCTTGTTCGGCTAAATTTTTCAAGTTGCAGCCGTCATGAGATTGGAAGAATGCCTCGTATAGATCCCGTAGAATCCGATTTTTGATATCAAGTTGCATGGGCTCAGATCCTAACTCACAAACCAAGAAGTCTCGAAAAGATGGCCCGCTCTCGCCGCAACATTTGCTCAAGCTCATCAAATTGTCTCGCCAACTTGGTCACCAGCTTGACGAAGAGGTCCTGATACGAGGCGCGAGACTTATCGTCGTTGGGCAGCGATTTGATCAGCTGCCTAACTGCCTCAGCGTCTCGAAGGAGGGCGTAGACATCCCAAAATTGCTTACGTGATTTTGAGCCGAGGGATAGCGCCAGTTTGACGCCTTCAGAATCATACAGTCGAACATTATGAACTTCGAACTCGTAATCTGGTTCCCCTAACAAGTGCACTTTCATGTGCTTGAACTGGTAGACACCTCTCGAGAAATTGGGTCCCACAGGCGCGGACTTCAGAGAATCGATACCTGGCCAGTGTCGCCGGATGTCGGCGAGGAACAAATCAATGAGGCGCCTCTTCTCGATACTGCGAGTTACGAATCCGACAATGATTGAGGACGTTGTGCCTAGTAGGAAGGATAGGATGGCTACTAATAAGTACAAGTAGTTGCTTGATTGAGTGAAAAAGTTTTTCATTCGAAACATCAGTTCGACAAGACATTCGCGCGGTAAGCTCCTATCCGTACCGAACCCAGGAAAATTGCGAGTGGCGATTAACTCAAATAATTGCGATTACCGCAACTATTCATGTTAAAGCACACCTGCGCATTACGCGGACGCCGCTGCGCCAGTCTTCGTTGATGTCGAAGCGGTAGAGCTCGATATCCGGTGTGACGAAACGAGCGAGTGTCGTGAACGCAGGATGCACGCGCAGTGTGGGCGCGACGAGATAGACCAGCGGCGATTCGTCACTGATGCGGCGCGCGCCGAAAAGCTTCGCCCGCGAGATGTGACCGCGACGGCGATGAGCTTCAACTCGTTGCCAGTATCCGACTCCCTGAAAGACATGCTCGCGATCTTCAAACACTTTCAATTCGATGACTACCAAGCGCCCATCGCGCCGCAGGGCGAGCAGGTCAATCGGTCTCACGCCTAATCTTCCGCCGGGCGCGGTGCGAAACTGAGCGTGCAGCGGCGCGACGATCAGT
>JBGTLE010000200.1:0-16688 GCA_041744295.1 Pyrinomonadaceae bacterium | reverse complement strand
ATCTACATCCAGGCCCAGGCTATGGGTCAATCCACGCAACTTGGGCGGACGTTTAGCCTGAACCTAATCATCGAGGAGTTCTCGACTGCCGATGACCAAAAAGCCCTGCTGGAAGCATTCACCGCAAAACAGAACGAAGGTCTGGTCAATGCACTTTCAAAGATGAAGAGTAAGGGTCGCATGGCAATTACCGGCACCCTCGGCTATGACGTCAACTACATCCGGAAGTTTGACATGCCTGATGGCGGCTGGAAGATCCGTCTGGTCACAGACCGCCCAGTTACCTTTGGAGAAGCCTGGAGCGACAGTCGCTCGATGGACTACAGCTTGTCCGGCGCCGAGATCATCATGAGCGCGGACGGCAAGAAGAATTCCGGCACCCTGCTTCCGGCTTGCAAGTTCAAGATCGACAAGGAAAACCATCTCGAAATCGAACTACTCCAGAATGCGTGGAAGCTTGTCGACGTGCGACAGCGTTAAGAAACCAAAGCATGAACTAAGTCCAAAGTCCTTATTTATAGTCTGACTGCGCTTGTATTGACATCAAACTTTGGACTTTGGACTTTGGATCGTAGACCTTGGACCGGCTCTGCTCATCCACATCTTAATCACTAACCCCAACTGTCAATAGTGACAGTTATGCCGTGCATTTCCCGCTGTTAGAATTTCCTCAGCTCGTATTGAGTCTCCCCAGATCCTGATCAGTAACTCGCGGCGCACGCAAAGCCTTAGTTTGGAAACAAGCATCCGAACACGGTATTGGGCCAGGTAACGATCTCCCCACGAGTTAGAAAGTTCCGCTGTTGCAAGTGAGAAGCGGAACCTGCGAGACGTCGAATAACAAACGGGGAATGAAAATGACTGCTCGGATAATCAAACGCTTTCAAGTAGGGATGTTGATGATTTGCTTCGTCTTCGGAAACGCCTTCGCTCAAAGCAACTTCAATACAACAAACCAGGACACTGCAGCGGCGATATCGCCAGCCAGGACCGAGCCCACTGTTTCTGCTGATTCCGCCGTTGCTGCTAACCAGGACAAAGACACGGACAAAGGCAAAGATCCAGCCCAGGCAAAGCCCGCGAAGAAGAAACGTGGGACGTGGATCATCGCGCCGATTCCTATTTCCAGTCCCGCCGTTGGGTCAGGCTTAGTTATTGGACTCGGGTATGTTTTTAAGGTGAGCGAGGAGGACAACGTCTCACCCCCGTCTACGGTGGGTCTGGCAGGTGCATTCACTAACAGCGGCACGCGTGGAGGCGGAATCGGCGGCAGATTATATTTCAGCGAGAACAAGTACCAAACAAGCTTTGTCGCGGTTAGAGGCCGAGTCAATTTTGATTTCTATGGCATCGGTCGCATTCCCGGTCGAGATCCAATCAAGGTCCCATTGAAAATGGGAGGCACAGTTTTCTTTGGCGAGTTCCTCCGCAACGTCTGGAAAGACGTTTTTGTCGGTCCACGTTACCAGCATCGAAGTCTCTACGCGAGATTCGACGGCCCCCCGACCCCAGGCGGATTCGACATCCCCCCAATTGATATTCAATCAACTACTGCCGCACTTGGCTTTCATATTCAGCGTGATAGACGCGACAGCACGTTCTATCCGACGAAGGGCTCGCTCTTCGATGCCACCGGCGATTTTTTTGACCAGTCATTGGGCAGCAAACGGCAGTATCAAAACTATAAAGTCGGATACAACGGCTATCGAGAAGTCGGCGAGAAGCAAGTCTTTGCTTATCGAGGGATGGTCTGTTCCGCGAACCAGAGTGTGCCCTTTTATGATCTCTGCTTGTACGGGGTAGGCAGCGACCTGCGAGGATACACGGGTGGCGAGTTTCAGAATCGCCGTATGTTTGCCACACAGGGCGAATATCGCCGCGAGTTGCGCGGCAGGTTTGGCATGGTGGCGTTTGGTGGAATTGGCGGGGTGGCTCGCCGTTGGAATGCGTTTCGCAGCGATGAACTATTACCCGCCGCCGGAGCGGGGCTCCGATTCAAACTCGATAAGAAGAACAACATTAACTACCGCGTTGATTTTGCAATCGGCCGGGCGGGTCACACACTTTCGATTGGGGTAGGTGAGGCGTTCTAAGTCTGGCCAGCAGCAAAAGACATTCAGCCGCGGATTAACGCGGATGATACGGATCGGAGCAAGCAATAGATTCGGGAATTGGCAGTTGTCAGGCTCAGAAGGTCTCAGGCTCTAATGCAGGTTCCTCATATCTGTGTCATCGGCGTAAATCCGCGTCTAAGTTCCCGCTGGCGCTCCAAAGCGCTTGTTTTTCTGTTCTGTCACTGATCTATTGCCGACCGCAGCTTGACTCTGTACCATCTGAAGTTGTCAGTACCCTCCCGTAGTCACGAGGAATGAGATGTTCGAGGCGGTCGCAGTTCCCTACGCCAAATCGAGCGAGCAGCTAAAGAGCACTCCCGCGTCCGTCCGCCGCACATTGATTGTGGCGGCGTTTGTTTTTGCGGGTTATTACCTCACCGCGAAAATCGGCTTTGCTTTTGCGCTCCAGCCCGGTTCCGTTTCCACCTTGTGGATGCCTAACGCAATTCTGCTGGCTGCATTGCTACTCGTGCCCGTTCGCCACTGGTGGATAATCATCCTCGCCGCCTTCCCAGCCCACCTCGCAGCAGAATTGCAGAGCGGTGTGCCAGTCTTGATGGTGCTCTCATGGTTCATCAGCAACACCTTGCAAGCATTGATTGGCGCGATTGGTGTGAACCACTTTGTCAGGGGACCACTCCGCTTTGACAGCTTTCGAGGGCTCGCCATTTTCCTGATAGTTGCGGTGTGTTTAGCGCCTCTCGTGGCCTCTTTTGTCGACATTGCACTTATAAAACTGAATGGCTGGGGAGCCAGCTCAAACTGGGAGACCTGGCGCGTTCGCTTTCTCTCGAATGCGCTTGCGACCATGACACTCGTACCAGTGATCCTTACCTGGGCCGACGGCGGTGTCGCGGCAGTGGCGAAAGCAACTTTGCGTCGCTGGATAGAAGTCGGTCTTCTAATTGGCGGGCTCTTGGTCACAGGGCGCGCGGCGTTCACCAGCACCACGGATATCGCCAGCGATACCCCACTGCTACTCTACTGGCCGCTGCCTTTCTTATTGTGGGCCACGATCCGGTTTGGACCGCGCGGGGTCAGCACGCTGCTTCTCGTCGTGATGTTTTTGGCGATCTATGGCGCCACTCACGGACAAGGGCCCTTTGTCTCTCACTCGCCCGCCGTTAATGCAGTTTCGATTCAATGGTTCCTCATCGTCACTTCTATTCCGCTGATGTCGTTGGCAGCCGTCATCGCCGAGCGGCGGCAAGTAAATGTGGCGCTTGGTGAAAGCGAGGCCAGACTGGCGCGCGCGGAGGCATTCTCGGTTGTCATGGTTACTCACGTGGGCTTGGATGGCCGGTGGTTGAAGGTTCCGCCGGGGCTTTGCGAGCTCGTGGGCTACACGGAAGAGGAATTGCTAAGTCAAACTTTCAAAGACGTGACCCACCCGGATGACGTTGAAGCCGACTGGAAAC
Organism: Pyrinomonadaceae bacterium; assembly: GCA_041744295.1. Classification (GTDB taxonomy): domain Bacteria; phylum Acidobacteriota; class Blastocatellia; order Pyrinomonadales; family Pyrinomonadaceae; genus PSRF01. The sequence goes on along the minus strand of JBGTLE010000200.1, from coordinate 13,156 downwards.
AATGCCAACGTTTGATAAGCGGCGAAATCAAGTCGTTCGATCTGGAAAAGCGATATATTCACAAGAACGGAAAGACTATCTGGATCTATCTAAACTGTTCAGTTGTCGAAGACGACGATGGCACACCAGTCCATTTCCTTACCTACATCAGGGAGATAACCGACCGCAAGATTGCCGAGCAGGCGCTACTCGAGATCAACGAACGTAACCACGCCATTCTTCGTGCCTTGCCCGATATGATGTTCCTGCATACTAAAGACGGTGTTTACCTCGATTATTACGCTCGCGATCCTGAAGTCCTGAGGGTTACGCCGGATGCGTTTGTGGGAAAGAACTTTCGAGAAGTTTTGCCGCCTGAGGTAGTAGAGAGGATTGAACCTTGCATTGCTCAGTTGGAAAACAGCGATGAGCCTCAGGTTTTGGAATACTCGCTGGAGTTGCAGGGAGAAGAACGATATTTCGAAGCGAGACTCGTCAAAGCGGAAGCGGATAATGTCCTGAGTATTGTCAGGGACATAACCGAAACACGCCGGGCAACGGACGCACTTCGGCGCGGCGAAGAAAGATTGCTACAGAGTAACCGGCAAGTCCGCTCGCTAGCCGCTCGTCTGATTACTGCTCAGGAATCTGAACGCTGGCGAATTGCAGTTCTACTACATGATGACCTTAGTCAAAACATAGCAACACTCGGAATTGCGATCAGTCGCCTCAAGCGAAAACTTCCAGATGCGGGTCCGCAAGTTACTCTTGAATTTGATCAATTGACGCAACATACACATGACCTGACCACCCAGCTCCGGCAACTGTCACATCAGTTGCACCCGGAAGTGCTGGAGCATGTTGGTCTGGTTCGTGCACTTAGAACGCACGTTTCGGAGTTTGGCCACGAAGAAGGGATTGATGTGCAGTTCCGCGCAGATGTGCGCACGGAACCGATTCCATTGGATGTTGCGGACAGCATTTATCGAGTCGCTTTCGAAGCTCTGCGAAACGTCTCCCGTCATTCTGGCGCGCAAGCGGCCGATATTTCTCTGGCGGAAGCTGACGGCTTTCTCACTCTCGAAGTTTCTGATTCAGGTCAGGGTTTTGATGTAGAACGAATTAGAAGTGGCAGCGGCATTGGACTCATCAGCTCGGAAGAGCGAGTCAGGCTATTGCAGGGAATGTTTGAAATTAGATCTACTCCTGGCGACGGAACGATCCTAAGCGCCAGGATTCCATTAGCGAGGTAATCGTGGGTCGCATAAAAATACTGCTGGCTGATGATCACAAGATGTTCTCCCAGGGGCTTCAGTCACTCCTGGAGGATGAATTCGATCTGGTTGGTATGGTCAAAGACGGACAGGCCCTGGTTGACGAAGCGCACCGTCTTGAACCGGATGTGATCGTCGTAGACATCTCGATGCCTGTACTGAATGGCTTTGACGCGGTCCGCCAACTGGTGAAAAAGGGAGTGACAGCGAAGATCATCTTCCTGACAATGCACGCCGACGATCGTTTACTGGCGGAGGCTTTTCGCTGTGGTGGCAGCGGCTACGTTCTGAAGCAGTCCGCCGGCGAGGAGCTGGTAATGGCGATTCACCAGGTGCTGGCTGGCGAAAAATATGTTACGCCGCTCGTCGCGAAAGAATGGGCCGAAGGAGTCAGCAAGCAGGTCAAGCAAAGTCAGAAGCTGACGCTGACCCCGCGACAACGAGAAGTGCTGCAGCTGGTAATCGATGGCTGCACGATGAAGGAGATAGCTTCCAGACTCGGAATTTCTACCCGCACAGCCGAATCTCACAAGTATGAAATGATGGAAGGACTGGGAGTGGAGAATACCGCTGAGCTGATCCAATACGCGCTAAAGCTCGGCCTGCACTAAGATTAGTCCTTTGCGTGGCCCATTCATTCGTAGTCTCGCTGCTGTTCAGACGCGGTTCATGGCAAAGTTAACCTGAAGCCTGACAGGGCACGAGTTGCCGTTCTTCAGCTGGCACGAAACCGCTCTGCTAATCATTCCCATTCAATTGGCCTCGTATTTTTACGGATTGCCGCCCACCACTTGCGGGTGTAGATTTTTTCCAGTCCCTTCTTCGTTTTACTTCGCAGCTTCGTGGTCGTGTCGGGCGGCCTGTTGAAGAGGCTGCATTGAAGCAACAGTTCATCGCAACTCGGAAGGTTCAGACGAGAGAATACTGGGCATACAGGGATTCGGGATCCTCTTCGCCAACTACAATTCGCTTTGAATTCAGTTTCTAGCAGCCGATGAACAAAACACTCCCCCATCGAAACTTAATTCGGTTTGTAGGCAGGAGTGTGCTCGTCCTCATCGGTGTTTTCGCCTTGCCAATACTTTCTACCAGCCAGGCCTCGGCTACGGATGGTCCAAAGAAGGTTCTGATCTTTTCTTCAGAGGACCATTATGTCCCGGCAATCATCCTCATAAATCAGTCCATCCGCGCGACCATGAAGAACGGTTCTCCTTCTCCTATCCAGTTCTTTTACGAAGCTCAGGATAGTTTCAGGATTTCATCCGACAAGTATGAGAAAGAGTTTGTCGAGCTGTTGCGCCGAAAGTACGACGGTGAACAGCTTGACTTGATCTATGCGCTCGGACCGTCCCCACTTAGATTCTTATTGAAGTATCAAAACGCACTATTTCCCAAAACTCCGATAGTGTTCGTGGTCACCGATCTGAGTCGGATTCAAGATCTTGATTTGGGTACGAACGTCACTGGAGTAGCGGGAACAGTAGAGCTGCGGCCCACCCTCGATATTGCGCTCGCACTTCATCCGCCAACGAAGCAAGTAGTGGTGGTGGCCGGTAATGCGCCCATTGACCGTGCCTTGGCAGAGCAAGCACAGCGAGAGTTTAGTTCTTACGAAAGCGGAATAGAGTTCACATATCTAATGGGCCTTCCCCTGGATGAATTGAAGGGCAAGCTCGCGAGACTCCCGGAACGGAGCGTTGTGTTCTACCTGGCCATCAACTCGGACAATGCAGCCCGCATCTATACCAACCCAGAGGTGCTTGCCCTGCTGGTCCCGACGTCTAGTGCTCCCATCTACGGCACCACGCAGGTTTATATGGGGACGGGCATTGTTGGTGGGCGCTTGATCGACTACGAGGGTCTTGGTACTCACGCAGCTGAAATGGGTTTGCGCATTCTGGCAGGCGAGAGGCCTCAGAATATTCCCTCTCAAGCTATGCCGAGCACCACGATGTTCGACTGGAAAGCCCTTCAACGTTGGGGCATAGATGAGAACAAACTTCCGGCCGGAAGTGTTGTTCGTTTTAGGCAGCCCACCTTCTGGGAACAGTACAAGTGGCGCGTCGTGGGAGCTATTTCGCTCTTCATTCTGCAGGCCTTGCTCATCGTCGGGCTTTTGATTAATCGTGCTAGACGCCGTCGCGCAGAGGAGGCTTCCAAGGCAAGCGAAGTCCGCTATCGCAACGTCGTCGAAACCCAGACCGAACTCATTTGTCGCTTTAAGCCGGATACCACTTTGACGTTCGTCAACGATGCTTACTGTCGTCATTTCGGCAAGACTCGCGAACAACTGATTGGCACCAGGTACGCGGATTATATTCCCGAGCATGCACGCGGGGCGGCAATCACTCACGTGACCTCCCTAATCGAGAACCGTCGCAGTGAAACATACGAGCACGAAGTTGTCCTGCCAAACGGCGCCAGAGGTTGGCAGCAGTGGGTCGATCACGTCGTCACCCCCACCAACGGACATGGGGTCGAATTGCAGGGAATTGGGCGTGACATCACGGAACGACGCCGGGCAGAAGAAGAGCTGCGCTTAAGTGAATCACGCTTTCGCATCATGGCCGACAATGCGCCGGTGATGATTTGGATCGCGGGACCGGACAAGCTCTGTAGCTATTTCAACCAAGGCTGGCTCACTTTTACGGGACGAACCCTGGATGAGGAACTGGGGAATGGTTGGACGCAAGGAGTTTTAAGCGAGGATTACATCCGCTGTTTGGATACGCATGAAGCAGCATTCGATCGTAGAGAGCCGTTCAAGATGGAATTCCGACTGCGTCGAGCTGATGGAGAGTTTCGCTGGGTTTATGACATCGGCACGCCTCGCTTTTCCGCCGCAGGAGAGTTTCTCGGTTATATCGGATCGTGCATCGACATTGCCGACCGAAAGGAAGCGGAAGAGGCGCTGCGTATGGCTCACGAAGAAGTAAACAAACTCAAGAACCAGCTCGAGGAAGAGAACATTTACCTGCAGGAGGAGATCAAGCTGGCGCACAACGTCGACGAGATAATTGGCGAAAGCAATGCGATCAAATACGTACTCTTCAAAATTGAGCAGGTGGCAGCGACGGATAGCACCGTCTTGATCCTTGGCGAGACCGGGACAGGTAAGGAGCTGGTGGCCCGTGCTATTCACAGTCAAAGCCTGCGCAGCGATCGACCGCTGGTAAAAGTAAACTGCGCGGCACTCTCGGCGAGCTTGATCGAGAGCGAGTTGTTTGGTCATGAAAAGGGTGCGTTTACGGGAGCTGCAGCGCGCAAGATGGGCCGTTTTGAGTTGGCCGACGGCGCGACAATTTTTCTCGACGAAGTCGGCGAACTTCCTCTCGAGCTTCAGCCAAAACTTTTGCGGATCATTCAGGAAGGTGAATTTGAGCGACTAGGCAGCTCGAAGACTATTAAGGTCGACGTACGAATCATCGCAGCGACCAACCGCAATATGAAGCTGGAAGTCGAGAATGGAAGATTCCGCGAAGACCTCTGGTATCGATTGAACGTGTTTCCCATCACTGTTCCGCCGCTGCGACAGCGTACGGAAGATATTCCGCCAATGGTTGAACGCTTCGTCCGGACTCGCTCAAAGAAGTTGGGAAAGGGTATTAAGTCGATCCCGGCGGCTACTCTGAAGAATCTGCAGACTTACTCATGGCCGGGAAACGTTAGAGAGTTGGAGAATGTGATTGAACGCGGAGTGATTAACTCGACCTCACCAGTTCTGCACATCACAGATCAGTTCACGCAAGCGGCGCCGTCTGAGTTGCCAAAGAACCAAAACCTCCAACAAGTGGAAAAGGAACACATCACTAAGGTACTCGACCAGACATCCTGGCGGATTGAAGGCGCAAGCGGCGCCGCCCGGATCCTCGACCTTAACCCGAGCACCCTGCGGACTCGAATGACGAAGCTGGGCATTCAAAAGAGTATCCGCAGGGCGGCCGGGAAAAACTGAGGACTTAAATGAACCGAGGAGTGCTAAAGAGGAGTGCGGAGTGCTGAGTACGGAGTTTCGGAGCCTTGCAGTTTCTATGCTTTCGCAAAAGTCCATTGCAGTTCAGTACTCAGTACTCAGTACTCAGCGCTCTTTCGCACTCAGCACTTTTATCCCCCAATCACCTCCAAAAATCGACGGAATTACACAGAACCGCGAAATACCACGGCTTTTCTGAGGCTCAGTTTTTATTTAAGGACGCCCTTAAACCACCCTAAATGCCACCAGCAAGTTACTTAACCGCCTCCCACTTCCGTCCCTGCATGGTGTGCACAGCGGTTGCACTAGAGAAACATGAAATTCAATCGCACTGAACTCAAACCGAGAATCAACGTTCGCTCTGATCGCAACCAACTCTTTTTGAGTCCGGCGCTCAGACCTCGGAATCAACGAACAATCGGGACCCGAAGTGATCGTAAACACAACCAGAATCACAGTACCACCAGAGAATCGCGGGGAGCTTTTTCAAACAATCGAACCGCTGCTGGATCCGATCAGAAATGAGAAGGGCTGTCTCGCCTATCACTTCTACGTCGAAGTCACCGATGAGAACTCGACTGTCTTAATTGGTGAGTGGGAATCACAGGCAGACTGGGCCAATCATCTGCATTCGCGTGACTTTGCGGTCTTACTGGGCGCGATAACGGTTCTCAGTAGTCCCTCGAGCATTGATTCTAAACTGCTGACGTCGGTTTCTGGGGACAGCGAATCGCCGCAGCAATTGTCAACCTAAGGTCTCCCCTTTAGCACACTGAACGATCTACGACTAACAAAACGCTAAACTTATGTTTGCAGCCTCCCAATTAGTAGCAACCGAGCTTAGACCTGCGGCCATGGGTCCGCAGGAAGAGCACGCAACCGACGTCTTCTTACAGCGCATGGTTGACGCCTGCGCCTCCAACCTGGCAGTCCTCGATGAATCAGGAAAGATTCTTTACGCGAGCAAAGCATGGCTCTTGTCGAACGAGCAAAATGCCTGGGATGCGACCAGTGTGGGATTACCGGCGAAACCTCTTGAGGATCCCGAGTCAAAGCCGCGATTGGTGTCGCCCGAGATGGCCGCTTTGACTGCCGACATCCAACGGATCCTCGATCATCATGAAAGAGAGTTCCACCGCGAGTACTCGTGCAAAGGAACAAACGGTACTCGCTGGTTTCTGGTGCATGCTGCTCGTCTCGCCATGCCTGGGTCCGCCGGCTTTCGCGTGTTGGTTACGCGTGAAGATATCACCAGGCGGCGGCAAGCGGAGGAAGCACTACGATCGCTTGGTGGACGGTTGATAAAGGCGCAAGAGGACGAGCGCAGCCGAATTGCAAGAGAGCTGCACGATGATCTTAGTCAGCAACTGGCCCTCCTGGGAATTGAGTTGGATCAACTGCGACAACGAATCCTGCCAAGTCAACCTTACTTGGCCGATCCGATTGAAAGGCTTTGGAACAGATCGCAGGAAATCTCAACCTCCATTCATCGACTCTCCTACCAGTTGCATCCTGCAAAGCTTGACCAGCTCGGTCTCGCGGCCGCGATAAAGAGTCTCTGCCGGGAGTTAGCTGAGCATGGTGAAGTCGACATTCTGTTCCAGCACGATAGCTTTCCCGAAGAAGTTTCAAAGGAAGTCAGCTTGTGTCTGTTTCGTATTGCTCAGGAAGCACTTCGCAACATGAAAAAGCACAGCCAGGCAAGAACGGCGAGCGTGCTTTTGCGAAAGACACCGCAGTGCCTGCATCTTCGCGTTTCGGATGATGGTTGCGGGTTTGATCTTGATTCGCCACGAAGCACGCGAGGGCTTGGTTTCATCAGCATGAGAGAGAGACTGCGGCTTGTCGGTGGCGAAATTTCGATTCGCTCGCGTGCTGGACAAGGAACGCAGGTTGACGTGTGGATCCCGCTCAGTCAGTTAGCGGGTTGCAATCACTAGACATGTTGCCGACCGCCAGAACCAGAATCGTATTGAAGGAACTCCTTTTATGAAACGTACACGCATTATCCTGGCAGACGATCACGTCATGCTCCTGGACGCTATCAAGAACATACTCGAAGCTGACTTTGAAATCGTCGGCACGTTTCACGACGGGGCTGCGTTGGTGAATGCTGCAGCGAAGCTGGACCCTGACGTGATCGTCCTCGATATCGGTATGCCGAAGCTGAATGGACTGAGTGCGGGCCAGCGACTGAAGCAGATCTTGCCCAACGTGAAACTGGTCTATTTAACGATGAACATGGATCACGATCTTGCGGCAGAAGCATTTCGACTTGGGGCGTCGGCATATGTCGTCAAAAACTCGGCTGCCAAGGAATTGGTTTACGCAATTCGTGAGGTGCTGCGCGGCCGATCTTACATGACACCATTGATGACGAAAGACATGGTCGGCTCGTTCGTGCAGAACCTGCAGCGTAAAAAGAATCCGAACAAACTTACGCTGCGACAGAAAGAGGTTCTGCAGCTGCTTGCAGAAGGTCGATCGATGAAAGAGGTGGCGTTTATCCTCAACGTCACGCCACGTACCGTCGCTTTTCACAAGTACACGATGATGGAACATCTTCGGCTTAGAAGCAGCGCGGAGTTGATTCAATTCGCCATCCGAACTTCAATCGTGTCAGCTTAGAAATCGAGGGAGGCGCGCAACGGCGGGGGGCCGCGCACCAAGGCGAAACGGCTGCTCACTTCGAGCAGCCGTTTTTGATCGCCATCAATTCTGGTCGTGGCGAAAGGATTCGAACCTCCGACCTCATGGAGCACCTGTTTTATGCAAGAGGAGGGGTAAGGCCACGCTAGTTCGTATGCCTGCCGCACCAGTGATCATCGCCGTCCGGCCTTCCCAGGCGCATGCGCTCAGCCATGCTGGGCCACCCCCGCGCCGCGTTCGTTCGGTGCCGTCTTAAACTCCATTGTCCCGTCGTCCACGCGCCCGAACCGAAGCATCGAAAGATCCTTCACGTAGTTTTGGTGTAGGCGCCACGGTGTCTTCGATCCCTGCCGCGGCAGGGTGTGTAACGCTCTCAGCACGTAACCGGAGGTAAAGTCGAGCACTGGTTCCTCTGTTACGTCAGGATCGTTCACGCGCGGGGTGCATTGCGCATAGCCGTGCTGGTCCATGTGCTTCAGTAGCCGGCAAACGTACTCGGCTGTTAGGTCGCACTTCAACGTCCAGGACGCGTTTGTGTAACCGAAGGCGGAGGCGAGATTAGGGACGTCGCTGAACATCATTCCCTTGTAGGCCATGGTCTTCGACAGGTCCACGGGCGCACCGTCCACGACGAGTTGCAGCCCACTCATGAGCTTGAGGACGAGCCCCGTCGCCGTCACCACAATGTCAGCGTCGAGATGCCCACCGGACTTCAGCAGTAAGCCGGACTCCGTGAACGTATCAATGTGGTCAGTGACAACCGTCGCCCGGCCGTCGCGTATTGCGTTGAATAGATCCGAGTCGGGGACCAGGCACAGACGCTGATCCCACGGGTTATATCGTGGCGTGAAGTGCTTGCTGTCATATTGCTCGCCGAGATGGTTCCGCACCCCCTGCGCCAGCATCCTTTTAAAGACATCGGGCCGCGACCGGGCCAGCTTATAAAAGAACATCCCGAGCAGAACGTTCTTCCAACGCGTGAGCGCGTAGGCCGCGCGATCGGGCAGGAGTCGACGGAGCCAGTTTGCCAACTTGTCCTGGGCGGGCCGCGAGATGACGTATGTGGGCGAGCGCTGGAGCATGGTGACGTGCTTTGCCCGCTCGGCCATCGCAGGGACGAGTGTGACGGCGGTGGCGCCGCTACCTATTACGACTACGCGCTTGCCCTCGTAATCGAGCGCTTCCGGCCACTTCTGCGGGTGAACAATCTGTCCACCAAACCGCTCGACGCCGGTCCACTCTGGAGTGTACCCGGCCTCGTAGTCGTAATAGCCCGTGCAGAGGTAGAGGAAGTTGCAGGTGAACTGGACGGAGGTTTTCTCGGACGCAATCTCGGAATGAAGCTCGGCCTCAACGGTCCAGCGCGCTTCAGCGGACGACCAGGACGCGCGCTTCACTCGATGTCCGTAGCGGATCTCTTTGTCTACGCCGAACTCTGCCGCCGTCTCGCGGATGTAGTTAAGGATGGACGGCGCGTCGGCAATGGCCTTGGCGTCGCGCCAAGGGCGGAATCGGTAGCCGAGCGTGTACATATCCGAGTCCGACCGGACGCCGGGGTAGCGGAACAAGTCCCACGTGCCACCCATCGCGGCTCGCCCCTCAAGGATGGCGAAGCTCTTCCGCGGGTGCCTCTGCCGCAGGTGGCAGGCCGCGCCAACTCCGGAGAGGCCTGCGCCCACGATCATAACGTCAAAGTGTTTCATGCTCTTGGATTTTGGAGAAGTGTACTTTCTCAGAATTTTGCCGGCATGGCCCACACAAGAGAGAGACAACTCGCTCCGGGGAATTCTTTGGGATTCGAGTTCCAGCCATGACGGTGACTTCGATACTAACTGCACTTCTACGGCTTGCCCATTCTAACGCAGAAAAAACTTTACTCTCTTGGCGTGCTTAATAACTCTCGCCGCCGCTCTACACGGTAACATTGGACCGGATTGCGCCAGTTCAGCTCAGATTCGAAGTCTATGCTGTTAAGAGTGCCTTTAAGCCCACCCGCTGCAAGCTCTTTGCGTGGTTGTGCTGCGAAATGGAATCCCGGCCGTAAACCGAGGCTAACTCGCACTGCTGGTGATCTTGTTGTACGACGAGTAAATAGCAAAGAGGCGATCTACGGCAGCGCGATCGCTCCGCGCAAGTAACGTAATCACTTCATCACGTTCCGCCAGCAAGGGCCTAAGAGTTTCACGTTGTGCGGGCGTGAAGACGGATGAATTGGCTGCGTCTATCTGGCTGCGCAAGTTTGTATAGAAGTCGCTTGTCAGTTGCCGTGCAGGTTCATATTCGCCTCGCTGAACATCGACCATCGCGGTTGCCAAAGTATTTTGGAGTTGACTCAAACGCACCTCACGCTGGGAGGCGTCACGCTGCTCAATTGCGTTGTTGGACTTTAACCACATCGGAACGAATCCCAGTAAGAAAAACCCGAGAGAGAGAGACGCATATAACGCGACACGTCTCCAGGGAATGTTGATACTTGAAAGTCTTTGACCCAAAACGCTGCTCTTTCTGGTGGCATTACGTTTATTGAGAATGTGTTCTGCGGCTTTCACGATTCACTCCTTTGACCGTATCTCGCAAAGAACGCGGAACGGTGGTTAACATCGATCAAGGTAATCTTGCATACCTAATCATGGTAAGTCACCGCATGCTGAGGCGAATCAGTGGAATCACAGGATCGCATGAGTGTTTACCCTTACAGCGTCAGCGTTCATGGTTGCTATACTTCTTGTTCCCCTGTTTCACACTTGTATGGGTCTTTGGTCGGAAACCGGTCTGAGGGAGAGCGGAATTTTGGGCATTCGTGGCAAATTACTCCTGCTTGCGGTTGGTATTGCCGTACCTTTGGTGGTCTTCGGTGCGCTGGATCTTCGAAACATGTGGCGACTCAGTCGCGCTCAACTGGACGACTCAATAAAACAGCAGGTTGAACTTGCGTCGATTGCCCTTGAACGTTGGCTTGATGATCAAAAAAAGGCGCTGGAGGCAATTGCGGCGTCCGCCGGCGACAATGACCCTCGTTCTACCGTTATTCGTGAGAATCTGGAAAGCGTTCTTAAAACACGCCCCTTCTGGATGGACCTGCGAATTACCAACGCTGGCGGTACGACGACAATGTCGCAACCAGCACGAAAAGAAGTTCTGCCAAACGCTCTGACCGACTATCTGGTTTCTGAAATGCGAGAGCGCAATTCGTGGGCTGTAGTAACGGACCGAACCCTCGACGAGGCGCGACCAATCGTTATCATCGCCGCACCGATCCAAAAAGGCGGCGCGGTGATCGCGCGCATCGACGGAGCCGCCATTAATGAACTGTTCGACAATATCCAGCTTTCCCCACAAGTAGTCATTTCAGTCCGAGACTCAGACGGTCGCAGTCTCTACCGGCGACGGGGTTCAGAGGCACCCACGGAAGCTGACGCGAGTTGGGCTCCCCTTTCTTCTGTGCTTGACGAGAAGCGAACGAACGTGATCGAACTGACCAGTCCCGTGGACGGAATAAAGCGTGTATACGGGATAGCACGCGTTAGAGATACCGGCTTGATTGCCATGATTGGAATTCCGAGCGCGACACTTTATGAACCGGCGCGTCAGCGTCTTAATCGTTATGGATTTGTCGGTTTAATTGCCCTATTGCTGGCCATCGGCGCCGCGCTGATAATCGAGCGCAGTATTGTGACGCCAGTGAGACGCCTACGAACGACAGCACAGCAGCTAGGCGCAGGGGATTTAGCGGCCCGGGCACAGATTCGGGACGCCGGGGAAATAGGCGATCTTGCAAGGGCCTTCAACCACATGGCCGATCGAGTCGAAGAACGCGACGACAGACTCATGGAACTGGACCAGTTAAAATCCGATTTCGTAAGCAGCGTCTCTCATGAGTTGAAGACTCCTCTAACTACTATAAAAGTTCTGGCTCATCTGCTTCAGCGGCTCACAATAACCGAGGAGGAAAGGCTTGACTACTCGCGGACGATAGCCACCGAGTGTGACCGTCAAATTGAGTTCGTGGGTAATCTGCTGGATTTGTCTCGCATTGAATCAGGGGCTTATAAACTGACGATAGCTCCAGTAGATGTTGCTCGGTTAATAAACTCGTGCGTTGCCGTTGATCGGCATCGTTCAAGTTCACTGGGACTAGCCCTGACTACGGAAATACTCAAAGGTTTACCGAAAATCGAAGCTGACTTTGAAGCCTTATGCAGAGTAATTCGTGGCTTAGTTGACAACGCAATCAAGTACACACCCGAAGGTGGTCGAGTAACTGTCTCCGCTCATATCGTTGGCGATAACGTGGCAATCTCTGTCGAAGACAACGGAGGCGGAATAAATCCTGACGATCTGCCTCATGTCTTTGACAAATTTTTTCGGGCGCGATCAACTATTGTCGAAGCCGAAGATGACGAGGCTGCTTCATTTGAAACCGCAGCGCCAGGCGTCGGGCTCGGTCTCTATTTAGCGAAGCGCATTGTTGAGCAGTTGGGTGGGCGGATTACGGTCGAGAGCGAAGTCGGCGCCGGTACAGTCTTCACTGTACTCATGCCGGCGTTGGTTACCGGTGGCAATTCTGAGATGGCTATTGAGGATGATGCTGATGTCTAAGCGATTGCTGGTAGTTGATGACGAGCCTAATCTCCTGCGCGCGGTGGCGGCATGCCTCAAATCCGAGGGCTATCAGGTGAAGACTGCTCGCAGCGGTCGAGAAGCTCTAATGCAACTCGCGGAAGCCGTGCCCGACCTGGTGGTGAGTGATATCAGAATGCCGGGGATGGACGGCTATCAGCTCGCGCGACAACTGCGCGGTTCCCCGAGAACAGCATTGGTACCCATCGTGTTTCTTACCGCCAAAGATGAAACAGCTGATCGCATTGAAGGTTTTCGAGCAGGCGTCGACGCTTACCTCACAAAACCATTCGAGCCCGACGAATTGATCGCGGTAGTAAATGGAATCCTTAATAGGGTTGAACGAACACATTCCCAAATTGCGCGGCTGGTAGGATCCACGGTCCAGGATGCACCGGTGACTTTTCAGGACGAGGAACTAACCGAGGCGGAAGATCGCGTGGCTTTGGCGGTTTCGCGTGGATTAAGTAACAAAGAGATTGCCGCAGAATTAGAAATAAGTGTTCGCACAGTGGAAAACCATATCAGCCACATCCTCGAAAAGAAGCGATTCAATAATCGCGTAGAGATTGCTCGCTTTGTTCTGGAGCATTCGCGTTAGGGTCAATTCGATCCGCTGTGATGAGTTCAGTACCACCTCACGGTAGCGACTGTGCGAAAA
>JBGTLE010000199.1:0-6255 GCA_041744295.1 Pyrinomonadaceae bacterium | reverse complement strand
TGTTTCGGCCTCAGGATTATCAGTGAACGATTTATCTCGGCCATTCGTTCCTTTCAAGCGTGGGCCGTGCTGAAGTATTCATCGGGACGAAATTCGTCGACGCGGATCATCCCTGATTATCGTACCGATCAAGAAATTTTTGAAACGTCTCGAACAATTTGTCCAGCCGTTGGCGCCGCTTGGCGTCGCGCGTGTGATTGGCCTCGGCTGCGACGTGCCCCTGAATCTCTTCGATGTCGTCAAGGGATAAATCCAGACGCAACCGCTTGCCCTCGACGACGGCATGCTGGCCAAACTGCTCGTCGATCATAGTGCATGCGCGGATGTCCTCAAGGTCCTTAGCAGTAAAGGAAACCGGCAGCTTGGTTCCGTAAGGGATACCTTTCCGATTCATATGAGCAACTTAACCTAAGTGTTCACGATGGGCTGAATGGATGTCCATGATGCTCCAGATGCCGACTACGCTATACCAAGCGTGCGTATGATAGCGGATTCAGCATAATCCGGCTAAAACGATGAAGAGATCCGTGAAGACCAAAACAGTGCGGGACCTTGAGCGGAACCAGTTTGCCGAACTCAGCGAAGGCATGGACGCTCTCGCCGAAGCGCGTCAGGGAAAGGGAACACCACAAACTTATATAGTTGAGTCAGGAGCGAGAAGAAAGTCGGAAGACCTCAAAGTCTTTATTTCGCATCGCGACTCTAAATGCGATGAGTGCGGTGAGGACTTGGGACGCAAAGCGTGGATTACTCTCGAAGGAACAAAGGCGCATTGTGTCTGTCGTGCGCGGATTTGGACGAGTTGGTCTTTCTTCCGACCGGCGATGCGGCATTAAGCAGACGGGCGCGAAAGCATTCGGTGCTTTCAGCAGTAGTGCTGAAATTCAGCAGGGCGCGTCGGCGATACGAGCGTCAGGGCCTGTTAGTTGAAGAGAACGCCTTGAATCAGGCGGAAGCTGAATGCCTAGCCGACGTGGAAGCCAGAGAACGTCGCGCCGAGCGGGAAAGAGAACGACGAGCGGAGCTGGACCAAGGCTATGTGGAACAGTTTGCCAAACGAATCCGCGAACTTTTTCCCGCCTGTCCGCTTGAACGAGAGGTGCAGATCGCCGAACATGCTTGTCGCAAATACAGTGGGCGCATCGGTCGCTCAGCAGCCGCCAAAGATTTCGACGAAACCGCCGTGCTGCTTGCCGTGGCCGCGCATATTCGACACCGCGAAACAAATTACGATGAACTGCTGGCAGCGGAATGGGACCGCGCCGACGCTAGAGCGGAGGTCAAATTCCAAGTCGATGAACTAATGCGCCGCTGGCAGGGCGGAGAGTAAGAGCGGATCACGCGGTGATTGCTACTTTGACAGCAAAGGAGGCGATCCAACATAGAACACGTGGCTTTCCGGCGTTTACCAGACCGAACCTGCCATGTTAAGCTCTGAGTTGCGAAATTGAGTGCATATTTAGCGACGGAGCAAGAAACTGATGAAACTTACACGCGACATTCAGAGCCTCAGCACATTTAAACGCGACACCGCTAAGCTGGTCCGCCAGTTGAAAAAGACAGGGCAGCCGGTCGTCTTAACAGTGAATGGTAAAGCCGAGCTGGTTGTCCAGGATGCTGAAAGCTACCAGAGACTTCTGGAAGCGCAGGACAGGATTGAAGCGATCGAAGGCATAAAGCGCGGTTTGGAAAGCATGAAACGAAACGCCGGCAAGCCGGCCGAAAAGTTCTTCCGGGAGTTCTTTTCTGAGAAAGGGATCTCGGAACGCGAATGAAGCGCTACGCCGTTGTATTCGAGGAATCCGCTCAGGCAGACGTACGCAAATCGTATGAATGGGGTTGCCGAGTTTGGGGCAAATCGGAGTCGCAGCAGTGGGTCCGACAATTACGGACTGCGGCGTCAAAACAACTCACCGTCGTGCCGAAAGGCTTCCCGCTTGCGCCGGAAGATGACGAATTCTCAGAAGAGATTCGTCAGATGGTGGTGGTCCGTTACCGCGTGTTGTTTACCATCAAAGGTCGCAAGGTTCACGTGCTCCACGTTCGAGGAGCACATGTGGGAACAATTGATCCGCCTGATGAAGGTAATAGCTAGCGGCCGGTCATTCTCCAAAATAACCGCTGTCCAGCGCATTCTTCGAAACTTGGCGCTAAGATGGCGCGCTTCTGGAAAAGACTGTACCCTTACTTAGATCACTTTGACGGCTGCAAGGCCCATTTATATTAGGAAATCGGTGGAGGGCAGGCTAGGTCCAAGGCCACTTTGAGGTCTTGAAAACCGCCGGCCGAAAGGCTATGCAGGTTCGAGTCCTGTCCCCTCCGCCACTTTCTTCTATTCATCCCCCACGACCGGCCATCCATCAAGTTATCCACCTCGACCGGCCATCGATCAGCGCGTCTTCGGCTATCCATCAATGCGCCGTATTCAGCCATCGATCAAAGATCCGCAAATATCCGCCACAACAACCCAACCAATAAGAAGGGCGCCCACGTTGATGGACGCCCGTAATATCACCCGAAGAATCCCCGCAAAGAAACTCAGTACTCGTGAGCTAGAGAACAAGAAACTAGAAACTCGAGACTTGAAACTCGAGACTTGAAACTCGAACTCTCCTTCGGAACTCAGTACTCAGTGCTCAGCACTAACTCCTTCACAGTACTCAGTACTTTTCTACAGCGCAATCGCTTGTGTGAATTGTTCTTCTTCAGTTGATCCCGCCAAAGCCGTGGTCGATGACACGCCTCCTGAGATCGCTTGCGCAAGCGCGTCGAAATAGCCAGTGCCAACAAAGGACTGATGTTTAACCGCGCGATATCCGCTATCTGCTTCCCTTTCAAATTCGATCTCCTGCAAACGAGCGTAAGCGGTCATGCCTTTGTCACGGTAAGCCTGCGCCAGTTCAAACATGCTCAGGTTCAGCGCGTGGAATCCCGCGAGCGTGATGAACTGAAACTTGTACCCCATCAGCGCGAGCTCTTTCTGAAACTTCGCGATCGTTTTTTCATCGAGCTTCTTGTTCCAATTGAACGAAGGCGAACAGTTATAGGCCAGCAGCTTGCCGGGAAACTCCGCGTGGATGGCGTGTGCGAACCGGCTGGCTTCCGCGAGATTAGGTTCGGACGTTTCACACCAAATTAAGTCAGCGTATGGCGCGTAGGCGAGACCGCGCGCGATCGCCTGGTCCAGACCAGCCTTTACGTTGAAGAAACCTTCTACAGTTCGTCCGCCGGTCAGGAATGGTTGATCTCGCTCATCGATGTCACTCGTCAGCAGACCCGCTCCGTTTGCGTCAGTACGAGCAACGAGAATTGTCGGGACGCCCATCACATCCGCTGCTAACCGAGCGGCTATAAGCTTCTGGATGAACTCGCTGGTTGGCACGAGCACTTTGCCGCCCATGTGACCGCATTTTTTGGCGGAGGCGAGTTGGTCCTCGAAGTGGACCGCGGCGGCTCCTGCTTCGATCATGGCTTTCATTAACTCAAACGCATTCAAGTTGCCACCAAAGCCGGCTTCGGCATCGGCCACGATCGGTGCGAACCAGTGAACGCCGTTGCGACCTTCAGCCTGATAGATCTGATCGGCGCGCTGCAGCGATTGATTGATCTTGCGCACCACATCCGGCACGCTGTTGGCTGGATACAAACTTTGATCGGGATACATCTGCCCTGCAAGATTCGCGTCCGCGGCAACCTGCCAGCCACTCAAATATATTGCTTTCAATCCGGCCTGCACTTGCTGCACCGCCTGGCAACCCGTCATGGCGCCGAGTGCTGCGACGTGCGATTCCGTATGCAACAGTTCCCACAATCGATGCGCGCCTATTTCGGCCAGCGTATATTTTATTTCCACCGAGCCGCGCAGCTTTACAACCGCGTCCGCTTCGTAGCCGCGACGAATTCCCACCCAACGTGGATTCGTGGTCCAGTTTTCTTCTACGGCAGCAATTGCATTCTGAGTGTTCATCGTAACCTCCGGATCAGTCGGCATTAATTGTCAGGCTCTTTGGGCGAGTGCGGCTTTGAGGTGCGCCTGCCACACGCGAACCAGAGCTACCAAATCCCTAAAAATAAAAGGTTCTTAGATCGGATCAAACTCTTCGTTCAAAATCAGCGCTTCAGTGATGCGGCGCGCCTCGCGCAGGGTTTCGCGTTGGCCTTCATCTGGTACATCAAGCAGAATTCGTTCCAGTTCTTCGTCAAATAACTCACTAACAAACAACGGCGTATGCACGACTTTGCTGCCATCTGAATCGACGACGGCAACGCTATCGCGATGACGAATACGCTGGGCAATCATCAATCTGTAGATTCGATCAGTCGCCAGATCTTCCATGTATCCATCAAGCAGACTCGCGCCCTTACCGTTCAATAGCCCATTGCGATAGCGAATCGCGGTACGTATGGCGGCGCGCGTTCCCGCCAACGTGATCTTTCCAATTCCGATGGGAGCCGGTCGCAGCTCCGGTTCAGATTCCGCTCCGGCGCTACGTTGCATGCGTTGGTTGGGATAGGGAAACTGTTTAACGGCAAGCTCGTTCTGATCCGGGTGGCCGGTCCAGGCGCCATCCATCAGACAATTTGACTCGTTGCGCTTGTCTTCCGCGAGGACGCTCAACGCTCTTTCATTCAACTCGGGATCTGTGCGACTGGGAAAGAGTGCGGTCATTCCTCCGATTGCGAGGACGCCTCGCTTATGACAAGTATCTGCCAGCAGCTCGCGCAGATTCTGAAAGAACGGCACGTTGTGTGGAATGCTGTTGCGATCCGGTAAGACCCAGTTCGGGTCTTCCAGATTAAAGTGAATCAAGCTGGCCATGTAATCCCAGCGCCCGAGGTTCAAACCTATCAGGTGCTCCCGCAAGTTGTAGATAAACTCGTCCAACTGGTAGGCGAGCGGATGTGCTTCAACCAGCGCCATGCACTTGATGAACCCGCGCGACCAGCCGCGTGCATCCTCGAGTGCCTGAAAAAGATCGCGCCACCAAAAAGCTTCAGCCGCCGATTCCGACTTTGGAATATAGAAACAGAGCGGATGCTTGAGGCGAGCTGCATCTACCTGATAAGCAATTAGCGCCACATCAAACAGGGATGCCGAGAGCAATTGTTCTGGCAAAAGACCGGCCTGGCTCAGATGCAGGCCGCGCGGTCTGGTGAAAATTACTGTCTCGCTCGGTTTGATGCCCACCGCTTGCCCGCGCTTCGCATCGTGGTAAGTAAGCTCACCGCGAAGGGCAAGGAGAATATTTTCAATTCCCTGGTTGAGGTTGGCCCAGCGGTTTGCCATCGAGTCTTCGAGGTCTAGCATCACGCCCGGGGCGCCGGAATTCAACATCTTAACCACGAGTTCTCGGTCATCAGCCGGCCCGGTCATCTGGTTCCGCTGGTCCGCACACCAGGAAGGAAGCTCGACCTTCCAATCACTGCGATTAGCATCCGAGGATGGTCGATAGCTGGGCTTTCTACCTTGCTGCGAAGCTGTCAGTACTTCAGCGCGAGTGGCTGCCAGTGACTGTTGTCGAGTTGTAAACGTGCGATGCAGCGGCAGCAGAAATTCCATGAACCCGACTGGCAAATCTGCCTCGGCGATAAAACTGGGCGGCGCTGTGTTATGGCTTCTGATATCGGAAGCGTCTGGTTGGGTGGCGGTTGAAATCATGAGCTTCTTCAACGAATAAGGGCTACGCGCCCAGGGCGGGCCGTAGCCCCAATAACATAAAACGTCCCGGAAGTACTTGTTTCCGGAAATCAGAACATTGCGTCTAGTATTTTTTCAACGGCAGCAGGCTAGAGTCCTAATTCCTCATCAACGAGCGCTTCAACGCGGGGCAGTGTTTCCGTAACACCGCAAACTTCAAATTGGCCCAATTGATTGGTTTGGTTGCTCGGGTTTGGTTCCTGATAGATGCGGCCCACAATAAGACCGTCTGGTCTCATGTAGATCTCCGCGCGACGTTGTCCGTTTCGTTTCTCTTCAACCAGAAACATTTGTTCTCCTCCTGATACGTCTGAAGACCTCGTTCTCCGGGTGCTCGGTGGTTTCGTAGTTAATCTCTTCCAGCGGAAATCTTGTACGAAGTCACCGAGCGCAGGGAGCGTCAACCCTTGTTGACCCTATGTCCAGCAGTTCCCGAGGCGGTAAAGAACCGGTACCAGTAGTTTGTTCCGCATCGTGAACACTTGCTCGACATATCGTGCTACGGGTTGTAACATGCGAAATCCAAGTACTTCAATCACCTATTCAGAATGGTGAAC
>JBGTLE010000198.1:0-10322 GCA_041744295.1 Pyrinomonadaceae bacterium | reverse complement strand
GTTTGGTCCACGGCAGCAATTATTAGAAGGTTCCGAGGTAATAGCGAATTGAAAGGACAAAAGGCGAACTTGGAAAACTGGAGTACGCAGCGCAAGCCGCAGCGCCTCTCCGCTTTGCTCAACAGTCTGGCCGGCAGTATCGATTATGAGATGGTCCGTGTCCCATGGCGCGTAGTCACGATTTAATACCTCGGCCCAGGTAGGGAGGCGCAATCCGGATATGTCGGAGGTTCGGGCTTCTATCCGATCCCTGTGTTCAGCCGAGTTTGAACATACGACTTCGATCTCAAAAAACCGCGTCCCGGCGCCGATCGCTACAGCACGCCACGCACTGCGAGTGATCTGCAAGGGGTTCACTGAGTCGGCGACAACGGTAAGTCCCAAGCGAAGGTTATCGGCGGCGATCCTGTACGCAATCTCATAACCCTCGCTTCCGGTAACCGGTCGCCCAGAGTCGCGTAACCCTTGCTCGATGGTATCGATCCTTAGATGAACGGCCTTTTGCTCGCGGGCGAAACGTTGTGAAAGTGCCGACTTACCCGTTCCCGGGAGCCCGCCAAAGATGTAGAGCATTACTGCTCCTCTTCCTGCGCATCTTCTGTCGTTGCATCCTCCGACAGTGCATCCTCCGCCGGAGCGTTCTCGACATTCTCTTGCGGTTGCTGCTCGTCCAGATCGCCTTTGATGGCGTCCAGAATGCCATTGATGAACTGAGTGGCTTCGTACGTTGAGAAGCGGCGGGCGATTTCCAGTGCTTCGTTGATTGCTACCGTGCGAGGAGTGGGTTCGTAAAGAAACTCGTAAACGGCTAATCGCAAAATGTTGCGATCGACAATTGCCATCCGGGATATGCGCCAGTGCTCGGCGCGTGATCGGATGCGCTCGTCGAGGGTTTCCAGGTGAGAGAGCGTGCCGCTCGCCAATCGTGAAGCAAACTCACGCGCGGTAGGCTCAACATCCGTATCACCCAGTTCAGCCCAGTACGTGCGCACAACTTCATCGTTGAGCGTTTCGCCAACGTCTGCAGCAAAGAGCATTTGCAAGGCGCATTCGCGCGCCTTACGTCTCGAACCCATAGTGCTTAAATAGGGATGAAGGCCGAGGATGAAGGATGAACGTCTTTCGACCGCTCACTTCATCCATCATCTTTCATCCTTCGTCCTTCTTAAAAACTTCCTGATAGAGATTGACCAACTCAACCGCCGTAGTTGCGGCTTCAAAACCTTTGTTTCCCAATTTCACTCCCGCCCGATCAATCGCCTGATCGAGATTATCGGCAGTCACGATTCCAAAAATCACCGGCACGCCAGTTTGCATGCCGGCCTGGCCGATGCCTCGCGTCACTTCAGCTGCGATGTAGTCGAAGTGTGGCGTCTGCCCGCGAATGATCGTACCCAGACAAATCACTGCCTCGAATTTGTGCGACTCGGCGACCTTCAAAGCGAGCAACGGAATCTCGAACGATCCCGGAACGCGAAAGATCTCGATGGCTTGTTCATTGGCGCCGAGGCGCTTCAGCGCATCGAGTGCGCCTTCGATCAGACGCGCGCTGATGAAATCATTCCAACGACTGGCGACAATCGCAAAACGAAATCCTGAGGCGTTTAATTTACCTTCGTGAGTGATTGGCTGCAAAAGTTTAAGTTACCGCCTCGCCGTGATGTCGTTCACAGTATAGGTGAAGCTCTTCCAGAGCGGCAAGTTGGGGTGTTGAAGGCTCAAGAGCATCCACAGATTACAAAGATTACAAAGATGACCAGCCAGCATAAGAAATAGATTTCAATCTAATAGTTCTTCAAAACCATTGCTGAGGTAATTCCAGCATCTGTGGAATCTTCGTAATCTGTAGATAGGTCAATTTCTCAGCTTCCACTAAACATTGGTTTGCGCTTTTCCAGGAATGCGCTGGTGCCTTCGCGTACATCGTCCGTCGCGAAGAGCGCTGCGAACAACTCGGTTTCAAGAGCGAGTCCTTCTGTGAGGGGAAGATCGATTCCGCGAGTCACGGCTTGCAAACAAGCACGGATGGCCAGGGGCGCAAGTTCTGCAATCTCATTCGCCAAAGCCTCAGCTTGATTCAGAAGTTGTCCCACTTCGACGATTCGATTCACCAGGCCTAACTGGTGCGCCTCGGTTGCCGGTAGCCTTCGTCCCGTCAGCATCATCTCCAAGGCACGGCCAGGACTGATCTCACGTGCGAGACGCTGCGTTCCACCATAACCCGGAATAATCCCGAGCCTCGTTTCCGGCAAACTAAACTCAGCAAGCGGCGCTGCCAAACGAAGATGACAGGCAAGCGCCAACTCGCATCCGCCACCCGCAGCGATTCCGTTGATTGCAGCTATGAACGGCAAACGAAATCCCTCAATCCGATCACAAACTGACTGACCACGTGACGAGGTCTCGCGGGCCTCAACTTCATTCAGATTTGGAAGTTCACTGATATCGGTGCCGACGCAGAACGCCCGCTGGCCAGCTCCGGTAAGAATCACGCAGCGGAGACTTTGATCTTCGTCGATCTGGTCCAAAGCCTCGCCCAGCGCAAGTATCATTGCCCGTGAGAGTGCGTTGAGCTTCTCCGGACGGTTCAACGTCAGTACGGCAACCGCGCCACGCTTTTCATAGTTGATGTTAGGCATCTGAGATACTTGTGTAACTTCGAATATGGCGACGAGGACCTTAGGCTGTGAAGGCTAAAGCGAGTTTTAGCTGGGCATCAGACTTGGACAAAGAAACTGCACAGTCACGTAACGAGACAGAGGGTCATGGAACTCATTCCAGTCGGTGTCAGAAGCGTTGAGAATAGGTGGATTGAGTCCGCTCGCTAGAGCGATAGCCACAAACTTACGATCGCTAGGATCGAAGGTCGCAAGCTCCGGATCGTCGGGAAACTCAGCGAAGTCTGTATCACTTCCTGGAAGGGATGTAATTCTAACTTGCCGACAGTGCTCAACGTTGGCTTGATTGTCCCAGAGCCATTTGAAAAAAGCGTCTCCAAGTCCCGGCTGTCCGGCGTGGGAAAGATGACGTCGATACTCATTCAACACACGAAATCCATCATCGATGAAGACCAATGTTTCGCGGGCAGCGCTAAGGGCTTGCACACACGCTTGAACACAGTCAAGAGCGGCGGGAACATGCATCCCGTTAGCAACAACGGGGACGTTAGTATCGATAACCACTTTCTTTACCCCGCTTTTCTTCGCTCGCTGATAGCGGTTTGCATCGCCTCAATCTCTCCGAACTCGTCGCCAAAGAAATCGCGAGGCCAGTTAACGATGTTGCCATATAGATCCAATTGAAGTGCTGTTGCTGACGAAGCCTGATCGCCGGCCTCGCAGAAGTATAGTGCCACATCGTCGTTTCCAATCTTCCTCTCAGCGATTCGACGCTGCAGACGCCGAAGTAGATGTTCACTGTGGCTTTCAACAATCACTTGAACATGACGTTTGCCATAAGCATCGATCAGAACATCAGCAAGATTTGCCTGCACGGCAGGATGGAGGTGGATCTCAGGTTGTTCCAGAATGACAGTAGAATACTCAGGAACGTAGAAAAGTAGCACAATGACCGGAAGTATTTGGGAAACGCCGAAACCTACGTCGGTCAACAGAGCTTCGGAGCCTCTTGAAGACTTCTTTACCTTGACCTGGAAAATTTGGCTACCGTCCTTAACGGCCTCAACTCGAAACTCGGCAATCAATCCGAGTTTTTTCAGCCATTGTGCAACATACTGTTCCAAGCTTACGCGGCGTTGGCCTTTCCCTCGTGAAATTGTTTCTCCGCGATCGCGAGAAGAAAGTATCGCATGTACGGCCTGCTCCCCAGCGTGACCCATGTCAGAGGGCTGAGCTCCAGCCCATGTGTACGCTCGTTCCGGGTACGCGCGAAGTGGCCCCAGGTAGTAAATGCTCCTTAATCGTTCCTCAAAGGCCAATTCTAAATCAGAAAGGAAACTCGCATTCTGATAGTACGCTCGTGCTTGGTCGGGAAACCCATAGCACTTCGATGGGGGAGGAAGGGGCCAAACGCGGCCCGGCGTTCTAACAAACTGAAATGAAGTACCATCACTAAAAAGTTCGTATTCATTGCCAACTGGCCTCTTTCGGATTCCGAACGAAACGGTGCCGACTCGGTAGGTCACCTCTGGAACTATTAGCCTGACAGACTTTCCAGAACTACCGCTCTCATCCCTAACGCGAGTAGAGAACGCCAGTCGGTCGTCTTGAACGACCGATTCGTCCTTTGCCTTAATGTCCTTTATTGAGAATGGCTTGGTTGGTTGCCAGTCGAGAGCAAATCTTAGTTCATTCTCAATGGCGTGACGATGTACGAC
Organism: Pyrinomonadaceae bacterium; assembly: GCA_041744295.1. Taxonomy (GTDB): domain Bacteria; phylum Acidobacteriota; class Blastocatellia; order Pyrinomonadales; family Pyrinomonadaceae; genus PSRF01. Next base: position 5,986 of record JBGTLE010000198.1, on the reverse strand, counting down.
ACTTCTGAAATCTCCAAGATTTACTAGTGAATTTTTTTCACCGAACTGAAGGACGAGGCCACGATCGGCGGAATCGGCGGTCTGTTTCAATAGAAGCAGCGCCTGGATCAGACTCGTCTTTCCAGAACTATTGGCGCCGAAGAATCCAGTGATTGGCTTCAGCGCTAAATCACCAGTATCGGCCCAAGACTTAAAGTTGCCGAGGCGGAGGTGGGTTATCATTTTTCTCGAGAGTTGCGTGTTCCGGGTACTGAGTGATTCGAGAATTAACGGCGATCCGAACTAATCAAATGGTTCAGTAGGTCGGCTTCATTTATACCATTGAAGTTGAGATGGCTGTAACCTGATTCGGATGCGAGTTGTAGCCGTCCCTTAAAAGAAGAGTTTGAGACCCATCAAGCATGACGAACTGCCGCAGTCGCCGTCTATTCTGTTGATGTGTACAGGGCTTGTTTCCTTCCTTTGAGATGTTCCAAGAGGTTCGACCCTGCGCTGTGCCGGGGCATCCGAAATGAGCGGGCGGGCACTCCGAAAACTACACCAACGGCATCGGCGTCGGGTTCTTTGGGTCGGCGGTGTAGTCATAAAACCCGCGGCCGGACTTCCTGCCGTACAAGCCGGCGAGCACCATGCGTTTCAATAATGGTGGCGGAGCGAAACGCTTCTCACGGAATTCATCAAACATGATCTCGGCAATGTAGTAAGTCGTATCAAGACCGACAAAGTCGCCGAGCGTGAACGGGCCCATCGGATAACCGCAACCGAGTTTCATCGCAGTATCAATATCAACGATCGAGCCGACTCCTTCCTCCAACGCGCGAATCGCATCCAGCATGTAAGGGACCAACAGACGGTTCACGATGAACCCGGTCTTGTCTCCCGCGCGCACCGGCACTTTCCCGAGGCGCTTTCCAAACTCGACTGCTTCTTCATAAACATCCGCGTCTGTCAGGATGGTTCGTACCGCCTCAACCAGCTTCATCAGGGGGACGGGATTGAAAAAGTGTAGACCTATGAATCGTTTCTGTCGCTCGACGGAAGTCGCTGTCATCATCTCAGTGATTGATATCGACGAAGTGTTCGACGCGAATATTGTCTCCGGCTTGCAAAGGGCATCGAGCTCGGCATAAGTGCGACGCTTCTCTTCGATGTTTTCAATGATCGCTTCAATGATGATGTCGCAGTCGGCCAGGTCCGCGAACGTCGTTGTGCCTTTCAGCCGGCCGCGAATCTCAGTTTGTTGCGCTGGCGTGATCGTGCCCTTTTCAGTAAATCTGGCTAACGACTTGTCGATCCCGGCAAATCCCTTCTTAATAAGGTCCTCCGAAACCTCCTTAACTACTGTTTCAAATCCGGCAGTCGCGGCCACTTGCGCAATGCCCGAACCCATTAGACCGCAGCCCAACACACCGACCTTCTTTATCGCCATCTCTCTTCTCCTCTTCTTCTGCTATTGATATCGAATTCAAAAACGGCTTTCACTGGAATGTCAGAACCGCAAGTGGCAGCGCATTTCAGAACCGCAAGCGGCAGCGACCGGGCCGATTCCATTGAGGGATTACCCAAACAGTTCGAGTCTGGGTGACGACCCGGTCGTTACTGCTCTGCGGTTCTGACTAGCGGCCGCTACGGCTCCTTGGTTTTGACATCCGGCGTCTGCTCTTTGACGTCCGGCGTTTTCTCCTGGAGCACCGCACCATACTTCTTACCATTAGTTTCAACCCAGCGCTCGTAATCCGCCACCAACGCGTTGATCTCTTCTATCAGCTCATTCTTCTGCTGCTGCAACTGTTGCGGTGAGCGCTCGCGACCGCGGCCAGGCGGTTGACTCAGTGTCTTTGCCTGGACCACATATTCACGCAACCGGTCTCTCAACTTGTCTGCTTCTGCGTCCAGGGAAGGAACGCTCTCTAAACGCTCACGAGCACTATCCAAAGCGCTCGCGTCGTTGTTTACAAGATAGGAACTCAACGCGTCTTGCGCGTCGTTGACGGCAGTAAAATATTGCAGATGGTTTGGAGCCTGGACGATAGGACCGAGGTTGGCGCTTGTCGCCGGGGCCGACAATGGATCGTTAAAGTGCCTGGCGACCATCAGGAAACTCACGGCCACCACCGCAAGTGCGGCGAACTGTAAGACGCGCCAAACAATCGCTACGCCGGCTCGTTCGCCGGGCCGTCGATAATCGACGATCAGCGCCAGCGCGCCACCGGAAATCAAGCCACCAAGATGGGCGGCGTTGTCGATGAAGCCACGTCCGATGTAACCAATGAACAGGTTGAGCATGATCATCGGCAACAATCCGGTGCCGAACGCGCGTTTGAAACCTTCCGGCAACTCGTGACGAAACTTTATGCCAAACACAAAAAGGACACCGACCAGCCCAAACAAAGCTCCTGAGGCTCCCGCCGACGGCTCGTCCTGCGTCTTTAAAAGAAAGCGGCCGAGCACGCCGAACTTCATCATCACATCAGGACTGACGACTGCGAAATAACTCGCTACCACAGCCGCAATGCCGGTCGCCACCCAGAATAAAACGAACTTAGCTGAGCCGTACAACTTCTCAACATAGGGACCCACAATCCAAAGGCTGTACATGTTGACGAGCAAGTGCAGCAGATTCACATGCAGGAACATCGGCGTAACCAATCGCCACCATTGTCCTTCGCGAACCAGCGAGTTCAGTTTAGCGCCGTAAGCAACCAGAACTTCGTAGGGGAACAAGCCGAGCACACTAAAAGACAACCCGCTCGATTGCCACATGAGCAGGAACAAGAAAAAATTCGTTACCAGGAAAATTATGGTGAATTTGTAAGGGCGATCGACGATGGCGCGTGCGAAGCGCAGAGTTTCACGATCGGGTGGTTGGCGACGTGCTGCCCGCGGTTGGACCGGTGCCACGCTCGTTCCGCAGACGGCGCACTGGCTTTCACCCGCGCCGACGATTGAGCCGCAGTTGCGGCACATGGTCGGGCGTTGCTGAGTTGATGGAGTTGATCCTGCGTCGGACAATGTCGCTTACGTTAACAAGCGTGATGCTTTCATTGCTGAATGCATCACGCTTATACGATCTCCTGAGGGTCTGCCGTCGTCTTCGATGTAAACCCGGTTACTGGTTCACGGTATCAAGCAAGCTGACGAGGTCGTCTGCATGCTCTTCTTCAACAGCCAAAATTCCTTCTAACATACGGCGCGACGTGGGATCGTCGTTGCCGAAATATCTAATCATTTCGCGATAGCTATCGATCGCGATTCGTTCGGCGACGAGATCTTCCTTGATCATATCTGTCAGGGTAGAGCCTTCGACGTATTCAGCATGACTGCGAGTGAGCAGCCCCTGCGGATTGAAATCAGGTTCGCCGCCAAGCTGGACAATTCGCTGCGCAATCTGATCGGCATGACCCTGTTCGTCGATGGAGTGCTGCAGGAACTCCGCGGCCACACCCTCTGCATGAATCCCCGAGGCCATAAAATAATGACGTCGATAACGCAACACGCAAACGATTTCGGTTGCGAGCGCTTCATTAAGCACTTTGACAACGGTTTCCCGATCGGCGGTGTACCCTTCGGTCACGGCACCGTTCTCGATGTGCTGGCGTGCGCGTTCGCGCAAAGTCTTGACGTCTGTCAGAAATGGTTGATTCGCCACGACCGGACTCCTGTCACTAAGAATTGTAGGGGGAGTTCGATATTACTCGCTCGTTTGTAGTGGAGCAAGTTGGAGAGGTCTCACTTAACGGCCCAGTCGCTACCGCGCTTGGGTTCTGATTCGGCCAGCTCGCTGGCCGTGAATTAATCAGCAGTGACTTTGCCTTTCACGTTGAGTTCGTTTGACGCCGTAGTGTCGTCAACAACCTCCACCGGCACGCGCCAAACGAGCGTCTTGATATGACAGGTTCCGGTGTTGTCATCACGACAATAAAAGAGGGTGAGTTGCATGCGAACTTCCGCACTCCCGGTAGTGAGGCCGCGAATCGGAATCCGCAAGGGAAGTTTCAAATCCTTTGAAGAGCGAGACACAGTCGTTTCAGATTTTGAATCCGCCTGCAACGAAAGTTGCTGTGGGCCTGATTCGATCGACACACGATAGCGCTGTGGCGCCGATGGATTCAGGTGGTAACCCGCGGGCAGTTCCACATTGGCAACTAACGCGCTGTCCGCATTCAAGCGCAAACGCTGCAGTGGCAACTTGATCTCTTCTGCATTTGGACCAGTATCGCTGTTTGACGCCTGCGCCGCCTCCATCGTGACCGGCGGTTGCAGGCCGTTGATCTTTAGAGTCGCAGCCTGCTTCGTTTTCAAATCCACGACCCGAATCGCGTGATTGTTGGTGTCGGCGATAAACAACTTTCCTTTTGCGACGCTGAGTCCGCCGGGTTCGTAGAAGGAGGGCGAAGGACCATCAATCTGGCCTGGCTTCCCCTTGCCGGAAAAACTCTTTACTGACCCATTCACAAGGTCGAGTTCTTTGATCTTGTGATTGTAGGTGTCAGCAATCAGGACTTTCTTGCCGAGCGCATAAACGCCCAGCGGATGCTGCAGCCGAACGTCATCGCCGCGACCGTCAATGTCGCCAAACTCAAACAAGTCGCCACCGACCAGCGTCTTGACCAGGCCCGTCGCGAGTTCGATCTCGCGAATGATGTTTGACTCGCTGTCCGCAATGAACAAACTTTTTCCATTCGTCGTGATACCGGAAGGTTGGGCGAAACCCGCCTGCAGCAAGGGTCCATCCTTCCTGACCTCGCGACCCGAACCCGCGAAGGTAGACACCTCATGTTTCTCCAGATCGTACTTCCAGATTTGATGCGGGCCAGCCATGGTCATGTAGAGAGTGCGTCCGACTAGTTGCAGATCCCAGGGCGAATTGAGTGCGATTGTGCGACCCGGCCCGGTTTTGAAATATTCGCGAGATTGGTTGCCGGTGCCGGCCACAGTTTCCACCGTGCGCGCAACCAGATCCACTCGCCTGATCAGATGGTTCTCAGTGTCGGCCACGTAAAGACTGTTCCCATCAAGGGCGAGTCCCTGTGGCCGAAAGAAACTGGCTTCCGAAAACGAACCGTCCGCTGCGCCCTGGACTCCAGTTCCGATCGTTTCCACGAGCATTCCGTCGAGTTTCGTGACGACGATTCGATTGTGATTCGAGTCAGCGATGAACAGCCGCTCGGTCGCCGCGTCAGCCAGAACCTTGCCGGGAAAAGCGAGTGGCAGATTCCCCACCTTGGCGCGTTCCAGGCTTAGCTTCAATGGTTCCTGATTCAGTTCGCCGCGCTTTTTGAATTCGCCGATCGTCTTTGCCACTACCTCATCAATCACTTCGTAGTTTCCTTCACCGGAAACCGAGCCAATGACGTAGCCCGCCGGATCGATTACGATCTGCGTGGGCCAGGCTCGGATGCCGTAGCTCTGCCAGACCTTGAAATCCGCGTCGTTGTAGACGGGATGCTCGATCTCGTAACGCATGATGATGCGGCGGATGTTCTCGGTCTCTTTTTCATTCTCAAACTTGGCCGAGTGCACGCCGATGACGACCAGTTCGTTCGGATACTTCGCTTCGAGTTTCTTCAGATCAGGGATGATATGAATACAGTTGATGCAGCCGTAGGTCCAGAAGTCGAGCAGCACCACTTTCCCTTTTAGAGCTTCAAGCGTCAGCGGTTTGTCTGTGTTGAGCCAGCCGCGGCCTCCCCTAATTTCTGGTGCGCGTACTCTTGCTTGTTCTTGTCTTGATGACATGTGAAAGCCTTTCGTGCCGTTGCTGAAGACCGGCGTGGTGAGGGCACAAATAGTTAGTACTGCAATCGGGAAAATAGTTGTTCGTTTTGAACGAAGATTGTTCACTTATAAAAAGCCTCTCAAAAAAGATAGAGTCAATTCGTGGTTAATCGTGTTGGTGACTGATTTCCGGTTCGCTCTCGTTGTTAACCAGGAATACCTACATTTGATGCATGGCATTCTAGCTTGCGGCAAGTGCTGTTGAAAA
>JBGTLE010000197.1:0-13501 GCA_041744295.1 Pyrinomonadaceae bacterium | reverse complement strand
TTGGTTTTGGCTATCGTCAATGTAAATGCACAAATTACTATTAAAATTCCAAAAGTAACCAAGCCAAAAATCGAGAAACCGATTGAAATAATCAACCCGACCAATAATCCGATCTCGAATTCTAATTCGTTGGGCGACATCAATTCTTCGCGGGAAATGATAATGGACGACGCATATACGTATTTCGACGCCGCTCCCGCCAAAGAAATTAGTCAGGAGTTTAGCGGCGAAATTGACGTCGGCTGGTATTTGAAATCGAGTCTTCGGATTTTCGGGACTTTTCCGATTCGAAGCGGTTTTAATGTGGTTGTAAGCCGTGGCGGCAAAGAGCTCGCGAAAACCCGGTGTGAAACTAAACCTTATCGAAAGGCAAGTGATTTCAATCTCGACACACCAGAAAAGCGGCGTGGCAAGGACTTAAATTTTGATAATTATATGCAGTACAGTGATTGTTTTGATAAGACCCAATTTACCAAAGGCGAAGGCGAATTTGAGGTCAAGGTTTTTGTTTTTAACGGTGAGACGGACGCTGAAAAACTTGTCCAAACTTATAAGATAGATGTTCATCGGGCATCGAGAGTTCGCGGTATTCCCGCCAAACCGCTTCCTGATGTTGCTCATTATTATATTTCACGGCACGCCGAAGCCCCGGTTGCCTTTATGCAGCTGACAAATGCTAATGTCATTGATTATTTTTTTAAGTCTGGTAAAGGGAATTCGACCTTCAATAATCGGCTCGACGTCTATATCAACTACTCGCCAAAGCAATCAACTGATGCCACACCTCAAGCGCATATTCGATGCACGGTAAATGGCGAAAGGATCAATTTTGATGCGGGCAATTCCTTTCGCGACGAGGTTCGATTTTCACGGAAAGGTGTTATCAACGCGATTTATCTTGATCGTCTGGCGCCGCAATATAAAGGCGGACCGGCGTATCGTGAAGATGTCGCCTTTGTGCAACTGCAGGCAACACTTCCAATTGAGTTCGGTCAGAGCGACGCACAAAACGTCAGATTAGAAGCTCATCCAGGCAATTGGGAATGCGACATTTTGGCGAACGGTAAAAAATTCCGCACGCTCCGATGGAAAGTCGGCAACGACGGCAAACCGATTCCGCATCCCGAACAGCAAAGCGGAAAAGTCAATCTTTATTACAACGCATTTATGATCGATATGGAGATTCCGCCGGGCGGGAGCGACTTCGATTATCGTCTCGCGCCGATGCCGGGCAAAGGATTCTTCTACGGAATTCCGTGGACAACCGAAGGCGGGAAGCAAATGGCGGCCAGCGTTCCGAAGAAAGGGAATCTTTATCAAGTTCCCTCAAATCAAGTGAAGTGATAAGGAGAAGAACCGACAATGAAGAGACTCTTAATGGTCCTTGGCGCGAGCTTGATATTTGCTGCCTGCGGTAGCAAGCCGGCCGCTGAAATCAAGTCGACCATTGAAATAAAACTCGATGGTCAACAGATTCCGTTTGAAACCAAGTCCGCCTGGATCACGGCACAGAACGCAAGATACGGAGGAAACACCACGGGAGAACAAGGGCATGCACTTCGCTGGATAACAATTCGAAACTATGAATACGACGTTAAGAGAGCCCTCGCGGCGAATGACGGACAACTGACTTCGCCCGAACAGGTAAAACTATTTCTGTCGATTCATGACGATCCCGGAACAAACGAGAAAACACCGATCAGAGTTTCCACTTTCGAAGGCGCAAAGGGCGGACCGATGGAGTTTGAATTCATCAATCTCACCATTTTCAAAGATGGCAAAGAGGAATCCTTCCGCGTGTCACCCAGCGGCCAGGCAAACCCGCAAGACTCTCAAGTAAAAATTCTTTCCGTGACCGACGACACAGTAACTGGCGAAGTCACTGCGAGGGTCAAGGTAAACAACAAGGAACTGACGATCAAAGGACCGTTTACGGCCAAGATTTTCAAACCCTGATGATTCCAACCCGTAGAGTCGCGGGAACTTTCCGCATCAAGATCAGCAGCCCTGACGAAATCCGCTTGAAGTGGGCCATAAACATGATGCCTCTGCAAGGGGGCCTTTCGAAACCGTTAGTGAGCAGCAGGAGCCATTTATGAAAAACCTACTTGGTCTGATGGTGATGGTTGTGGTTGTTCTAAGTTGTTCTTTTGGTAAGAAGGAGGCGACGAACTCGAACAGCGCTGCGAACTCGAACAGCACTGCGAACTCAAACACTGCAACAAAAACCGAAGCATCGACGGCAACGAATGGCGCGGGATTAACCCGTGCAAAGTACGAACAACTCCAGTTTGGTATGACCTACGACGAGGTTGTTAAGATTCTTGGACCGGGCGAGGAAGCGGAGAGTTATACGGCAAACTCAGCAAAAGTTGTGAAGTATAAGTGGGCAGGTGATAACAATTCGCGGATAACTGCAACTTTCAGCAACGGCAAACTCAGCTTCAAGACTCGTGCGAATCTGAAATAGACCGTCGTGTGCAGCCCCATCTCCCTGCTGGCACAGAGCGATCCGATTTCGTCGGATCGTGCTTCAATTATTGGCGGACCTTCACGACCTCACATACCTACGAGGGGATTCCTGACATCACGGATGCGACCTACCCAAGCTCGTCGACATATTCGGCTAGAAGGTGTTGTTGAATTTCATTTCAACCGGAGTGCTTGCAAAGTCGAGTCATTCAAACTTACGCCAACCCCGAGGGGATCTCTGAGAATCCGTCAGTGAGCAGCAGGAGAAAACAGAATGAAGAACCTACTTGGTTTGCTGGTCCTGATTGCAGTTGTCGTAAGTTGTTCTCTTGGCAAGAAAGACGCTCCAACCAAACCCGGAGCAACTAGTCCGGTGAGTGACTCCTCAGCTACGTCGCCGTCGTCAGCATTAACACTCGAAAGCTTCAACCAACTGAGAGACGGAATGCGATACGAGGAGGTCGCCCGGATCCTGGGTGGCGAGGGCACAGAAACCAACAGCTCGTCCTTCGAGTCGATGAAAACCGTAACCTATAAATGGGAAGGCGAAAAATATGCAAAGCTCTATACGACGTTCCGTAACGAAAAACTGGCTTCGAAATCGCAGGCCAACCTGAAATAGAGCGTTGTATCGAACGATATACCAGGGCTTGCCAGCGCGAAAAGCCTCAGGATGATAAAGGCGCGCGTCGATGATGAGCCAGATAATTCGCCCGCCTCTAACTTCACAATAGGGCCTTAATGCCAAACGCCGCCGGCAGTGCCTCAAGTCCGCGCAGAATCATGCTGGGACGCCAGCGCAGGGAACCAATCGGCACGCTCAGCCGCAAATCCGGCATTCGCCGCAGCAGGGTATTGATGGCGATCTGTCCTTCCAGTCGAGCCAGCGGCGCACCCAAGCAAAAATGTATTCCTTGCCCGAACGACAAATGCTTGTTCGGCTCTCGAGTGATGTCTAGCGCATCTGCATTCTCGAAAACTGTCTCATCTCTATTGGCTGACCCAATCACTCCCAGCGCCATTCCACCACGTGGGATCGTTATTCCATGAAGGTCCAAATCCTCGCGTGCGTAGCGCTCGGTTGACATGAAGACTGGAGAAGTGTAACGAAGCAGCTCCTCGACTGCTGCTTTGATCAACGACGGATTTCGGCGCAGCTTGTCCATTTGATCGGGATGTTCCAGGAGAGCCAGCATCCCACTGCCAATCAGGTTGACTGTCGTTTCATGTCCGGCGATGAGTAAGAGGAAAACCATTGCCAGCAGCTCGTCCTCGCTCAACTTATCACCGGCCTCTTCCGCCTGGATTAGTGCAGTGGCCAAATCGTCCTGCGGATCGCGACGTCGCCTCTCGAAAAATCTGCGCAGGTAGCGAACAAACATCCAGACACTTGGAATAACCCGCACGGTTGCATTGGGTGAGCTCAGCGACACGACGGCTTGCGACCACTTGTGGAATTTATGGCGATCGCTGGTGGGTACTCCCAGGATTTCTGTAATGATTGTCATCGGCAACGGCAGCGCGTATTCCTTAATTAGATCCATTTCACCTTGGTGTCCTACACGCTCTATTAGTTCGTCGGCCAAAGTTTGAATGCGATTGCGCATTTGTTCGATAAGGTTTGGAGTGAAAGCTTTATGGACCAAAGCTCGCAAACGGGTGTGATCGGGCCCATCAAGATCGAGCATATTGCGCTCCAAGGGTCTGAACATCGGCGGGACCCAAGGCAACTTCCGAAGCTGCTCTGGCGTTAGAGCAGTGCGCCGGTTTTTTACAAAACGTTCGTCTTTTAAGAGCGTGAGGACATCATCGTATCGAGTGATGAGCCACACTGGGGTTTTGTCAGGCAGTGACGTGCGATGCACGGGTTCAGAATCTCGCAGGCGAGAAAGCAGCGGGAACGGGTTTGCTTTGAATTGCGGGCTTACGATGTTCACTAAGATGTGTTGCACCTTAAACTCGGCAGCCGGTTGTTACGCTGAGAGTCTCGAGTAAGTGCTCTCAAAGGCAGCGTCAAAGGGTTATCGATGCTTCTTGTATGAGCATTTGATAGATAAATCAACTTATCAGGAACAAGTCGTGATCAACGGCCTCGGTGTTGTGGACTTAATTATTTGGACCTTTTATGATTTGCATCACCATGATCCAAAACGTCGCTCTTCTTACTGCATTGCTTTTAGTGTTCCTGATCTCTGATGCTCACGCACAGAAATCCATAGCTGATTTGCCTTCCGCTCACGCGTCAGTATTACAACAATTCCTTTCTAAGCATAATGGCCTGGCGTTCCTATCTGAAGAGGCGTATGACCAAAGCATTTTGAAGGACATCCGCCAAAGTTTCGGCGCGCGCCTCAAACCAGCTTATCGATCCGGAGATTTTAATCGTGATGGCGTGCAGGATTTTGCAGTTATCCTGGTGAAGGAAGGATCACCGCCTGAAGATCAAGGGTCAGGAATCGCGGAGACTCATCGATATTTACATGATGTGACAGTGGTGATCTTTAACGGGGCGGCACGAGTTTACAAACCCGTTTTTGTTAAAGCCACACAGGCTCCACTGGTGTGCTTCCTGAACCTGAACTATCAGAAAAGACTTACCTTTGCCGTATATGAGACAGGCGAAGCCTTTAGCATGAAGCCCGTCCGAGGAGGCTACCGACTCGAGTACCCAGACCATTGAGATTGACTGGCTGCAGTTGTTTAGGGGGGTTGATTAAGGAACATCCTCGTCCGCAGGAGTCAGATGTTACGCTGAGAGGCTGAATGTTTGGCTTATTCCCTCCTGTGGGCCACGCGCTCTTAAGACCTGAACAGGCTGGTTACAAAAGTCCAGCCTCTATGAGAGTTCTTTCGCAGGAGACCCACTGCGTGCCTTCCTGAACTCGCTGTAGTAAACACCCGACAATGTTAATCCGGACAGCTCTTGATACAGCCGTCCAAAAAACCTCCGAGGTACACCAATGCTTGAAAATAAGAAGAACTTCTTCGATGGAAATGCGATGGGCGTGCTGGCGACTTTGCAAAGCGAGCAGTCGCCAACTTCGCTAGCGATAAAACCACGCGGGCAACGCTGACACTGCTCTGCGCTGTTCTGTTTTTCTCTGGAGCGGTTCAAGCGCAGCAAGCCAGAAGCGAACGAGAAGTTTGGGGCCCGCAGTATGGATCGGCCCCGCAAGCTCAACGTCCGGGGCGCCGCATACGGCGAGGCCCAGGCACTTTGGATCGGCTGCGCTACTGGAATCAGATCGCTATCGATGCGAGCGGCTTAGACCACACGCCTTTGCTGCCCGGCAAGAATCGCGTGTTTGGAGAACAACTAGGACCAGGACGTTCCAGCCGGGCCATGGCGATCGTGCACATCGCGATATTCGAGGCCGTGAATGCCATCAAGAGAGATTACTTAAGCTACGCCGGAATTCCCGCAACTCATCCCAACGCTTCAATGGATGCGGCGATCGCACAAGCAGCGCACGACACCCTCGTAGCGCTCTTCCCCTCACAGGCAGAAAGTATTCACGAGTTGCTCAGCGAGGACCTGGCGGACATTGGGCCTCCTGCGAGCCGCAGAGATGCCGGCATTCTTGTGGGCCAGAACGCGGCCGCGGCAATTCTCGCCATGCGGGCGAGTGATCATTCACAGCATCCAGAGTCTCTGATGGGCATCGACTACATTCCGAGTAGCGATGCTGGATTTTGGCGACAGGATCCGATCAGCCTGATTCCGCTAGCTCTTGGCGCGCACTGGGGAGAGGTGACGACCTTTGTGCTCACCTCGGCTTCTCAATTTCGCGTCCCGCCACCTCCAGCGATGAGCAGTGCGGCATACACGACCGCTTTTGAGGAGGTAAAGCGATTGGGTGGAGACGGCGTAGTCACACCAACCCAACGCACAACTGAGCAAACACAAATCGGGATCTACTGGGCCTACGATGGGACTCCCAGCCTTTGCGCCCCGCCGCGACTCTACAACCAGATTGCCGTGCAGATCGCGGAACAGAAACGCACCCATGTGATCGAATTGGCGCGCTTGCTGGCTTTGGTAAACACGGCAATGGCGGATTCAGGGACTGCCGCCTGGGAGTCGAAATATTTCTATGCGCTGTGGCGTCCCATTACCGGCATTCGTGAGTCTGATCCGGGTACTGGGCCAACCGGCAACGGCGATGGTAACCCAGCCACAATGGGCGATCCCACGTTCTCGCCTTTGGGTGCGCCTGCCAGCAATCTCACCGGTCCAAACTTTACGCCGCCCTTCCCTGCGTATCCATCAGGTCACGCTGTTTTTGGCGGCGCTCTTTTCCAGACTCTGCGCAATTTTTACGGTACGGACCAAATTCGATTCACATTTGTTTCGGACGAATTGAATGGGATAACTCCGGGAAACGACGGTGTGCCTCGCGATTTGCTACCGAGAACTTTTAATACCTTGTCACAGGCTGAAGAAGAGAACGGTCAAAGCCGAATCTACCTTGGTATCCATTGGGCTTTCGACAAGACTGCAGGTGTCGCACAGGGCCGGCAAATTGCCGATTATGTTTACCAGCATGCTTTTGTTCCCGTGCGCAGCGGAAGATGACTCTTAAGAAGAACTCAGCCGTGAACGGCGTCAGCGTCGCTACTGCCGACTGTCGCCCGCTTCGCGGCTGGGCTCTTTTAGATCGAACACCGGGTTAGATTGATCTGTTGGCCGTCAGCTGGGGTGGGCCAATGACTTCATAGTGGTTTAAGCGCGACGCTTGACTAAGCTATCGGCGACAGCCACTAGCTCAGCCAATTCGACAGGCTTCGGTACATGCATTTGATAACCAGCACGTAGTGCGCGTAACCGGTCTTCGACACGCGCATACGCTGTGAGAGCAATCGCCGGGATCTTGCCGCCTTTTTCATCCGCCAGTAACCGTAATTTACGAATCAAGTCATAACCATCCTCACCCGGCATTCCGATGTCGCTGATCAGCAGGTCTGGAATCTGAACTTCGATTGCGCCGAACGCTTCGGCGACTGATCCGGCAACCACAACTTGAGCCCCGCACCTTTCCAGCCCTGCCCGCAATAACTCTCTGGTGTCCAGCTCGTCGTCTACAACCAAAACTGCTGTTCCGTCGAGACGTTCGGCATGTTCCGCTTGAGACGACAAATCCCGAGCGGTCGGGTGAACGCGTCCGACCTCCGGATCGACCTCATATACGGGTAGTAGGGGCAGTTGCACAGTAAAGGTTGCGCCCTCACCGATGCCGGGACTGGCGGCCTCCACGGAGCCGCCATGCAGTTCAACCAGGTTCTTTACGATGGCCAGGCCTAAGCCCATCCCTCCGTGCAGCCGAGTAGTGCGTTGGTCTGCTTGCCGAAAACGATCAAAGACGTGAGGCAGGAATTCAGCGGCGATACCCTCTCCCGTGTCGCTCACGGCGATTTCGATATGCGAGTTCACTCGCGCCAGCCGCACCTGAACGCTACCCCCGCGCGACGTAAATTTGATGGCGTTTGAGAGAAGATTCCATACCACTTGCTGAAGCCGAATCGGGTCACCGGGAACTGAAACGGCCCCAGTGTCCATTATTTTTTGCAGCCGCACACCCCTCGCTTCGGCTGCCGGCTTGACCGCGTCAATGGCAGCTTCAATGAAAAGGTTTGGATCGGCAGGGCGGACATCCATTCGCAGTTTACCGGTGATGATCATGGACACATCAAGCAGGTCGTCTATTAGTTGTGCCTGGGCCGCGGCATTACGCTCAATGGTTTCCAGCGCCTTGGTTACTCCATCCTCGGACACCTGACCTAAGCGCAGCATGCGCGACCAACCTAGTATGGCATTCAACGGATTTCTTAATTCGTGAGAAACAGTGGCCAGAAATTCTTCCTTGAGCTGACTGGCCTCCTGGGCTTTGTGATAAAGCCGTTCGTTCTCAACTGCAGCGTTTTCAGCCTCAGTTCGCGCTCGCTGAGCCTCTTCGTACAGACGGGCGTTTTCGAGGGTTTGCTCCCGCAGAGCCTCCTCGGCCTGTTTCCTTGCACGAATGTCACGGGCTATCTTCGAAGCCCCAATGATCGTTCCCTGCTCATTCTTGATGGGCGATACGGTCAGGGAAATATCAATGAAGCTGCCGTCCTTGGCGAGGCGTACCGTTTCATAGTGATCGATCCGCTCACCGGCTCTGATCCGCGCGAGGATTTTAGGTTCTTCGTCGAGATGATCTGGTGGTATCAGAACGGTAACTGGCTTTCCGATTATTTCATCGGCCGTATAACCAAAAATGCGCTCCGCGCCACCGTTCCAACTGGTAATGATCCCTTCCAGGGTCTTACTGATTATTGCATCGTCGGCTGATTCGATGATTGCCGAGAGCCAATACGCCGCCAATTCCAGAGCCCTGAGATTAGTCACTTTTTCCGTTCCCATCTTCTTTGCCTTGGTTATCGTCGCGAACTTCACTCGACGCAGACTTAGTCGTCCCAAATGTCACCTCGACTAATAGAGGGGCAGTATAGCGGGGATGTAAGACCGGACCGTGGTCTGCTTAGGGGGTGCGACTGATTATTAAGACTCGCCAATTGTCTGTCAACCTTCAGTTACTTACTTATGTGCGCGCGATCACGTCGCTCTTGATTTGCTCTGTAAACGCGCGTGGGTTTTAGCCTCCAGAAAACCTTGACAGCTTGCTTGAGTGCTCATAAGCTGCGCCCGTTCCCAACAGTTCAACCCTTCACTCCGGATAGTGCGGACTCCAAGTGACAGGTTAAAAACCTAACTGGCTGACTTTCTGAGTCTGAGCGGCCCAGGCTCTTTCTTTAGGGAGAAAATCAAATGTCCCACCTTTTCTACAATCAAGCGAAATCAAATGCCCCTTCTTAAGCGGAAAGGGTTCCATTCACGATCTTTCGTTCTGGCCCTCGCGATAACCTGTCTTATCGTTTTAGGAACCAGTACCACCGCACAAGCCGATCCCCTCTTCCTCTTCCGGTTTGACAACACCAACAACGGGGGAGTTACTCCACCCATCGTAGGCAATGGCTCGTTCAGTTTTGCGAACGATCTCGGTGACGGAACGCACGCGCTTACCTCTCTGGGCGCTTTCAGTATGTCGTTCACGTTTGGTGGCACTACGTTCACAGAGGCCCACATTGTGACGCCGCTAAACGAGATACTGGTCATCATTTCCACCCCAGGACCCGATCGGCGGATCCAATTTAGCAACATCAATCTGTTCGGCACCGGACCATTTTTCGGGGCCATCGACTTTATTAATGGCGCTTTTAGTCTCTCGTTCGAGCCGCCGGGAAACGATGGCGTCCTCGATCAGTATGGCACCAACCTGTTCTTTGGTAACTATGTGGGTTTTGAATCTCGGGGGGCTCCCATCCCCGAACCGACGACGATGGTGCTGCTCGGCACCGGACTAGCGGGAATGGCGCTGAAGGTTAGTAGACGACGCAAGGCGCTTCGGAGCAAAGACGGCTAGATGACCAGTAGGACGCAGAAACTAGAACACATCAGAAGGGCGTTGCCGGAGACGGTGACGTCCTTTTGCATCCCCCAATCTTTTGGATGGTGGGCCACGAAAGGTTCTTCAGAGACAAGCGATTTCGTGCGCCGATTGCCTGTTTTAAGCATCATCTCGAGACTTCACTGAGCGACGTCTCGACCAGACTTGACCTGGCTGCCTCTTACAATCCAGCTTCAACGTGTACCGACTTTTTGTGCAAGGCCGCGTGGCGGAGTTTTGGGGGGCTTCTAATTCTGTCCGCGTCGTAGCGCCCAAATCGCAACCGCAAATGCAACCAGAGTACATGCCAATACGACAATCAGGTGCACCCATATCCGCGACAGAGTAGTTCCGCCTATAGCCAATTTCAGCGCCTCAACGGAGTAGTACGTCGGAATAAGACGCATCGCTCCTGCAAACACCGGCGGCGAATTCGGTAAAGGGAAGCTCGGCGCAAGGAGTACCAGCAGGACGAAGCTTGCCCACGTGTTTACCTGCATCGTGGTTTGGAAAACACTTCCGATAACCAATCCTATCGCTACAATCAACGTTAGCCCCAACAGAGTCGTCAATAGTGTCAGCGGCCAGTTGCCAATCATCTTGGAATTGAGAGCCAACAAGACTCCCCCGATCAGCACGCTATAAACGACGCCGGTTAAAGCTTTGCCCGCGATTATCTCAGTTAGCGTTGCAGGCGAAGTCAGTAAAAAATCCAGCGTGCGCTTCTCTTTCTCCTCCACCAGCAGCAACGGCACTACTAGCGCTCCGGTCATACCGAATGCGAGTAACAGCAGCAAGGGCATGAGCATTTGGTTGAGGTCAGTTCCACGCCCAATTTGAGAACTCGCGTCTTTCGGAACCTCAATCCAACTTATTCGCGCTGGTACTGGATGTTGCACTAGTGAGGTCACCTGCCGTTCCAACAAGATCTTGAAGGTGGCCTGCTCGATTATGTTCTTCTTGTTGTTGATGTAGACGTTAAGTTCTGGCTGTTTACCAGCAGCTACATCTGCATCGAAGTTTGTCGGCGCTGCCACCCCGCCGGCAGCTTTGCTTTTCTCAACTTCGCCTTCGACAGCTGCTGCTGAACCCGTCTCTACCAACTTTACCTGTGGGTTGGAGCGCAACTGAGCGACAAGACTAGAGTTAGATGGATCATGCACCACGATCGTGAGGGTCTGCACGCTGCTGATGCCAGGCAGGAACATGCGAATGAAGATCGCGACGAGTAACGGCGTCAGCAGAGCAAAAAGGAGATAGCGATTTCTAATGGCATCAACGATGTCTTTCTGTGCGATGGCAGCTACAACACGGTAGTTCAATCAGACAACCTCCTTCCGGCTATCTGAATGAAGACTTCCTCGAGTGTGGCTTCGCTCGAGTGCAACGTTCTGATCTGCCTGGTGCTTAACAACTCTGCTAACTGCTTTCCCGCGCCATCATCGCTTAAAGCGATGGTCAACTGCTGTCCATTGTGAAGTGTTGCTTTGAGAGATTCTTGACCGTGGGCCACCTTCAAATTGTCGGGTGTATCCAGGGCGACAATCCGTCCCTCGCTTATGAAGGCTACCCGACCGCAAAGCTGGTCCGCCTCTTCCATGTAGTGAGTAGTGAGGAAGATCGTGACTCCCTGGCGAGAGAGTTCCAGGACCAGACGACGAATATCCCGTCCTACTACGGGATCTAATCCACTGGTCGGCTCGTCGAGAAAGATTATCTGTGGACGATGAAGTAGCGCGCGAGCAATCAGCAGCCGTTGCTTCATGCCATTGGAATAATTGCGAACGTTATCTTTGGCCCGATCGAGCAGGCCAACTTGATCCAGCGCCTCGTCTATTCGGTTACTACCAGTGGCGTAAAGTCGCGTAGCAAAAGCGAGATTCTCTCGGCCGGACATTCGTTCGTAGAGGTTTTGCTTCTCGGAAACAACTCCGATGAGCGGTTTGAGCCGTCGCTGCTCCGTGATCACGTCACAACCGGCGACTCGTGCGTTCCCTGCGGTGGGTCGCAACTGGCCGGTTAACATCCGGATTGAAGTTGTCTTGCCTGCTCCGTTATGGCCCAAAAAGCCGAATATCTCACCCGCTTCTACTGTGAAGGAGATGTTGTCCACAGCTCGCAGGCTGTGGAAAGTTCGGGAAAGGCCTTCAACTTCGATGGCGTTCATCCATAGTCCCTCAGGCAGGACTCGCCCGTGTTTAGTGGTCTCAACGGTTTTCGGCAACGAGTCTGCGTCGTAGGTACGCGAAGCAGGAAACCTATGTTGCGTTTTGCTCAAAAAAAAAGCGGGGCATGGGTTGAGGGTGTAGCACAAATGGGCGAGAGCAAAGAAAACAACCCAATACTCCTAACGCAAAGAGCAGGGCGGCTATCGGGTGAGGTCGATTTATCTCAGATTGATTCTAAGGTCGAGCAGCGGGTCGCTGGCGATCTGTGAGCGGTGGTCGAAAGCGCACAGTGCTGGTTCACGCGAATACTATTACCGCAAAGAGCGCGAGGGTTCTCGCGTGAAGTCGGTGTATGTTGGGCGACATCGGCAACACGGTATCGAACCTTCAAACCACTTCGCGGGCTCTCGAAAAAGCGATCGGTAGCGCGTATCCCTCAGAACTACAGGACGCGAATTCCGCAAGACGCAGCTTTAGTCCGGCGTATCGCTTGGCAAGCCCTGAATCGCTTCGCGAACAAAACAATAGCAACAGCTCACCAGGAGTGATATCTATAGTGTCATGAGTACAAAAACGGTAACCGCGAAAAAACATGTGGCTGGCCGTCAACCCGAATCTGCCACGCTGCGAAATGTGTTGATTCAGCGCGACGCTTGTACGAGCGATCTCTGCACCGAGGAAATCCTGTTCGGACTGGGTGGCGGCATTGGGTGCGCCTATTTCCTCTTTGATATGCATGGCGGGCATCCGGTTTACATCGGTTACCGAATCCACGCGAAAGAGGGTGACACTCCGTACTTCACGTTACAGATGACCGCGGGTTGGGGCGCTACCGCCGACGTACGGCATTCCTCATCGCCATCCGCCGCAACAAAGAGTTTGGTAAAGATCCTGAACGACGGTTTCACCCCCATCGTCTGGGTTGAGGTCACAAAGCTGCCGTACATGTTTCTGTCGGGTAAACCCAACGCTTATCACCAGGTGGTGGTGTATGGAATGGAAGGCGATGACGTACTTGTTGGGGATTTAGGCGACAGCGTGATCCGGATGAGCATGGAGGAGCTTACCGAGGCGCGTAATTCAAACTACGCTCCCAGGTTCCGTACGGTGGTGATCAGCGAGGCGACCGCCAAACCCCAGCTGCGCGAAGCCTTGTCAGATCGAATTCGGGTCACGTGCAGTCAAATGCTCGAGGGTCTGGGGATCGCGAATTTTGGCCTGACGGCGCTGAGCAAATGGGCCCAGATGTTGACCAACACAAAAAACAAGAAGGGCTGGCCCAACTGTTTCCCTGGCGGACCACCATTGCATGGCGCTATGAGTACCGTGTTCGAACAGATCGAATTGCTAGGCTACGGGGGCAGCGCGTTTCGCGGG
>JBGTLE010000196.1:0-16968 GCA_041744295.1 Pyrinomonadaceae bacterium | reverse complement strand
GACGCGGCGGTTACGGCGGCGGTGGAAACCGTGGCGGTGGCGGCGGCTACGGCGGCGGCGGTGGCAATCGCGAACCGCGCTGGTAATGCTTCGGCATTAGGCGCTTCTGAGATGCCTGTGCTTGGTCGTGGCCGCGTGATGGTTCGAATCGAATTCATTGGCGGCCACCCAAGCATGTTTTTTAAACTTCGAATACCTAAGCTAATTGATGGGCCTGAACAAACGCCCAACAGCTTTACTAAACAACGCGCTCTCCCTGAAATGGTTGGCTGAGGCGCAAAAGGAACATATGAATTTTTCTGAACTGGGACTGGCAGCCGCACAACTGCGGAGCTGCGAGTCTCTTGGATATACCGAACCAACACCGATTCAGCAACAAGCGATTCCGGTGATACTGAGCGGCCGTGATCTGATCGGCTGTGCCGAAACCGGCACAGGTAAGACAGCCGCATTTCTACTGCCGATTATTCAGCAGCTTTCGGGGCCTGAGGCCCTTGCTGCTACTTCGGCCCGGGGCCGGTCCAAACGTAACCATAGCTCTCCAGCTCGCGTACTTATTCTCGCGCCAACTCGCGAACTAGCAACGCAGATTGAAAAGAACTATCGAGAACTTAATCTGGCTAAAACTCACCGTAGTGTGACGTTGATAGGCGGCACCAGTCTCCCGAAACAGATCGAAGCCTTGCAGAAGGGCGCTACGGTTATCATCGCGACCCCTGGAAGACTCCTCGATCTAACTGAAAGACGTTCGGTTGATCTTTCCAAAGTGGAAACGCTGGTCCTTGATGAAGCGGATCGCATGCTGGACATGGGATTTTTGCCGGCGATTCGTCGCGTGCTTTCAATGGTCCCGGCGAAAAGACAGACACTGCTGTTTTCGGCTACCATGTCATCTGAGATCGAAAAGTTGGCCCGTTCGACTATGCAGCAGCCCACGCTAATTGAGGTCACTCAGCGTGGCAAAGCAGCAGCGATGGTCACCCAGACTGCCTATCCGGTGGCACAGGAGTCCAAGACGGCTCTGCTGCTGGATTTGCTGGAACGTGAGCGGTTTGAACGCGTGCTTGTGTTCACGCGAACCCGACGCGGCGCCGAACGGTTATCACATATTCTCTCGGCTCGAGATCATAGTGTGAATCGCATTCACGCTGATCGCACACAGTCGCAACGCGAAGCTGCTCTGCGTGGCTTTCGAGATGGCAAAACTCGGGTTTTGGTCGCGACCGATATTGCCGCGCGGGGATTGGATGTTGATGCCGTATCGCACGTGATCAACTACGACGTCCCCGCCGCACCTGAGGACTACGTGCATCGAATCGGACGCACTGGCCGAGCAGGCAACCAGGGCCGGGCGATTACTATCGTTACTCCGGTCGATGAGCTTTCGATGCGTGCGATCGAGCGGCTGACGGGACAAGCAGTCGAGCGTGTCGTGTTGCCAGGATTTGGCGGCACCAAGAGTGAATCAGAGCGGAAACCTTTCGGTACAGCAAAGCGCGGCAGCGCAGCTTTCACCCGTTCATTTAGACCGCGGCGCGCATCCAGATAATCACAATGGAGGTGATAGGGTTTGTCACCTCCTTCCTTAACCCACTTTGTAAAGGAGAACCCATTTGGCAAAGGATGATCTGATTCCAGCGGAGGGCACGATAATCGACAAGCAGCCTAACGCGTTTTTTAAAGTCCGGCTCGACAATACTGAGCATGTAGTACTGGCAGCAATTTCAGGCAAGATGCGTAAAAATCGCATTCGCATTCTCGTTGGTGATCGCGTAAGTGTGGAAATGTCGCCCTATGACCTGACCCGCGGTCGCATTACCTATCGGTACAAATAAGCAAGGAAATAAATCGTGACTAAGACACCAGAAGCAGTTAGTGAACCTATCGAAAAAGCACCATTTGTCGTTGGCGATCGCGTAGAAAAATTCTGCGTGCCCTGTGGCGAAGAGCGTGGGCACGTCATCGCATCGCTAACCAAAACTGGAAAAATCTCTCGCGTCACTTGTCCGAAGTGCGGCACCAAAGGAACGTTTAAGAGCAATGCTCCTACGGGCCAGCGTCGTCAGCAAAGCGCCGGCACTCCTTACGATCGCACTCGCGCATATCGCGCTGGTCAAACGATTCTGCATCCTATCTTTGGACCCGGCGAGGTCACAGCACTGATCGAACCGCAGAAGATGGACGTGCTGTTTTCCGACCGGATGCGCCGGCTGATTCACGCTAACCACAGTTAGTTACTCGGGGCTTGGTGTTGACAGCAGATACACTGCGAAAGACGCCAGCCAATGCTCCCCGGCATAGTCGCCGCTGGCAACATGTGCGAGTGCTGCTCGCGCATGTCGCTTGGCGCCGTCAGCCAACACTCTTCTCGCGGAATCGTTCTTTGGTAGTGCCGCGGCAATGCTTCGCATGGTCCAGGCCCGGCTAAGATTCAATCCATCCAGATGAACCAGTTTGGGATCGCTCCGATCCGTAACCACCGCGGGCTGCATTAAATACTGCGGGTTGTTCCAGAGAGCCGGAAGGAAAGCTTTCAGCCACTCGCGGTAAGCTGCCGGCGCAAACACTCTCCGCATCAAGTCGGCTTCCATCAAGGCCGGCGAAAAGAAATCTTCCCCGCCCGGTTCCCACTCTGCTGGGTAGTTAACATCTTTTCCGAAATATTTCCGGCTTCTCTCCCCAACTAATTCCTTGAGCTTTTCGTGATTCCTGGCAACGGCGTAATCAAACGCGAAAGCCAGACCAAACGCAGTATTCGGATGAACTCCGGTGCGGATCGGATAGTTCTGCTTCGGCAGGAAATCCAGGTAACGACTCACGAGTGCATCAGCGAGCGGCTGCAAGTTCGTCGCCCAAACTTTTCCATCCCGGTCCTCCCACGAATGTAGTTCTTCAGAGAGTTTGAGCAGCCATGCCCAGCCGTAGGTGCGTTCAAACGATTGTCGATTCGGCTGTTCAAGATAAGCAACTTCTCCGCGAATGCTGTTCACGGAGAGATTTTCATTCAGGGCAGTACGAATCTGCTGGGCTTCGGCAAGGTCTGGAAAAAGCCTTAGTAGTCGCACGAGCATCCAGTGCCCATGCACAGACGAATGCCAGTCATAACAGCCGTAAAAAGCCGGGTGAAGTGCTTTCGGGGATTTCACGTCCTGACTTTCATTTATGACGTGTTCCGGTTTGTTAGGGAACTCTTTCGCGACGCATTTCAAGGCCAGCTTCGCAAATTGAGACGCTTGTTCGCGACCCAGCGAAAGGTCAACACTCCTCATCGCCTGGTTTGGTTTCTGTCCCAGTGCCAGCATCGAAAAGATCAGCACTAGACCGAAAGCTACCGCAGCTTCTCTTCCGCGCAATAGTCACCTCCGCATCTATTCGTCAGGTTGGATTTAGTATCGATGTGACGGGCGGCCCACATGGATGTGTGGTCCAGTCGCAGTTCCGGGTATCGCTTCTCGAAAGGCCAGGAAAGGAATTCCATTGGACCGAAGAAAGTTAATCAGCACCTGCCCCTCGGCACCGTCTGGATGAATTGAGAGATCCATTGAGTTCCGATGATCCAATCGCCAGCGATCGTGAACCGCACCCTGACCGAATACAGCGATTGGCAAAGGTCGCTTGAAGTTGTCCAGGAAGAACCGCTGCACTTTCCACGCATCAGCCAGCGACCAAGAGTCCGATCCCTTGAAACGAATATAAGAAGTGGTCCTGACGAGTGCTCCCCGGGCTAGCTTTCCTGATTTTGCAATCTTCGCTTCAGCTTCGGCTTCAACCAGAGTGTTCGCAATTTGGGTGTCCGCGGTTTCCAACTGTTGCCTGGTCTGACTGACTTGATCGTTTGCGTCAGCGACTTTCTTCTCTAGCTCGTCGAGTTGCGTTTTTGAGATCAGTCCCTCGTTGTACAACGTTCGGGACTGCGTCAAACGGTCCTCTTCTTTGCGCGTGTTGCTCTCGTAAATCGCCAGCAGCTTGGTAAGACCCGCCTTGTATTCTTTCGTAGCTTTTACAAACTCTTCGCGCAAGAGGGCTAACTGATTAACAGGTTTCGCCGGCAGCGCACTCTTCTTTGTAGTAACGCCTTTCTGTGCCGGCACGTTTGTGCCCGTTGTCAGCACTAGAAAGATACCGAATAGAATCGCGCCCAGCGTCCTAACAACTACGTTTTGTTTGAGCACCACTTTCACTTGATCAAACTCCAGCCCGCGCCTGTTTGGCAGCTCGTTCTAGTTCTGAGTTGAGCTCGCCGCCAGCCAGTATGGCAACCCCCGTAAGATAAAACCAAAGCATCAGAATGATTAACGCCCCAAGCGAGCCGTATGTTGCGCTGTAAGAGTCGAAAAAGTGCAGATAAGCGCGAAATCCAAACGAAGTCAGAAGCCACAGCACCACTGCCAACACCGAACCGGGAGTTATCCAACGCCACTTGGGATTACGGAGGTTGGGTGCAAAATAGTAGATCGAGCCAAATGCAGTCAGCAGAAACGCAAAGACGATCGGCCATTGCAGAATCTGCCAGGCAATCTTGAACGCGTTTCCCAGTCCAACCGCGGCAGCAATTAGGTCGCCGACCTTACCGCCATACAAGATTATGACGAGCGGCGTAATAATCAGAATCGCGAGCAACACCGTCAGGCCAACAGAAATTAGCCGGACCTTCCACCACGGCCGCGTTTCCTCAACGTCGTAAGCTGAGTTTAAGGTTTCGCTGATTGCGCCCATTCCGTTTGAGGCTGCCCACAGCGCAGCCAATATTCCGAACGAGAGCTTGCCACCGCCTTTTTCACTGCTGACTTCGTTGAGCGTTGCGTGTATCAGGTCTACCGCTGAGGAAGGCGCCACCCTCGCCAGATAGGTTACGAGATCCTCACGCAGTTCCGAACCCGCGGAGGCCAAATAGCCTAGCAGCGTTACGAGGAAGAGCAGCAACGGAAACAGGGCCAGCAGAAAGTAGTATGCGAGTTGGGCCGCTCGGCCAAAGATGTCGTCTCCATTGATCTGCTGCCAAACTCTCTTGAGCAGTTCTCCCCACGTCAATCCTGACAAACGCCACATGCTGAGCATCGATTGGCTCCGTTTGTTGAGTATTCAGTTTCGAGGGAACCGAGACGGAGGGGGCTTACTAATTGGCGCGAGCGTTCAAGACTACTCGCGCCGGAGGCACAGCTTTTCGCGTGAGCCAAGGCAGGCGGCTATTTCACCATCGTTCCCGTGCGACTCCAACGCGTATTCTTGAAGAAGTCGACTGGGAAGAAACCGCTCGATGGGGCGCTCTCGTCGTAAGACCAATAGACAAACATTGCGCGACCGATGACGAGCTCGCGCGGCACAAATCCCCACCAACGGCTGTCCTCGCTATTGTTACGATTATCTCCCATAACGAAGTAGCGCCCTTCCGGAATTACGATCTCGCCGTCTTTTCCTTCGTGTTTAAAGATGTCGTAATCCTCGGCAACAAAATCCGGACGCCAGAAGACGTCATAACTCTCTTCAGGTTTACGTTCAGGATTGTTCTCGATCTCAAGCGGGGCTCTGTCATTATGATCGACTGCTTCAATGCGATGCTCGGGCAGAACCTGTCCATTGACGAGCACGTTGCGGCCTTCGATGCGAATGTGGTCGCCTGGAATACCGATAACGCGTTTCACGTAGTTGGTAGTGATTGGTTTGTTGTCTGGCCGATCATCACGTCGAGGATCGTACTTATTGCCGGGATACTTGAACACAATGATGTCGCCGCGCCTGATTTCCCGTTGCGGCAAAAAGGGAAGAGTTTTGCCCGGTGCGAAGATGAACTTGTTGACCAGAAGGTGATCACCAATGGTAATCGTGTTCTGCATAGAGCCAGTCGGGACCTTCACCGCTTGCACGATGAACGTCATCCCAAACAACGCCATGATCACGGTGACTACTGCCGACTCAAAATACTCGCGCAAGATTGATTTCGGTGGCCCTACCGAATTCGGCGGCTCTGGCAGCTGGTCGTGTCCATTTCGACTGAAGATCTTAGCGATTGAAAAGGACCGGCGTTCGGTCTTTTCTGCGGGCTTGGTCTTTGATTGCTCGATCACGGGGTTACGCTTCATGTGAAATCATCCTAGATACGTAATTGCTGGTGGTCAAGTTTAGCTTTCTAGCAATCAGCAATTGTCTGTTGGCTGGTTGTCCAGACCGCTTCTTATCAACTCAAGCGCCTCTCTTGCGGCAGCTGCTTCGGCAGTCTTGATTGAGTGACCTTCTCCGCGAACGCTACCGCCATCCCAATGGACCTCAACTTTAAACGTACGGCGATGGGGCGGACCATCCGTCTCGACTACGGAATAGCGCGGCGCAGGAGAGTGTTCGCCCTGCAGTTTCTCCTGAAGCATAGTTTTAAAGTCCGCCTGTGCCGCTGCCGCCGGACTCGATTGTATAAGCTCTGGATCGAGCGATAACTCGACGAAGTTCGTCGCTGCTTCGAATCCTCCATCCAGGAAGATCGCACCGGTTATCGCTTCAAAGACATCAGCCAGGAGCGCATTTTTTTGCCGACCACCACTCTTCTCCTCGCCGCGGCCAAAACGTAAGAACTCTCCCAAGCCTAAGCGCAGGGAAGCCTCTGCAAGCGTGGGCGCACTTACCAGCCGATGCTTCATCCGCGAGAGCTCACCTTCAGTTACGGTTGGGTATGCTTTAAGGAGGTAGTGGGCAACGACTAAACCGAGCACCGAGTCTCCGAGAAACTCCAACGCTTCGTTGTGAAGCTGGCGCACCTCATCACCGGCTCCGGGCGCTACCTGCTCGTGTGCCCACGAGCGATGTGTGACGCCACGTTCCAACAAAGCGCGATCCCGAAATTGATACCTCAGAATGGTCTCAAGCCGATCGAGGTCAGGTGATGTGTATTCAGGAACTTTCAAAGCGGGGTCAATTGTAACAAACGCCGGAAGCATCGTCCCTCTGGTGACAATGCTTCCGGCGCAAACTTCGGCCGAGTCTGGGATACTCGTCAGCCGCGGTGATGTCTTCGGGGTTTGGGTGGCGTTGTTGCCGCAGGCTTAACGGGAGTCGTCGTAGTGGCGCCAGCTGCCTGCGACGCCGAGGTCGGATTACCTGACGACGTTGCCGCACCCGTCGAGCCGTTTCCTGAGGTCGGACTTGCACTCGGTGCGGCCGCCGGGAGACTGGTCAGTGGAGTCGGCTGAGGAGGCAATGGTCTGGTCAAGATTGTCGCGACCAGATCATTCACCTTGGTTTCAGGATCCTGGGGATGCAAATACTTGTACCACTGGGTCAGACTCACCATTGACTCGTCCTTCAATGCTTTATTCTTAGGATCGTCAGCCGCAAGCTTCACCGCGCGAGCGTGCGCGTCGATAATCCGCTCCACCACCTGATTGATATTGGCTAAGGCCAATTTGCTTTGGGGCGTCTCGTCCTTCTCCAGGTAAAGCCGCTTGTACTCGTCTGACAGTTTTGCATAGACCCCAACTTCATACGCCTGTCCCAAATAAACGTAGGTTTGGGGCGTCTTCTTAAAAGGCCCCTCGATGGTCGCGGCTTTGATGAAGTAAGGAATTGAATCGGCTGGCGCAGTCGCAATCGTGAAACTGCCTACGATGTAATTCAGCCAGGAAAGTGTTTCCTCCTTGCTGACGAAAGGCTTCCAGTCTTCTTGGGCCGTCCCGGCTTCGATCATTTGCAGCGCTTTCTTCGAATAATTCAGCGCGTCGTTTACATAAGTGGTGTTCTTCGTCAGCGCAAGGGAGTAACCTGCGTAGCCAAGATCGATGTAGGTCCGAAGATAATCAGGCTCTTCCGCAATCACCTGTTTACCTAGTTCGATACCCTTCACATAATCTTTCTTGTTGAAAACCAAGTCTGTAACCTGCCCTTTGCGGGAGGCCTTTTCATAGAGAGTGACAAAGTTCTTCAAATAGCTTGTTATCTGTTCTTCGCCGGCGACGGCGGGACAGGCCAAATACTTTGAGGCCACCTCTTTGGCCTTTACCTGGTCTGTTTTGAAAGTTTCCCGAAACTGGTTATACCAAGCAAGCTTGTTCTCAGGCGTGCATTGATCCTGCGTCATTGTCGCAGCCTTAGCACTAGCAAAAACTGAAAAGGCGAGTAGTGCCAACCCGGCGCTTACTGCCCGTAACCCGATAGTTTTCTTCATTAGCTTTTTTCGAACCTCCAAGACCTTATCTTCCACTTATCTTATCCACTTTCTCGCGAAGCCCATGAGCCAGCCCGGGCGAGGCTACGAACGAGACAATAAGATGCAAACTCGGTTTGAGTCGTTGCCGATTTTTCGGCACTCAGCCAAGCAAAGAAGTGAGCATTAAAGCGGGGGCGGATTAAAAGAACGTCGCAATATTCCTGCAACTCTTTTGACCTGTCAAGGCCGGTGAGGATTGCTAAACGCGAGATGTGAAAAAAGTTTGCGCCGGGATCGGAGTGCTGATCCCGGCGCAATGGATTTTGGGCAACGATGCGATGTCGATTAAGGCTTTGCGCGCCGAGGTCGACCATCGGACGACGGAGACGCCGGTGTCGTGTCCTGGTTCGCTCTTGGCGCAACCACTTTTTGTGCATCGGAGTTTCGTCGTTCGATGGGCATCAGGACCGGCTTCACGTTGGTTGGCGTTCGTTGCTGCTTAACGGGAGCCGTCACCTGGGTGGCCGTGGTTTTGGCTGCCTCGTCCGAACCACCTTCAGCTGTGCTTGGTGCAGCCGCAGCCGCAGCCGCAGCCTCAACCTCACCTTCCATCGCACTTTCTGCTTCGGCAGCGTCCTGCTCTTCTTCGTTGAGTGCTGCTGCCTTTGGATCGTCTGCCGCTGGGGTAGTGGCTATCTGCAGATTAACCGGTGTGCCAAAACGGCTGTTCAGTTCGCGATAGATTTGGCCGGCGACAGCAGCAGGAAAATGTTTGCGGCCGTCTGAGCCACGAGCGATTACCACTACGGCAAGCCTAGGATTTGCGAGTGGTGCATAAGAAGTAAACAAGCCAAGCCAGGATCCGTTGCCGATGCAGGTTCCGGTTTTGCCTGCCACGGTCTGCAGCGGATCGTAGGCTTTTTTCCCAGAACCATAATTCACCGCGCCAACCATTCCCGGCACCATCCGGCGATAGTTATCCTGTTCAATCGTGAGCTCGCGTCGCACTGTCGGTTTGAACCTGGCAACTTCCTGCGGCGTTCTCGGAACCTGAGGAGCCAGCAGTTTTCCGCCATTGGTCATTGCCGAAACCAGTGTCGCAAGCTGGAGCGGGGTTACTTCAAAGTCGTCACCGTGAGACCACATGCGACCGAGTGAACGCGCCTTATCCATCGGCACTTGCCCGGCGTATTCATTTGCGGCGTTAACTCCGGTTTTCTCACCCAGGCCAAGCTGGCGCGCATAGGCGACCATTTTTTCGAAGCCAATCTTCGAACCAACCTGCTGAAAATAGGTGTTGTTTGAGTAGGCGAGGGCGTCGGTAAGGTCAATGCTATAGCGATCCGATACCGCTGCAGTATCCAGCGGATCGATAACCTTTTCGTTCAGGCCGGCGAGACCGGTGACAATCTTAATCGTCGAACACGGTTTAAATCCGCGTCGGAAGGCCCATTCCTGATTCACGGCGGAGTAGATTCTGCCGGTCATCGGATCCATAACTACGACAGTGCCGGCGTGATGGCCCAACGCCTTAATCGCTGCACGTCGAACCTCAGGATCCTCGCCGACAGTGTTGTCCAGAGCGATATAGTTTTGCGCTTCATTGCGCATCGCCTGCTCAATCGCACGTTGACGAGCGATCGCGGCACGACGCGCGGCTTCTGCACGACGTCTGGCAGCGAGCGAATCACGACGGTTCCGGGAAGCAACTCGACGTAACTCCGCATTGCGTTCGCGCTTCGTCAACGGCCGACGCAATCTGCGCTCGAGGGCCTTCAGAGACGCGCTTTGCTCACGGGCGACATTTTGGCGTTGCCGGCGCAGTTCGCGGGCACTTAGCTGACGAGTGTGAGTTCGACCGCGCCGACCGCGAGCAACTTCACCACGACTGCGACCGCGAGTGGATCGCACTCGCGCCGAAGCTTTCTTGCTCTTCTGAGTGCGTGAAGCCTTTTGGCGTGACGAAGTGGATTTCTTTTTAGCAAAAACCGTATCGGAGAGAGGCAGGAGAATAAGAATCGACAGGATTATGGCGAAACGAAAGTACTTAGGGGAATGCTTGATCAAAGTCATCAGGGCTTACTTACCTTTCTAGGGATTGTTGCTCACCTTAACGGTGAAGATGCTTGAACCTGCTCGGGCGCCTGCTTGTCGTCGGCACAACAATTATTGCCGCGCCCATCCTCCTGGTGAAAACCAAACTTTGCAGAGTTGGGAGTAATCAAAAGCTCTCCTAAAAGTCCTTATTTCTGCGACCTTCGTTTACTGCAAACATTAGAGGTGGGAGTTGTTCCCTAAATGGCGGTCCCTGGGGACATTGATTTGAGACCGGGGCAAATATACCATCAGCCGGAGAAAAGCGGCAACAGAAAAGTAATCTATTGTACAGATTTCGCGCATGTGACTTTCAGATTCGTCTGCTCACCCCGCAAAAGCGACAACGCTTTGCTGCTGAATCCCTTCTTATATTGCAATGAGAATGCCTCGCTTCACTGAAAGTTTTCGGGCGCGCTTGCTGTTCCTGTTGGCCGTACTGCTCGGGTTGACCCTGGGTGTTCAGTACTACGTCAATCTCCGCTCTGTACGAAAGAATGCCCACCGGATTGTTGAGCAGGAACAGGCGATTATGGCGGGAGTAGCCCTTGGGGTTAACAGTTTTGCCAGCGATAAGTACCTTGATCAGATGCGAAACCAGCCTCTACTGGGCGAGCAAACCGGTCGCGTGAGGAACGTTCTGGTAGTGGATGATCAGGGCAATATTCGCGACAGTCTGATGAGGGAATACGCGCCGCAACAGAATGACGATGGGACGCCTCGGTACATTCACGTAAAAGATGTGCAGCTACCGGCGTTGAGTCGCGCCGTGGAATTACCCGACTCAGATGAACAACTGCCGGCGGGACTTTCCATCTCTGGACCAACGACAGCCGGGGATCCGGGAGCGTTTTACTTCCCCGTCGAAACAGATAAAGGACGACGATATGTGATCGTGGTTCTCGGTTCAGCTCGCACCCTGACAAACATCCTCGAGCGCGAGGCTTTGCGCTCTGCTTTCTACACTTTGCTGTTGCTGTTGCTGACAACGTTGGTGACCGGTTATTTCGTGTGGCGTTTTACTCGTCCGATTAAGGACCTTTCGGTGGCAGCACGACGAGTTGCGGCGGGCGACTTTGGATATCGGGTGTTCTCAAAACGCCGCGATGAGATCGGCGCGCTTGCTTCCGCTTTCAATGAAATGACCACGAAGCTCGAGCGCACCCGTGAACTCGAAGCGCAATTACACCAGGCTGAGAAGGGCGCTGTGGTTGGACGCCTGGCGGCCGCCATCGCCCACGAGATTCGCAATCCGCTCAACTACATAAATTTGACGCTGGACCATCTCAGATCATCTTTCGCACCAGCTGATGAGACCAGACGCGAAAAGTTCCTGCAGCTCGCCGAACAGTTGAAGAAGGAAGTTGCGCGCATCAATCGTCACATCAGCGATTTTCTGAAATACTCTCGACCTTCGAGTCTGGAACTGCGTCCGACTAACATCCGCGAAGAAGCGGAAGATGTTCTGAGGATGATTGAAGTACAAGCAGCCGACAGTGGCATCACAACTCGGCTTGAGCAGAAAGGTGAAGTACCACCGGTGATGGCGGATCGAGAGGCACTTCATTCGGTGTTTACGAACCTGTTGATTAACGGGCTGCAGGCAATCGATGGCTCGGGCGGCAGCCTTGCCGTTGTAATCTCTGCGGCGGAGCACGACCAAGTTCAAGTTGAGATCAGTGACACGGGGCGTGGCATCGCGGACGAGGACATCTCGAAACTGTTTGAGCCGTATTATTCGACCAAGGAAACGGGCACAGGTTTGGGTCTCGCTATTGTAAAGAAAGCCATTGACGATCACGGTGGCACCATCGCCGTGGTTTCCAAAGTGGGAAGCGGCACTACCTTCAAAATTACTTTACCAGCGAACGAAAGGACGGTTGGAAGGATGAGGGATGAATGATGAGGGATGAATTAAGAGTCAACGCTCGTTGATTCTTTCATCCTTCCTCCTTCATCCTTCATCCTTTCTTTCAACTATGGCGCGCAAAAGCATACTTGTCGTAGACGATGAAAAATCGCAGCGTGAAATTCTCGAGATGATCCTCTCGGAAGAAGGCTATGACGTTACCACTGCGGCGTCGGGCGAAGCAGCCATCAAGTTCGCCAAAGACCGGCGATTTGACTTGGCACTAACCGACCTGAAGATGACCGGGATGGATGGGCTCGAACTGCTGCAACATCTGCTCGCTCAGGATTCTTCGATCATCGTCATTCTGCTGACGGCGCATGGGTCGATTGATTCGGCCAAAGAAGCTTTGCGCCGCGGTGCCTTCGATTATCTCGAAAAGCCGTACGACAAGGATGTGTTACTCGAGACCATCAATCGCGCACTCCATAAGCTGGACGCGCTCGACACAGACATCATTTCTGATTCGCCCGAAATGGAGTCGGTCAAGCGGATGATTCTCAAAGTTGCTCGCTCAAACTCCACCGTGTTGATTCGCGGCGAGTCAGGCACGGGCAAGGAATTGATTGCACGCGCAACGCATAATCAGTCGCCTCGGGCTCAGGAAATGTTTCAGGCAGTTAACTGCGCGGCTATCAACGAGAACCTGCTTGAGTCAGAACTATTCGGTCATGAGAAGGGTTCATTTACCGGCGCTCATGCTGAAAAGAAAGGGCTGTTTGAGATCGCGGATCGCGGAACGTTGTTCCTTGATGAAATCGCCGAGCTCGACGTGGCGATGCAGGCGAAACTCCTGCGCGCACTTCAGGAGAGAAAGATTCGTCGCGTCGGTGGCACTCACGAGATCAACGTTGACGTCCGAGTCATCGCAGCTACGAATCGCGATCTGCGAGCGATGGTTGCCGACGGCAGGTTCCGCGACGATCTTTACTACCGCATCAACGTTCTTTCTGTTGACGTTCCTCCACTTCGCGAGAGACGCGAAGACATTCCCGTGCTGATCGATTTCTTCCTCAAGAAGCACACTCGCAACACCTCTCGTCTCGTCCGAGGACTGACTCCTGAAACCAGGAAACTGATGATGAACTACAGTTGGCCCGGAAATGTCCGGCAACTGGAATCGGCGATCGAGCGAGCAATCCTTCTTTGTGAGGGGGACCAGATTACGGTTGAGGATCTGCCACTTGAAGTTAGGCAAGAGGCGCGACCAGCGGCAGAAGGGGCTTTCAAACTTCCGCCGGAAGGAATTAGTTTCGAAGACGTCGAACGCGATCTAATCATGCAGGCGATGGAACAGACTGATTACAACATTACGAAGTCGGCCAAGCTCCTCGGGCTAACGTTTCGCACCTTGCAATATCGGCTGGAAAAGTTCGGAATCAAGAAACCCGACGGTAAAGCCGCAGAGTGACAGACTGGACCAGTCTCATAAGGCGGAGTCTTTGGAGTGCGCTGATTTGTTAGCTTTGGTGTCAAGTCGCGATAAAACGGTCCTCTAAAAGCAACTCTGAACTGCACATTACAAAGCGCTGACAAGTCAGCGCACTCCAAAGGCTCCGCACTGCGCAACGGCCAATTCCTCTCCTCCACAACGTTTACCAATCGTGGTGCTGCCCACACCTTCCCTGTGTGGCAACTGACATTAACCCACCCAACCTTCTCCTACATCCTCTCGCTATCTTCTGACGTTGGCTCTGGATCTATTTCATATCCGCGCAAGCGACCGCCGGCTCCAGCGTTCTTTCTCAAGACAGATATCAAAGGAGGCCAAAGCTATGAAATCACTAAACGTTGTCTTAATCCTCGTGGTTACAGTTTCACTTCTCGGCTGCGGTAGTCAGCACTATCGGAGTTCTCCCATGAAAGGCGACGCTGTGAATGAACCTGCGTCGACAGCCGAGCTAAATACCCTAAAAGATGTGCGGCTGGAAAAAACATCCCTCACGGAGGTAGATCAGTCTCAATCCGTTGCCGAGGCAATGGATCGCAAGATCATCAGCAGCGCAGAACTAACTTTGGAAGTCGCCACGCCGATCGAAGCTCAACAGCGAATCGGTTCGATCGCTGCCGCTGCCGGCGGCTTTGTGGTTACCTCCGAAGCGAAACAAACAGAAACCACAAACGTCGATCCGTCCAGGCAGCAGTTATCAATAAACCTGGTTGTCCGAGTTCCGGCTTCGCAGTTCGATTCGGCGATCAGCCAGATTCGGGGTACCGGCGGTCGCATCGTGCAGGAAAAGATCACGGGTCAAGACGTGACCGAAGAGTTTATCGATCTCGAAGCCCGCTTAAAGACTCAGAAAGCGCTCGAACTTCAGTTCCTCGAGATCATGAAGCAAGCAACTAAGGTTGCAGACGCCATGGACGTGCAACGGCAAATTGCTGAAGTACGGGGTGACATCGAAAAGCTCGAAGGCCGCAAGCGCTTCCTGGCGAACCGCGCCAGCCTGTCAACGATCACGATCAATCTGCGCACGCCGACGACCATCATCGTAAACACCTCCAGCTTTGGACGCAGTGTCCGTGAGGCCATCGCAAGCAGCGTCGATCTTGCGACCGGAATTGTGTTGGGTCTGATCCGTTTCGTGATCCTGTTGATCCCGATCGCAGTCTTCTTTGGCCTGCCGGCCGCGCTACTAGCTCGCTACTTCGTACGCCGCTCGAAGCGACTGCACCTGGTAAGTGAGGTAGTATCTTCGGCAGACTGATGAGACAAATAACCAAAACAATCACCTTGGCATTGCTGCTCGCCGCTTCGCTTACTTCTTGCACGCGCAGCACGACGACCACCAACTCAGCGCCGCAGATCATCGACACAAACGAGAAGCGGATCAACTCAGCAGACGTAGTAAAAGCAGCGCCCGAGCCGGTCGAGATAAAGGCAGGTGGCTCGGGCGAAGCGATCGTTCGGTTGACGATACAGAATGGCTATCACGTCAATGCAAATCCTCCGACCTTTCCTTACTTGAAGGCAACCGAGATTGAGATTCCGGCGAGCGATGGAGTTTCGGTCGGCTTTATCGTTTACCCTAATCCGATCATCAGGCAGTTTGCTTTTGAGAAACAGCCGCTGGCGGTCTATGAAGGCGAAACGGTGGTTAAGGTTTTGCTGAAGTCAGATCAGACGGTAAAAAAGGGAGAGCGACATCTTTCCGGCAAGTTGCGCATCCAAGCTTGCGATGATCAGGTGTGTTACGCGCCGGGAACTTTGGATTTGTCGATTCCCGTGCAAATAAAGTGAGACTCGCAAAGCTAATGCAGTCTGTTTGGTTAATCATCGCTGGGGTCGCGATTGCACTCGCCGCGGTCTTTCTCTGGCTCGGAGAGTTCAACACCGCATTTGTAGTGGCTGCGATCGGCCTGGTCGCCTGGTTTCTGAATTATCGTTCGCAACTTAAGGACCTAACACTGGACCGCGAGACCGAGGGAGAAGAAGAAATTGAAGATCAGGCGAAGAACTAGATTTCAGGCATTGGCGCTGGGCATCATTTGCGCCGTGTCGTTTTTCTCAGTCATGCCGGTACAGGCCTCTGACGAAGCCGACGTGCGAGGAACTGTGCAGAGAGTGTTTCAGCAATTGAAGTCAAGAGACTATGGCTCGCTCTATGATTTCCTGCCTTCCTCCTCACGTACGCGGATGACTCGCGAGCGTTTTTCGAGTGCGCTCAAGCGAGCACAGGACATGTATGAGTTGGATCGAATGGAAGTGGGCGCCGTGCGGGTGTCTAATGACATAGCCGTGGTGGACACTGTTCTTTATGGACGAGTTGTAAAGCCGTTTCAAACCGAAGGCAAGATTGTAGTGCAGCAGTATCTGGTGCGTGAGGCTGGGAAATGGCGAGTAGCAACTGGCGACCAGGGCACCACGCGGCGATTTCTTAACAGCAATCCTGCATTCGCTAAGAAGTTTCCTATCCGTCAACCGCGAATCTACGTCAAGCAGAATGGTGGTTGGGTGGAATTCACGCCACCGAAGCTTGCGCGTTAGTTTTCAGCTAAGCAACAGATCGTCAAAAGATAATTGAGCATCGTCAACACGCTCGGTGAACTCGCCGTGTCTGATCCGATGGCGTGGCACATCCAGAGCTTCGCGAACGGCGTCCAGATGAAAGCGGATGATATGTGGAGTCACGCGCACTGACGGAATGCGGCGTTTGCGCGCGAGACGGCGGACGGTCGCCTCGCTTACCTGCAAGACTTTTGCGAGTTGTCTGGCCGTCAGGAACTCTTCGCGCACTTCATTTTCAGCGGTCATGGCAAAGGAATCTTAACAAACTTTGGCAGGCCGGAAACTAGCGGGACAAACTTAAAACACCGGCGACGACTACTTGGCTGGTGCCGGCAGCGATAGCGCTACCCGATAAACTGCGGCTCCGTCAACCGCTACGTCCTGACTGACCGGCTCAACGCCGTTTGCCTTGGCGGTAATTCGATACTTTGCTGCCTCGGGCATAAGCCGAAAAACGAATGATCCGGTTTCACTGGTGATCCGGCCGTCAAGTTTTTTTACCGAGCCGTCATCGAGAATTCGGGCGATTTCAATTTTGGTTCCGGGAACGCTACGTCCATCTGCGTTGAAAACGCTACCGCGAATGAAAGCTATCGAGCCTTCATCAATGGTCAGCACCAGGCGATCTCCCAGCGAACGGGTCTTCCCGGCCTTAACTTCAACGCTCTCGATAGTACCTACACTTAATCCGGGTTTACGAAACGTCAGGCCGTAAAGACCGGGCTTCAAC
The DNA here is from genome assembly GCA_041744295.1 of Pyrinomonadaceae bacterium. Lineage (GTDB taxonomy): Bacteria > Acidobacteriota > Blastocatellia > Pyrinomonadales > Pyrinomonadaceae > PSRF01. The sequence goes on along the minus strand of JBGTLE010000196.1, from coordinate 95 downwards.
TTAGAGACGACAAAATCTCCGTTCTTTGCCGTAACTACTGTTCCAATCTCGCGCTCGCCTTCTCGAATGACAACCGCAACTCCACCCGGTGTGCC
>JBGTLE010000195.1:0-6039 GCA_041744295.1 Pyrinomonadaceae bacterium | reverse complement strand
GAACAGGAAATATGTAGGCACTACCTTCTAGAGTACCGCAAAGGCCTTAATCAAAATGCCAAAGAGTGCCTCGGACTTAGCCGCCATCCAACGCACGTCCGAGGCTTCCATTGGGGGACTTTGAAAACCGTACATGGCGTTGACCAGGAACAGGATGACACCCGCAACCAGAACCGCGTGAATGAGAAACTGCTTTCTCGTCGGGCCCAGCAAATTATGGAGTGCGCCGGCAGAGCGAAGCGGCGACGGCGCTTTGGATTCCTTATCGCTCGATACATCCAAGGCGGTGTCGCGCTCGCGCTTGCCACCGCGCTCGAAAGACGCCCTCCAGAACAATGCGGCTGCTGCCAGCGCCAGGACCGGCAGGATTACGATCATTGAAAACTTCGTCAGCAACCCGACACCGCAAGCGAGACCGAGTAGAAGTGCGCGTTTCAGAGTAGGAGCATCAACGTACGAGTGCAGTGCGAAAAAGAAGAGCAAGTAGGCGAGCGCCGCCGGAACATCAGTATGGACCACGCGTCCATGGGCGAGCACGGTAGGTTCCAGAACATAGAGCGCCACGGCGAAGAGCGCTGCTGTCTCACCGAAGAGTCTCCGCGCGTAAATGAAGATCAACGCGCCGAGAGTAAGTGTAAATGGGACCATCATCGCTCGCGTCCAGAAAGTGATAGATTCGAACCTCGCGCGATTGGCCAGCCAGAAACGCTGATGGAATCCCCAGGTGCGCTCCATGAAGCTTTCGTTCGGATCTTTTACTGCCGGCGGTTCCTCAGGCTGAATGAAAAGGAGCGGCAGCGCTGCCCACATCTTTACCAACGGTGGGTGCTCATTGTTGAGATGGAAGTCTCCGGCGACTAGATGATAGTATCCCGCCGGAATATGAACGATTTCATCATTGGTAATGCTCTTGCGCGAGATCGCCGCGAAGAGATTTATGGTCATCAAGAGCAGTAGACAGGCGCACACCACTTCAGCCCGGCGCGCGAAGACGAACTGCTTTATCATTTCGAGTACGCGCCCGGGCGCCACGACAGTCCAACTTTCGCCCGCTACACTTTCCTGACCTTCTAATGACCGGTTCATTCAACCCTCGCCTGAGGATAAAGACTGACTATGTTGCGGCGCTGACAGTTACAGTGGCGCCGATCTTCTATTTCCTGCCGGCGTTACTAAATCACCTGGTGCTGGGTCCCGACGACGGCATGCTTTTCAACGTCCCCCTGCGGGTCGCGGCAGCACAGATCGTTTGGTCGGGATATTTGCCCCTCTGGAACCCCTACATCTTCGGCGGCATGCCGCTGCTGGCCGCAGCTCAGGGCGGATTGCTGTTTCCGCTGAACTGGTTCTACCTGGTGTTCTCTCCGGTCGTCGCCACAGACCTGATGGTCATCTCGGCGTACATGGTGGCAGCGTCGGGCGCTTACCTTTACGCGCGCCGGACGGGCGCGTCGGTAGCGGGTGCCGTGGCTACCAGCCTCGTCTGGCAATGGGGTGGTTTTCTCATAGGACAGATCAGCCACATCAACATAGTTCACACGGCTGCGATGTTGCCCTGGGTGCTTTGGGCTTTGGAACGATATGCGCACGATAGCTGTCGCGCGCGGGGCGCGGTCCTGGCCGCCCTGGTGGCACTCCAGGTTTTCGCCGGACATCAGCAAACTTCAGCCTATTCGTTAGTGCTGGTTGCAGCTTATGCCATCGTGATGGCGCTTACCGATCGCCCACTGCGGCGGCGTTATCTGTCCTCGCTGGCTTTCACATCGATTGGTCTATTGCTTGCCGCGGTGCAGATCGTACCGACGTTCGAATTGCTTCGCAACAGCCTGCGCGTCACGGCCACCTACGACTTCTTCGTTTCGTTCTCGATGCCACGGCGTTTCGTATCGACCTTTTTGGCTCCATACATCATGGGCGGAGGCGATGGACGCTTGTTCCGCGCGCCTTACATTGGGCAGGCGTTTTATGTCGAGTACATAGCCTATGCCGGTGTGTTGGCGATCATGATGGCGCTGGTTGCGCTGATACTAAAACCGGACGCACGCACAAAATTTTGGGCGATTGCCGGGCTCGGTTGTCTGATGCTGGCATTCGGTAGTGGCGCCCCACTATACCTCTACAAGCTCATTTACTATGTCCCGGTTCTGAATCTCTTCCGAGTTCCCGCGCGACACTTGATGGAAGTCAACTTTGCCATCGCGGTGCTCGCCGGCCGTGGCCTGACTTCTCTGGCCGCGATGAGGGGAAGCAGGCAGGCGATGCAACGAGTCGCAATCGTAGCCGGCTCAGTCTTCCTGCTAACTTGTCTGGTTGTAACCTGGTGGCGACCGGCGAATTTTCATCTGGCACGTCAGGCGCCCGTCACCTTCCTGCGCGCGCCTGAGCTGTTCGTGCCGATTCTGGTTGCCGCCGTCAGCGGGTGGGCTCTTTGGGCCTTCGCACGCAGACGGCGCGGAAGGACTGGAGTGTTGCTGGCGGTGCTGGCGATCGACCTGGTGGTGTGGGGTCAGTCCAGTGGATGGTACATGTCGAGTGGCAGAATCCCGGCGGAATTTTGGGGCGTGCCTGAAACAGTCAAGCTGCTTCGCGAAAAGGCGCCTCATGATCCAGGCAGTTACAGAATTCTTACCACAAGGGAAGCATTTGATCCGGCGCCCGCTGCCTTGGCCTTACCCCGGCGCTCGCCTGACTGGGTACTGTGGACAGAGCCGGATGTTTACATGATGTATGGCATTCAGAACGCCGCGGGCTACGATGGTTTTGGGCTCGAGCGTTACAGTCAGCTTGCGGGGCAAATGAAATTATGGGGCGAGTTGACTGATCCCGATGCCAGCCTTCGCGGCTTGAGTCGGGAAATAGATCTACTAAACGTGCGTTACCTTCTATCGATCCGGAAACGACCTGAAGAGGTTGCAACAGACGCGCCTGCTGACACTGACACTTTCGCAACCGAGCCGGATTTTCCACCAGCAACGGAGAAGTATGACGGCTTCATGTTTGCCCAGAGCGATTTGGCGCTGCCGAATATTGGGGCGAACAAGCGTTTGCGGTTTGCGGTCCCACCAGTTGAAATCGACCATGTGGCGCTATTAACGAACCTTTCATGGGCGGAAGATGTTCCAGACAACGTGACCGTGGGACGGCTCCGCTTAAAAGCGAGAGATGGTCGCACCTTCGAATTCATGTTGCGCGCTGGCGTGGACACCGCTGACTGGGCCTTTGATCGCCCGGACATTCGAGGCCGGATTCGACACAAACGATCCGTGGTGGCGACCAGCTACGACGTCAGCGACACCAGGTATAGATATAAGGGCCACACGTATGTAACCTCCTTCGCGCTTCCGGAAATGGCGGCAATTGAAAGCGGTGAAATCGTGCTTGAGCCACAACCTCAATGGCCAAACTTGCTGTTGACCGTTTTTCGCATTTCACTCTTAAATGCGAGCGAGAATAAATCGTACCCACTTGGCCGCGAGTTGACTCAGGTGGAAAGCACGTCACCCGAGGCGGAACCGGCCCATCCTCGCAACAACTCGAGCGAGCGCTGGAAACTCCTGGCCCAGGGGCGCCACGTAAACATCTACGAGAATAGCCGGGCCTTGCCGCGGGCATGGCTGGTGTCGGATGCACGAGTGCTCGATGAAAACTCGATACTACAAGTAGTTCGCACCGGGTTGCTGCCCGACGGATCAAAGTGGGATCCATTACGCACAGCTTTGGTGGAGGCGGAATTGGCGAGTCCTTTGGCAACCCCGGCGGAAGCCGGGCGCGCGGAAATAACCACCTACGAGCCGAACCAGGTGAATTTGCAGACCCACTCCAGTGGAAATTCAATTCTGGTGCTGAGCGAGAATGACTATCCTGGCTGGCGCGTGTACATAGATGGCCAGGCTGCCAACGTGTTGCGGGTCAACTATGGGTTGCGTGGGGTTGCAATACCAAAGGGCGAACACCAGGTGAGTTTCGTCTACCGTCCGTGGTCTATGATGGGCGGTCTGTTGGTTTCTCTGTTGACAGCTGCGGCTTTGATAGTTTTATCGGTGCGAGGGAGAGATACCAGCGTGAGGCCCGAGCCTTCCGAAGCTGCAAAAAATTAGAATCGGTCAGGGATACAAATCAACATACGTAAATTCGCAGGTTGGGAAGGGGACATCGCTAGCTTGAAGTATCGGTAAGTTCAACGCGCCCCCGCTCAAGTTTGAATACAAGTCTCTACTAACTATGAATGACTCAACTTCTTGATGTATTGCCGATTGATTCAATGTTGAAGTTCCGTACACTTGAGCGGGGGCGCGTTGAACTTACCCAAACTTCAAGCTCGCCATGCCCCCTTCCCAACCTGCAAATTGGCCCAGCTAGCATGCCCCCTTCCCAACCTGCGAATTTCTGCCCCTCGAGTTTGTCACTCGGGCACTTTAATCCTCCCTTACCTCAAAGCTAATCGTGAGCGGCTCAGAGCCAACGTCTTCGAACCAGCAGACATTCTGGTCAACCAGATCGAACTTTAGTGTGTAACTGCCGGAGCGTCGCGGCGCATCGTGATCAATCTTCAAGCGTACTGATTCGCCGGGCGCCACGGCACGTGGCAGCGGAGGCTCGCCGTGAAACTCGCTGACGAGCGTACCTGCATCGTCGCGGATTCGCACACCCGGCATCACGATGCCGGTGCGGGTCTCACGACCGGCAAGCCAAAGGGTGTCACCCGCGTTCTCTATTTCCAACTCAATATTTAATGCCTGTCCGGGTGCGAACTGATCGCTTCCACCCGACGTCAACTTGATACGAGCGCGCAACAACCCGGGCCGGCGGCTGTCCGGAACGGTAGAGGCAGGCGCGCCGTCAACCACCTTCTTACAAGCAAGATAATGAGAGTTCATTGGTACATTCGTTAGCGGCAGGAGATCGTCGTGGATAGTCTCCCGCTCGAATAGTCCGTTTACACTGGCGTAATCTCCGATGACGGCGAAGCCGTGTTCATCGAGAAGTTGTCGCAGGTGTCCATAATCAAATGGTGATTCGAGCGTGCCGTATTGGCACATGACATCAAACAGTTCCTCTTCGGTGGCTGAACCCGTTGGAGGGCGCTCACCCTCGAGAATAAAGAGCAGTCCGCCCACTTGGAGCATCGAGGCGAGGTGACGCATCACAGCACGTTCGTCCTCAAAGTGATGGAGTGAGTCGTAGCAAAGGACTGCGTCAAACTGTTGCGAGAGGGGCGCTGTCTCGATGTCGTGGACCTCGAACGAACACTGCAGCTCAGTCTCATGATCGACGTCGTAAGGGACACGGGCCACGCGATCGCGCGACATCTCAATCAGTGTGGGACTAATGTCAATGCCTTTCATCCGGTAGCCCAGACGAGCGAAATACTCGCTCAGCCAACCTGAACCGCAACCCACGTCCAAAATGCGACTGCCGGCCGGCAGACCCAGCGTGACTGCGATGTTGGCAAAGTCACAAAAATGACGGTGCGTTTCCGCGTCCATGCCATCACCCTGATGCTTGGGCGGTTTATTCGCAAGATTGTAGAAGGGCTTGGTCTTGAGGTAATGGTTGCGTTCCGCATCCAACCGGCGAGGGTATTCAACCGCCGCGTGCTTGTAATCAACACCATCAGGTTTCGGCATGCGCCCAACACTTGATGGTTTTGGTTCGGGATGAGGAATCTCCCTACCGTTAGGCGACGTTGACTTAGATTCAGCGGCGGCTGGAAGTTGGAACGAGGACACATTTCCGAACCCGGAGAGTTCGGCCGGAATCAGGCTCGCCACGTCGCCGGAAACACGCCGCAGGAAGGACTCGTCCGAAGACTCAACGTTAAGCAACGAGAGTTCTCGCGAAACGTCGGTGACCAGTCTGCGCCGGGGTCGCTGGTCGATCACGGCCTGAATGAAAGAAAGATAGCTGGATGCTCCGCGTTCAATTGAGTGCTGGGCCAGCGCATGGCGCTGAGCGTTCGCTCCGATTCGCCGGCGCAAAGTTTCGTCTTCGATCAGACGCTCGAGATAGGCTGCCAGCAGCTCGTCGGTATGGGATTCC
>JBGTLE010000194.1:0-12375 GCA_041744295.1 Pyrinomonadaceae bacterium | reverse complement strand
GGGATCTGCACAGAGCTTTCGGTTTTTTCAGGAAGGCGGGTCCGCAGCCCATTACTCGTACAACCCCGAATGCGCGCAGACTAAATCCTGATCGAAGTTATGTCAACGAAAAAGCCCTGCTGGCTTTGGATCAGTTTGCATCGAGTCAGCTTGAAGAGCAGCACCTTAAGTGAACCGTAGTAGTCAGTTCAGGTACTGGTGCACTTTAAGTACAGGCGTTCAGAGTTCAAACTTTAGTTTGAGCGGTTTTGTAGCAAGATCCGCAACCTAAGGGCTGAACTCTAAACGCGTGTACTCAAACTGCATCACTAGCGTCGGGTCAGAACGTGGCGTACCAGCGACCTGGCCGCTACCTTGCGAGATATTCCACTCTGGAAACGTTTTGCCCTTAACCTGCACATGCTATTGGACGATTAATGAATAGCCGTCACCCGGTGCTACCGAACTGTTGTCAAAAGGCATCGCAGCAGGAAAGCCGGGCCGGCGGTCTTGCCGGGAGTATTCGCCCAGAATTGTCCGGAGCGGACCAATGATCCAGTTGCGCTTGACGCAGCTGGCTTCCAATCGGAGGGCCGCTCAACCAGCGAAACTCTTATTGACAACGTTTCCCGGTCGGAATAGTGTCTGCGCTGTTCAACGTTGACTCGCTCAAAGCCCGTCGACTTCCCTTTTTCTTCTCAAACTAAGCTTGCTGACGGTACCACTGAATTCCACGTCCAAGCGCTCGCTACCACCTCGCATAGGTCATCACCGGACAGGGTTAGTTTGAGAGTTATTCGGGGTAGGCAGTATTCCCCTTTGGGTTACTGACTTTGAAATATCAACTTTGATTTTCCGGGGGCTCTTCGGTCCCTGTGAAGGAGGTAGCTTGAAATGACTGATAAGGCCCCATGGCTGGTAATGATCTATCTAGCCGGCGATAACAACCTCAGCGAGGAAAGTGTCTACGCCTTGACGGAAATGTCAAAAGCGGAAGTGAACCCGAACAACGTCAAGATTATTGCCCAACTGGACTCAGGGATTCACGACAGCACGAGCGTTACGATTAAGAAGGGAATGCGTCCAGGGGAACTGGTTGAGGATTTGATTCGGAAACAAAAATTGAGGAAGCAACTGAGGCTTGCACGCGGGAAAGTTAAGACCGCCGAAGAACCCACCTACTCAGAGGTGATTTTCAGCTTTATCGAAAAGTGCATCACTGCATATCCGAACCACCGCTACGCTCTGATTCTCTCAGGGCATGGCAGCGGCATCGGCGACTTTCTCAGCAAGGTGGATGCGGATCGGATCGACAGCCTGAGCGTGCCGTTACTCGCTGAGCTAATGAAGAAAGTGTCCGCCGTTATCAAAAAGGCAACCCCCACGTCCGATAAGCTGGACATCCTTGGCATGGATTCATGCCTCATGAGCATGAGCGAAGTGGCCTTTGCCGTCAGTCCATACGCGAAGATCATGATTGGGGCCGAAGGGTTTGAACCACTCGCAGGTTGGCCCTACAAACCAGTGCTGGAAGAGTTCAATCTAACCAGTATTTCTCTCAACGGCGCCGGCGAACAAGACTTGCAGCAGCTTGCCCGGAATATCGTTAGCAGGTATATCGGCTACTACACGGACTATCAGGCGGCGGGAACCTCCGTGGACCAGGCTGCCTGCGATCTTTCAGAGTCACTCGGTTTGTCTAGAGCCGTTCAGACACTCACTAAAGCATTGCTGCTCCACTTGCCCAGCGGCAATCCGGCAAACGCAGCTGAGCCCAGGCAAGTGACTCAGAGCAAAGTGCGCAACGCGGTGGTCCTGTCCCATTGGGAAGCGCAGCCGTATAAGAATGAGCAGTACACTGACCTCTATGATTTCTGTAGTTTGCTTAAAAGACACTGCAAGGAATTGATCCCGGAGAATACTGAAACCATTAGAGCTTGTCAGAATGTCATGAACGCGATTCGCGGCAGCGCATCCGAAGGTAGTGCCGCGCTGGACGCGGATAGTGGTTATCAGGTGATGAAAGGCTATGTTTTGAAGTCCTGTTACAGTGGTTTAAGCGTGCAGTACTCTCACGGCGCGTCGATCTACTTTCCGTGGGCCGAAGAGCCATCTGAGTTAGCCAAATACGACGAATTGGATTTCGCTAAGCAGTCTCAGTGGATTAAGTTCATCCGTCGATACCTTTCCGTCACCAAGCGTGATCCACGGCCTGGTACCGGTGATTTGCGGACCTTTGAACAGGAGTCGAGAAAGCATTCTTCGGCGGCATGGAGCGTGGCCCTGCTGTCGGTGGCCCATCGCAACGGGGCTGAAAACAAAAACGGGGCTGAAAACAAGAACGGCGCTGAGAACAAGAATGGCGCCGAGAACAAGAATATCGGCCGCATGCTTGGCAGTATGAGAAATCCTCCGACCGGATTCTACGTTTGTGAATGTACAGTCGAAACTCCGGTTGGAGCCAAGGGTGAGAGGATCGCGACAGCGACGGAAAAGACGATTGCTAAACTCAGCAGCAAGACAGCCGGAGCCCGGGGAATCGGCGAAGCTTCGCAAAAAACAAAGGCCAAACGCTAATCAAGAGCTCCCCTAGACAAGAGAACAAGCAGGACCGACTAACTATGCAGGATGCAGCAGCATAAGTGCTTAACCAACTGGCTGGCCCGACTAGCCGTCGCCGTCTTGCTTTTAGTGGCGGTCTATGGCGATCGGGCGCAGCCAGAATTGTTCTCGATCGCCTCCCTCGTCTCAGCCAGCGACGAAGTAGTCGATCCTCACGCTCTCGATCTGCCCCTTGGCAAGTCTTCCTCACGTCGAATCTCCGCAGCCGAAGTCCACACCTACCACGTAACTCTTAATACTGGACAAGCCCTGCAACTGACTTTCTCTTCAGATATGCCTGTGCGCGTCTCGCTAGTCGCTCCCAATCACCAGAAGCTCCTCGAGCGCGATTGCCGAATGGAGGACCAAACTCCGATTACCCTGATTGCGAAAACAAATGGGCGATTTCAATTACAGTTCCGAAGTTCCGAGCGCGGTCCGTCGAGCGGAAATTACGAACTGGTTGTGGATCAGATCCACGAGGCCAACGACAACGACCATCAAAGATTCGCAGCGGAACTGCTGGCTGCCGAAGCAGAAGCGTTTTTGCAGGACTGGAAATTTGAGTCCAGCCGCAAAGCCATTCAAAAGCTCGAAATGTCGTTGACTCACTGGCAAGCAATTGAAGATAAGCGCGAAGCAGCTCGCACGCTTGACCGGATCGGGGATATCCACCACCCACTCGGCGAGTACCGAACGGCCCTTTCTTCCTACGAAAAAGCGCTCGCGATTAGTCGAGAGTTGCGAGACACCAGGTTGGAAGGTGAGACGCGAAATAAACTTGGTTTCATCTACATCATTCTGGGCGACACCCGCAAAGCAAGAGACCTTTGTTCGCAAGCGTTGGTGTTGAGTCGCGACAACCGCAACCGGCGCGGTGAAGCGCAAGCGCTTAGCAATCTCGGTGAGGTCGCTTATGGCTTGGGTGAGTTGTCCCAGTCGCTTGCCTATTACGAACAGGCATTAACGATCTGGAGCGAGCGCGCGGACCGACAGGGACAAGCCTCCGTGCTGTTAAATGCCGGTTACACGCATTCTGACCTCGGTCAGGTGCGCGAAGCGATCGACTCTTACACGACAGCCCTCACTCTTTGGCAAGACCTGGCAAATCCGCGTGGTCAAGCATTAGCGCTGTCCGCCCTGGGCAGGGTCTATTCGCGCACGGGCCAAAGTCAAAAAGCACTCGATCATTTCGGAAGTGCGATGCTCTTTATTCAGCAGGTTGGCGATCCGATTGAAGAGGCACGCACTCTCAATGGCATTGCCTACCTTTATCATCGACTGGGAAACAACGTTCGGTCACTCTCCTACTACGACCGCGCGTTACCGCTCTTCAGATCAGCTCGTTATACAAATGGCGAAGCCAGCACGTTGGGAGACATGGGCCGCGTCTATCACGCCATGGGCCAGAACGCGAAAGCGTTGGAGAGCCACCAACAAGCACTCGAAATGTTCAGGGCGGTGTCAGACAAGCGCATGGAGATGGTTGAGATCAAGGAGATCGGACGAGTATTCGACTCAGCCGGCGATCACGCCAAAGCGATGGCGAACTATCAAGTCGCCCGCAAGTTCTATCGCGCCCAAATGGACCTGCGCGGCGCGGCGACGACGCTTAACCTAATCGGTCGCGTTTACGAGAAGCTGGGGCAGGAAGAGAAGGCACTCGAAAGTTATCGTGCTGCCGTAACGCTCAGCAGCGCCGCCGAAGATCCTTTTGCCCGATCAGCAAGTTTGTACAACATCGCTCATCTCGAACGCGGCCGCGGCAACCTGGCGAACGCACGCACCCAGACAGAGGCGGCTCTGGAGATAGTCGAGTCGCTGCGCACCGACGTGGGCAGCCAGGATCTTCGTGCTTCCTATTTCGCTTCTGTGCGGGAGCATTACGAACTCTACATCGACATTTTGATGCGACTGCACAAGGAGCGACCCACGGAGGGATTTGCCACGTCTGCTTTTGAAGTAAGTGAACGGGCGCGGGCACGTTCCCTGCTCGAGCTGTTGAAAGAAGCTCGTATGAACATTCGCGAAGGAGCTGACGCTAAGTTACTGGAGCGAGAACGATCGCTGCAGCAATTGCTCAATGCCAAGGCCGACCGCCGCATGCAACTGATCGGCTCAAAGAACACCGAGGAAGCAGAAGTCATTAGCCGAGAGATCAGCCAACTCACATCCGAGTATGACGACGTTCGAGTGCAGCTTAAGAAAACAAGCCCTCGCTATGCAGCGCTCACTCAGCCACAGCCATTAAAGCTCCAAGAGATTCAACAGCAGATACTCGACGATGAGTCGGTACTCCTCGAATACGTGCTGGGCGAAGAGAAGAGCTACGTTTGGGCGGTCACCCGAACCAGCATTTCTAGTTTTGAGTTAGCAAGCCGGGTCGTGATCGAGGACTCGGCGCGCCGGTTGTACACGCTCCTCACTGAGAACACGTCCTCGGTCAGCGAGGAACTAAAACGAAGTGCAGCATTCAAAGACGCAACTGCTTCGCTCTCTCATCTCCTCTTGGATTCGGTTGCAAACGAGTTGCAGAACAAGCGCCTCCTGATCGTGCCCGATGGCGCACTCCAATACGTGCCATTCCAGGTGCTGAATTCCCCACTCGAACAGGTGACGGGAAGCGAACCAGTACCACTTGTCGTTAATCATGTAATCGTCAACGAGCCTTCTGCGTCGACACTTGCAGTCGTGCTAAGAGAGCAACCGCGGCGGCGCTCCTCTTCGAAAACTATCGCCGTCTTTGCCGATCCGGTATTCGACGCCGACGATCCTCGGGTTAGATCAACGACTGGCCCTGCGCCGGCTGTGATGGCTAAAACCGAGCAGCAGCAGATCGAACAGAGAGATCCCGGTATGTCCGAAGGAGTTCCGATTCCACGACTGCAGGCGTCGCGTGAAGAAGCTGAAGCCATCATGACTGTGGTGCCGTTGGATTCCGGGCTGAAGGCAATCAATTTCGATGCGAGTCGCGCCACCGTCATGAGAGCTAATTTGGGACAGTACCGCTTCGTTCACTTCGCAACCCACGGCGTGCTCGATGATCAAAATCCAGAGTTCTCGGGGATAGTCTTGTCGATGGTGGATCATCAGGGCCGGCCCCAAAACGGATTTCTGCGCTTGCATGACATCTACAATCTCGAGTTGCCGGTCGATCTGGTCGTTCTGAGCGCATGCAATGGCGCGCTCGGCAAAGACGTCAAGGGTGAAGGCCTGATAGGACTGACGCGCGGATTCATGTACGCAGGAGCTTCCGGTGTGGTGGCGTCGCTTTGGAAAGTTGACGATGAGGCGACGGCGCAATTGATGAAACACTTCTACGAAGCGATGTTCAAGAAGCAGCTGTCACCAGCGGCGGCATTGCGAGACGCGCAGCTTGCCATGCGACGGCAAAAGCACTGGCAAGCTCCGTATTTTTGGTCCGGGTTCGTAATTCAGGGGCAGTATCGCGAGCGCGCTCAATCCCCAGATCCGTGGCCGAAGCCCGGTTTTCGCAGGGTAATAATTGGCGCGGGAATCGGCGGGTTACTCCTAGCAACATTCTTTGCATTGCGACGAAGACGGGGGCGGATTATTTAGGTACAATGCGGTCGCGCTGAGCCTGGTCAAGGTTACGGCACAAATTCCTCCTTATTTTGACGCCCCATGAAGAAGAACTGGGTTTTGACTCGGGAATCTTTTGATGCCCTGCTTGCATGGCTGGATTCTGACCGTGAAGTAGCAGGCCAGAGTTATGAGCAGATTCGCCGGCGGTTAATTAAGCTGTTTACTTGCCGCGGTTGCGGGGAGCCGGAGGACCTTTCTGATGAGACGATCAACCGGGTCACAAAGAAGTTACCGGAGATCGAGAAAGAATTTTCCGGCGACAAGATTCGTTACTTTTATGGTGTCGCAAACAAGGTCCATCTTGAATACTTAAGACGAAAAACCGTTCCTGACATCCGCGTGGCTCTAACCACTGACGATGAACCCCACCCGGAAATGGAATGTCTCGACAAGTGCTTGGCCGAGTTAACGACTGAGAATCAATCACTCCTCATCGAGTATTATCAAGAAGACAAACGGGCAAAGATTAATCACCGGAAGCACCTCGCCGAGCGTATGGGAATAGCCGCTAATGCCCTCAGAATAAGAGCTTATCGCATGCGAGCGGCCGTGGAGATTTGTGTGCGCGAGTGCCTCAACAATCGGCAGCCTGAAATAATCTGAGTGGAAATATCATTCAGTGTAAGGGGGCGCTTCGGAAGAAGTCGCAAGCATTCTTGAATATAGAAACCCAAGAACTGAAAACGTTCCGCCGGTATTTGCTCGGCCTGACTCCAGAAACAGAACTGGCTGACATAGAAGAGCGAATGCTGCGCGACGACGACTTTTACCAGGAGCTACTGATTGCTGAAGACGATCTGGTGGATGAGTATTGGGCGGAAAAGCTATCAACTGAGGAACTAAACGGCTTTCATTCCAACTTCCTGGTTACAGCTGAACGACGAGAGAAACTGCGTTTCTCAAAGGCTTTCAGAACGTACCTGGCCGAGGCCGTGCTACCAGAGCCGGCTACAGCTTTCGCGGAACCTGCCGTTGCTGCCCGAAGAAAATGGTATCAGTCATTCCTTCCTGCCCCGGACAACCGCGTCCTGGCATTCTCGACGGCCGCACTTGTGCTGGCGGCGGTGTTGACGATCTCTTTTCTGGCCTTTCGCAGCTCGCGCTCGCCCTCTGTCGGAACGCCTTCATTCGCTGTCACGCTTAGCCCCGGCCTTACCCGAGGTGGCGGCGAAAATCCAAGAGTGTCAATTCCCGCCGACAAAAAAGTGGTGCAGTTTCAGCTTGAGGTGATGGACAACACATCCCAGTTCTACAAAGCGGAATTAATCATTGAAGCTAAGACTTTGATGGTGCGAAACCAGCTATCTTTCCGGTCCACTCCCAACGGTCGAACAGTGGATTTAGATATACCTGCCGAAGAATTACCGCCTGGTGATTACCGCATTCGATTGAGTGGCATTTCAGGATCTGGCGAATCAGCACCTGTCGGAACGTTTGCCGTTCGCATTACGCGATGAGCCGCCTCGTGTTTCTGCCTTGCACAAGAGATTATTCCAACACACAGCCATCGTTTCGCTTTATTTCACTCCTGAGTCTCGTCTGTGGGCCCCGCCGTGTTTGTTCTCAAGACGCCTTAAACAGAACGTTATTAAGGCATCCTTTACACTCTTGTTGACTTGGACCGTCTTCCTTTTCGGTGCCGAGTAACGGATGCTCGGACTGGTCTTTACCGGTGCTCAGTACTCAGCACTCAGCACTCAGTACTCAGTACTCAGTACTCAGTACTCAGTACTCAGGAATTTAGTGAAACGTTTTCAAGGCAAAACACATAACAATTTGAACGGTCATTCAAGCAAAGCTTTTGCGGGCATGAATGACTGAAAACTCTGCTAGCTATACCTGCAACTCATCCCACCCCACGCTGGCCTGCAGAGTAAAAGAGCGGCGAAGCGCTGAATGTTTCCCACAACAATAGCGCCTCGCCGCTCTTACTTTTTCCGTTCGTAGCCTTTAATCCGTGTGAACAGTGGGGAGGTCGGCGTGGGGAACGAAACAGCTACGACAGCGCGCTTCGTACATTCCGCCCGCTCCGACTGCGACTCGTTCTTCCGACTCAAAGGTCCGTTGAGAGTAGTTTGCAGGCTGGCCACACTTCATGCAGATGGCGTGCGTCTTGGTTATGTACTCGGCAACCGCAAGCAGCTGCGGCATTGGCTCCCATGGTTTACCCGTATAGTCCTGATCCAGCCCCGCGATAATCACTCTGATCCCGCGACGCGCCAGCTCGTTGGCAACACCCACGAGCTCGTTATCGAAAAACTGGCCCTCGTCGATGCCTACCACTTCAGTGTCGGGATTGAGCTTAGTGAGTAAGTCTTTCACTGAGGTGATGCTTGAAGACTCATGGCGGATTTCGGAGTGCGAGACAATGTGATCGTTTGAAAACCGCGAATCGATCTCCGGTTTGAACACCTGGACTTTCTGCCGCGCGATCTTGGCGCGCCGCAAACGACGAATCAACTCCTCCGATTTGCCTGAAAACATCGAGCCGGCAATCACTTCGATCCATCCGGCAGTCTTGTGCAGTTGCGATCCGGGTTCTTCATTCATTTGAGCTATCAGTTCATCCATTTTTGATCATTAGAAAAGCTAAGAATACAACTTTTCGTTGTAGAACGGCGCGAACGCGGCGATCAGCGCTAACTCAAAACTCATTGCGCGTGTGACGAGATCACGCGAGAGAACACCCCAGGCGCCTTGCCGGCTCCGCACATCCGTCTTTCCGGCAACCTCGTCGATCACCAGACCGAGTTCTCGCCGCCCTTCGATGACTTTTTTGGCGAGCGTATCCGGAACGCTGATCGATGGCGCAGCCCCAAAGTGACCTTTGGTCCCATCCGTCACGTATGCCCAACCGCGAAGGAAGTTGTGCCACTCGCCGGCGATCGAGATGGAATGGAAGCCTCCCTCCAAACCGACATAAAGATCTGCTTCCAGTCGCTGACTGCGGAGCAGATCACGAACAGCCAGTGCCCTTTCTCGTGCTCCCTGCATCAGTTGCCAATCATTGAGTGGCATCGCCGGAATGTTTGTCGTCACTGGACGCGCGACGACATTCGCTTCTACCCAACGGTGATCAATCTCAGCGATTCTCGCCACACTAGCCCGGACAGCCATGATTTTGGCGGCACGATCCGAACCGAGGGCAATCGTCTTTGGCGTCTGATTTTTTGTTTGATTCAAAGTGCCTGCAAGCGCTGGAAAACTAAAGCGGTGAACGCGTCAGAGGCTATAACACAGGCCAGGGATTCGTCAAAAGGAAAGTAGATGTTGGATGCTGGATGTTAGTCAGTGGTCAGTGGTCAGTTGTTCTTGTGACCCAACTAAACTGATACTCAGCTGGTTGACAGCTCTCGAAAGAACAACGGACAACGGACAACTGACTACTGACTACTGACTACTGACTACTGACAACGGACTAACATCCAACATCTAACGTCTACCGTTCCCCGGTTGACTTTCATATGTGCCGTTGCTGTAATCGAAATTGATAAACGGAAACAATTTTTAGTATCCGAGTCGCGGAGGTATAGCTTTGGCAGTTGATGAGTTG
Organism: Pyrinomonadaceae bacterium; assembly: GCA_041744295.1. GTDB lineage: Bacteria > Acidobacteriota > Blastocatellia > Pyrinomonadales > Pyrinomonadaceae > PSRF01. The sequence continues at coordinate 2,636 of JBGTLE010000194.1, read as the reverse complement.
GTCTACGATTGGAATGGTATTGACCCGAGATATGCCGGGCCAGGACGCTATATCAGCTTTGACGATGAAACGCTGCGTGACGGTCTGCAATCGCCTTCTGTGTGCGAGCCCTCAGTTGAGAAAAAGATCGAGCTCCTGCACTTGATGAATGCGCTGGGGATCGATACAGCCGACATTGGCTTGCCCGGCGCAGGCGGCACTCACGCTGCCGGTGTCGAACGGCTGGCCCGCGAGATTGCCGAAAAGAAGCTAAAAATCCGCCCCAATTGTGCCGCACGCACCCATCGCAACGACATCATCCCCATCGTCGAAATTTCACAGCGCGCCGGCATACCTATCGAAGCGTGCACCTTTATCGGCTCGTCCCAGGTCCGGTTCTTTGCGGAAGACTGGACGCTTGAGCGCCTGCTACAGATGACCGAAGAAGCAGTGACGTTCGCAGTCAGCGAAGGCTTGCAGGTGATGTACGTAACCGAAGATACGACACGCGCCAACCCGGACACGATCAAGGCCCTCTACACCACCGCCATTCGTTGTGGAGCGAAGGCTCTCTGTGTTTGCGACACCGTTGGGCATGCCACTCCGGACGGGGCTCGGGCGGTTGTGGGCTTCGTCAAACAGATTATCGAAGAGCAGGGGGGCGGCGTCAGACTTGATTGGCATGGTCACCAGGATCGGGGATTGGGGGTGATCAACTCCATCGCTGCTATTGAAGGCGGCGCAGATCAAGTACACGGATCAGCGCTGGGGATCGGCGAGCGCGTAGGAAATTCGCCCATGGATCAGTTGCTGGTTAATCTGAAGCTGATGGGGTGGATCGATAACGACCTGTCTTTGCTGGGTGAGTATTGCAAGGTTGCCGCGGACGCTTGCGGTTGGACCATTCCACTCAACTATCCAGTGTTTGGCAAAGACGCGTTCCGCACCGCGACCGGCGTTCACGCCGCAGCCGTGATTAAAAGTTACCGGAAAGGTGACGTACATCTCGCCGACATCATCTACTCGGGAGTTCCTGCGGCCCAGTTTGGGCTGGAACAAGTGATTGACGTTGGACCGATGAGCGGCAAGTCGAATGTAATCTACTGGCTCGAGAAGCGAGGACTTGAGGCCAGCGAAGAACGAGTGAACCGAATTTATGACCGAGCGAAACAAGCGTCTGCCGTACTCGCCGAAGAAGAAATCATGCTGCTTGTTTGATTCCTCACGCAGGCCACCGCGCTCCTGGGGTGTTCCTATGCGGACAATAGCTACTCCTACTCCCTGCCAGATCATCGAAGAGTTGATGAGCGTTGGCGATCTCCAACGGGCGTTCCGCTTCTTTGAACAGGGCGCGGCTGAGATAACCGCCGAGCAGGTACGCATCTGTTCAATCCCGGCACCGCCATTTGCTGAAGGCGAACGCGCCGGTTACTTACGCGATCGCTTTATCCAGCTTGGACTAAAAGACACCCATATCGACGACGAAGGAAACTGCGTGAGTTTCCGACCGGGACGATCGCAGTCGCCCTTGCTGGTAGTCAGCGCACATCTGGATACAGTTTTCCCCGCCGGCACCAGTTGCGAAGTTCAAATGGCGGGCCAGAAACTTTTGGCGCCTGGCATTTCCGACGATTGCTGTGGATTAGCGGGGCTGGTCGCGCTAGCATCGGCGCTCGAGCAAACCGCAATAAGAACGGAAGGCTCGCTGCTGTTCGTAGCAACCGTCGGAGAAGAAGGTGAAGGTAATCTGCGGGGAGTAAACCACCTGTTCACGACTGGGCCATGGGCCACTCGCATCGATGCTTTTGTCAGTCTCGATGGTGCCGGAGTTGATCGAATTACCAATGGCGCACTCGGTTCGCGACGCTATCGAGTACTACTCAAAGGTAGCGGCGGACATTCGTGGGCGGACTTTGGAGCGGCCAATCCAATTCATGCACTCGGACGCGCGATTGCGAAACTTGCTTCGTACCCAGTGCCGGAAGAGCCACGGACAACGTTTAACGTCGGAAGAATCGAAGGCGGGGTTAGCGTAAACTCTATTCCCACCGAGGCCTCAATGGATGTCGATCTGCGTTCTGCGGCTGAGAATGAGCTTGTTAGGCTTGACGCGTTTCTCCGAAGGGCCATACGCGAGGCAGCGGAAGAGGAGAATGGTCTGCGACGAAAAGGCAAGCAGCCATTGCAGCTCGAGGTGAAACTCATTGGCGATCGGCCAAGTGGTAAGACGCCGGCCGAGACTCAGCTGGTTGGACTCGCGGTAGAAGCGACCAGGGCCGTGGGCTTTGAACCGCAACTCGATCAGGCTTCCACCGACTCGAACATCCCGATCTCGCTCGGTATTCCCGCAATTACGCTGGGCGCCGGTGGCGCGTCCGGCAACTCTCACACACTGACCGAATGGTACGACCCACACGATCGCGATCTCGGGCTAAAACGCGCGCTGCTTTTGATGTTGGGAATGGTGGGTGTGAGCAAGGGCGGGTGACAGGGCAGAGGTCGGAGGTTAGCAGACCGCAAACAGCAGACAGCCAGCGATTTTCGTCTTGGAGATCCACTCTCTGAGATTAGAGACTCGAGAACTGAGATCTGAAGTCTGAGAAGATCCGACCTCCGACTTCTGAGTTTGCTGTCTGCTGTCTGCTGTTTGCTGTTTG
>JBGTLE010000193.1:0-12346 GCA_041744295.1 Pyrinomonadaceae bacterium | reverse complement strand
CATTCGCCCTAAAGGCGGGCTTCAAGGACATGGAGGGTTGAGTATGGGGACCTGGATAATCGAGCCGCATGACTCTTTTATTGCACGTGATGGTCGACCCTTCGGCTTGATTGCTGGCGTGCGTGCCGCTTCATTGCCATTTCCGTTTCCATCAACGACGACTGGAGGCGTGCGAACGCGCGAGGGACTCAATACCGACGGCCTATTCGATGTCAGCAAAATGGATGACGTAAAGAATCTTGGTGTTTCAGGAGCGTTGCTCGTCGAACTGCATGACGATGGCCGTGTAATTCAATGGTTTCTGCCGGCGCCTGCGGACGCGCTATTGCTTGAGGCAACGGACAAAAACATTGAGAAAGCCATCGTGCGGCGTTTGCTGCCGCGACCCTTACCGCCAGGTGCCATATCGAATATGCCAAGTGGCTTATTACCTCTCTATCTCGCAAGAGTCACTGACGAGATCGGAGTTGAGCACTACGATAAGAGTAAGCCACACGGCTACGCGCCGCGCTTTTGGGAGTGGAGCAAATTTAAGGATTGGCTCCTTAAGCCCACAGACTTCCCAATCGAAAGTTTGTATGACTTTGGCATAAGAGGACTGCCTCAGGATGAGCGGTCGCACGTTGGTATTGACCGTGACTCACAAACCAGTGAACAAGGAAGCCTGTTTAAAACGCGCGGCCTCGAGTTCACGCGCCAGAAGCAAAGGTGTGATGACGGCTCAACCAAGCTCGGTACGGCGACACGACTAGCCTTAGCTGTCGGCACGGGCGCGACGAATATCAAAGAGGGGGTTGCTTCCCTCGGCGGCGAACGAAGGCTCGTAAGTTGGCGCGGATTTCAGGGCGCGGAAGATATTCTGGCGACGCCATGCCCGCCAGCAATTCTAAAGAGTGTTGCCCAAAACAAAGCTTGCCGCATTGTGTTGCTGACACCAGCACATTTTGAACAAGGTTGGAAACCTAAATGGATGTCAGATGACAGAGCCGGCCTGCAGAACAATTTGCTGGTGGAACTACGAGCTGCGGCAATGAACCGCTATCAAGTCGTCTCGGGTTGGAATTTTGAAGTATCAGGACCAAAGCCGACGCGCAGGTTAGTTCCGGCCGGTGCGGTCTTCTTTCTAAAGCTGCAAGGCACCGATACTGAGATTGAAGCGTGGGCAAGTGCAGTTTGGATGCAGTGCGTGAGCGATGACCTGACAAGTAGAAAAGACGGTTTCGGCCTGGCCGTTCTGGGAGGGTGGCCGGAAGGAAAGGATGTGAACTAGTAATGAGACCCCAACCAACGATCTTTCCACCTTCACTCGGTGAATTGTCAGACTTGATTCCCGATGATCCCAGTAGAGATGAAGCCGCGCGAAATAGAGCGCGGCAGAAGCGAATGGAGTGGCTCGCGCAGCGTGGCTTGGTCGAGCAGGTCCGCAAGTACAGGCTCATTACGCCGCTCTTTGGCGGGGGCGTTGTTGCTGGAGTTAACGATGATGTGACGCCAATCAGCGGCAAGGCTATACGCGGACATCTACGCTTCTGGTGGCGAGCTACTCGGGCTGGCCGGTTCAACGCTGACTTGGAAGCGATGCGGGACTTCGAAGCGAGGCTGTTTGGAGCAGCCGCCACCGAAGGTGACCCACGTGACTCTAAGGTTCAACTAAGTGTTAGCGAAGTGACTGACATCAGAAGTGCCGCGGTGCGGCGCAACCAACCCTACTGCCAAAAACATAAAGTTAGCGATGGCTGGCAACTAATGACGTACGCCGCCTTTCCGTTCCAGGACAATCCGCAGGACGTGACCTATGACATCTCCTTCAAGGTCTCGCTTTCTTTTCCTGAAACCATCAAAGACAAGTCCGGGACGGAGATTTTAGTAACTCCAGAAATCTCTGCCGCGCTATGGGCTTGGGAGACCTTCGGGGGTATCGGTGCGCGTACGCGTCGAGGTTTTGGCGCTCTCCTTTGTACAAGCAGCGCCGGAGCCGGATATAAGGCGAAGGTGGACAGTATTGAGAGCCGAATCCAGCAAGAGTTGAATACCCATGTCGCAGATGGAGTTTGTCATCCTGACGTACCACATGTGACGAAAGACCTGTCGTTCGTTGTTGTTGGCAGAGAAGGAGGGCGGGGACAGTCAGTCCAGCGTAATCCCTACGGATCTGCTGACGAAGCTTGGGAGGAGTTGATTAGACGGCTTAAGGAGTTCCGACAAGCTCGCACTGGTGCCGGCGGACGTGGCCGCAGCAAATGGCCCGAGCCAGAGAAGCTAAGGCGAATAACAGGTCAGCGCTTAAAAGATCATTTGGAGAACGGAGTTCCGCACAGCCACGCCGAAGATGCTGGGCTAAAGGACATTGAGAGTTTTCCGCGAGGTCAATTTGGGTTACCCATTATCTTTCAATTCAAGCGGGACCAAAAGAATCAAGTGACGCCCGTCGACCCAAACCTTGATCCGATCGATACGACGCTGAAGGGGGGTCTCATCGGCTCAACCGGCAAGTTTCGCGAGCGCCTCGCAAGCCCATTGATTCTGCGCCCCTTAGCTTGCGGAAATAACGAAGCCGTAGGTTTGGCAATTATTCTGCGAGCGCCAAGGAAACCACCAGAGGGCCTTTGCCTGGTCGGTAATGGTGTTGAAGAGTCGGTTTCGGCCGATTTAGTAAGGCAGGACGCACTCAAGATTGAGCCGGTCAAGTCCTTTGCAGCTCACAAAGCCGATGGCGATGAGATTGATGTCTTGGAAGCGTTCCTTGACGAGAAGCTACGACCTAAGGAGAAGAAGAAATGAGTTCACGCCTACTCTTCACGCACGCACTTTCCCCACTGCACGCGGGTACCGGCCAGGGCATCGGCATTATGACTTGCCAATTGCGCGAGAGAAAGCCACCGGTTTGCCATTCTTGCCCGGTTCGTCCGTAAAAGGTTCGTTGCGCGAGGGCTGTGTTGATGCTCAGAAACGCAAGGCGCTGTTTGGACCGGACAAGAAAGAAGGTCCCGAAGAGCATGCAGGCACAGTACAGTTCTCCGACCAAAGGTTGTTGCTGTTGCCAGTTCGCAGCCTCAGAGGAACGTTCGCATGGGTGACTTCCCCATACGTGTTGAAACGTCTGGTGCGCGACGCTCGTGATGCAGACGACAATGGCCTGGCCCACGATGTCCCAACGCCGCAATCGGACGACACAAAGCAGGATTGTCTTGTCACTGCCGGAAACACGTTGGAGATGAGTGGCAAGGTATATCTCGAAGATTTGGACTTGACTGTAAGCTCGGATCCGACGAAGCAAGCCCAAACAGAGCAATGGGCCGAAGCCTTGGCGCGGGCAATTTTCACACCCCCACAGAACGCTGAATGGCAGGATTTTTTCAAACAGCGCTTATGCATCGTGCCCGATGATGTATTGAATTTTCTACTGGATACCGCGACTGAAATCACCGCGCGCATCGCGCTCGAAGAGGATTCAAAGACGGCAGCCGAGGGTCAGCTTTGGTATGAAGAGGCTTTGCCTTGTGAAACCGTTCTATTCGGCATGGTTCTCGCCGTCAAGATAGGGAAGGTGGGTTTGAATCCAAGCGATGCACTGGCCGAGATACAAACGTTAACGAGCAAGCCAATGCAATTCGGCGGAAAAGCTACGGTTGGACGCGGACTATGCCGCCTCGTGCTGACCTAAACGTAACCAAGGAACGGAGTTACACACTATGCTACAAACCCGCAGCCAGCGACATGCCGGTAACGCTTATGCCCGAGTCGTTCAGGTGAAGGGCGAACCTGACGATGACAAGTACAAATCTCTGGCCCGATCCCTCCCGGTCCTCATCCGCACGGCTGGACTTGCGCAAGCACTGGCCTTCGTTGATACGCCAGGCGCCGAGCCGATGCATCGGGCGTTAATTAAGCATTTGAATGAAGCGGTAAACGACGGTCAGAGCCTTTCTGCGACCTGCCGCACGGCAACGTTGTCAGAGTATATGCGTTTGACCAGCGAGACCCTTGATGTGCTCCTTTGGTTCAAGCGTTTCGCTGAATCAATGCTGGACGATGATGCCGGCAAGCAAACGACGAGCGAGGAAGCACCGGAGGAGCCGCAATGACTACTCGCAGGTCAGAATTGGATTGGATTAAATCTGAGAAGGCGCCGTCAGCCCATCCGGGATTGTGGCTCGACAAGTTTCTGGAAAAGCGCACTGCCGAAGACAAGACCTCCAAGACGAGTCTAGTGAGAGAGGCAGTTGGAAAGTGTGGCAATCAAGAGTTGCTGGCACTGTACGACAGATTCTTCAACGGTCGATGGAAACAGAGCCTGGCGGAGTACGGCGCAACGCAACGCGAGTTTCAGGTCCGGGGCCGTATGGTGGTTGGTCTGGGATCCGAAAGCGTCTTGGAAGCTTCAATTTCGCTGCATCGCACCTATGGCGTCCCCTACATTCCCGGAAGCGCTCTGAAAGGCTTAGCCCGTAGATGTGCGACCAAAGTTGAGAGCTGGAGTTCGGAGCAAAGCAGGGTTGTTTTTGGGAACGAAAAGAAGGATGACGACGCTACTACCGGCTATCTTACTTTCTTCGATGCTCTTTACGTGCCCCGTTCGGACACTAAAGGGAGCGGCTTGCACGCAGACGTCATGACTGTCCATCACCAGAATTACTATATGAAAGAGAACCTGCCTCCCGCAGATTGGGATGATCCGAACCCCGTTTCGTTTCTCTCCGCGACCGGAAGGTATCTTGTTGCTCTCGCCGGGCCGCTTCCCTGGATAGAACCAACATTCAAGCTCTTACAACTCGCGTTTGCTGATGAAGGCATCGGTGCCAAAACATCCAGCGGCTATGGCCGCATGGATCTGAAAGAAACTGCTGATGGGCTTCAATAGAATCTTGCGTCGAATGGGTTTACCTGGCTGGACGTTCCTGGGCGTGGCAGTCTCGGCCACCATCATTTTTTATGGAGGCAAAGCGCTTGAGCAGATCTTTGAAGTCCCGTTCGAAGAGTTCACTCCCAGAATGCGCAACCTGTTAACGAGCTTGCTACTCATCTTCGCCGCGTTCTTGCTGATGTTACTTGCCTGGCTTTGGCAGAAAAAGGAATTCAACCTGCGGGCGATGCACATCATTGGTGGCGACCTGACATTGCCGAGCCGCAAGCGCGGACTGATCATCCTGGTGAGCAACGCAAATAGCGCGTTACACGCAGTTCGGCATCATCTTGAGAAGGACGGCAAGGGACTTGAACGTGTTTGGCTAATCCCCTCAAATGAACGCCGACAAGATGAATTTGGAGCCTCCTCCCTCGCGCTGGCGAAACAGATTAAGGAAGAGTGCTTGAAGCTGGCTAAGGACCAGGGCGTAACGCTCAGAGTGGACATCAACGATCCCGGAGTTTCGCCCGCTGATGCCCAGGACACGTTTGAATCCGTTAACCGCATTTTCCGTCTTGGGAGTTTCAAACCGGGCGAGATCATCGCCGACTTTAGCGGCGGCACGAAACCCATGACCGTCGGAATGATCATGGCTTGCCTGCCGCGCGAGCGCGAATTGGAATACGTCCCCTTTAACCCGCTAACGAAAACAATGCACGGGCCATATCTGATCGACTACGAGCACAGCGCGTTTGATCTGGTTGGTTGACGACGTACTGAATGCTGACTCGAGGACTATCCATCCAATAAATGAATCCGTTTCTGCTCTATTCGCCAAGGAATGGAAGTGAGTCGAAATAGAATGCCGCCCACAGCCCTCATGATTCTGGTTGGAGGTCGGCCCGTGCCGAACTTCCTTACCGCTCAATTTCTACGACCTGAGATCATAGCGCCCATAGCCTCACATGAGGCAATGAGGGATGGTGAGGCCTGGTCCAAGCACCAGCCAGTCTTGCACCGACTGGCAACGAAGGTACTTGATCCCATGGTGGTAGACGCCTTCAGCTACGAGGAAACACACTCCGCAGCGAGTAGTTTTTTCTGTCAGCTTCCTTCGGCAAACTGGATAGTAAACGTTACCTGTGCGACCACCGTTATGAGCATCGCTGCTTATGAAGTCGCGAAAGAAAAAGGACTGTCATGCTGGTATCTGGATAGCGATAGCCGACGAGTTACAGTATTGAGGGGTGCTCCTCCCGGGGGTGAAGTTTTTAGAGTCAGTGTTTCAGACTATATCGAGTGGTACGGACGCAAGATTCGCCCCCAGGCTCTTGAAAGCCCCGACGAAGCGACACGCAAACTAGCGAGAAGACTGGCGAGCGATGCAACTCAAACCACACTCTTTCGGCAGAGTCTGGTGAAAGCTGTTTCGGGGCGTCGCGTGCGAGAACAAGAGGCTTCCAAAATCGAGATCGAAGTCTCGCCCGAAGGAATGGGAATCATTCTTGCCGCTCAGGAAGCGGGTTTAGTTAACGAAGTCTTACCCCTGAACAACGGCCGCTGCCAGTTTGTCCTGCTGGGAGCGCACAGCCTTGATTTCCTGAATGGTGGCTGGCTGGAAATGTATGTGTGGATCGTCGCCTCCGAAACAGGTCTTTTCGCACCTGATGAGCTTTGCTTCTCATTCAAGATACCGGCTTCCGGTCAGGAAAATGAAATCGATTTCGCCGCTGCCTCAGCGGGAACGCTGCTTATCGCGGAATGCAAGACCGACGCAAACCCTTTCAAGAGCAGCTATCTTGATAAACTCACCGCGATCGCCGGGCTGATTGGAGGCAACTTTGTAGGAAAAATGTTGGTAACTAATCAAACTCCCGATCTCACAAACTCTGGTGTGCAAGGTTTTTTCTCTCAGGCCGAAGCTAAACGCGTCGTTGTCGTTACCCAGAACGAGTTCCCGAATCTGGCGACGATCATCAAGAAAGAGTCAGGACTCGAAAAGAATCGACCGAAGTACTTTCGAGGTTAATCCACCAGGGCCAGTGAAAATCACCATCAACAAAACGATCGATCTTTCCCTGGATAACGGGGAACTTTATGCAAGGTGCGACATGCAAGAGGTAGCTGGCCGCCTGGCACTTACGACTCCAGTTAGCGAGGCCGTTCAAATCGTCGGGCGCAACGCAAAGAAGATTGTGGACGGTTTAGTAAAAGATGGGGTCGCCGAGCTGACGCTGACCGGGCCAATGGCAATCTGGGCATACCTCGTTGTCTTTCATGTAGCGCTTCATCGTTTCCGGCGGATCTATTACGACGACGGAAAGGCGACCGGAAAGATCTTGATCGCTGCTCACTAAGCAGGTCAGCAAGGTCTTAAATCTATGACATGCCGACGAGTCTCAATATTTAGACAGGCCCAGTAGGCTAAATCTCAGAACCCTCAAACGGTTGCATGCGCACGAAGTATCTCTATCGCCGTCTTTGCCGCCTATCGACGCTACGTTTGGCATGGGCGAGAGTTGCGGAATCGGATGGTTGCGCTGGAATTGATTCCGTAACCATCTCTCGTTTTGCGGCGAGTTTGGAAGCCGAGCTGCTGCGGCTTAGCGCTGAGCTGGCCAGTTCCAAATACACGCCACTTCCGTTGTTGCGCTTCTTCGTGGTCAAAAGCACCGGTGGGCAACGGGCCTTGTCGGTGCCCGCAGTACGTGACCGGGTTGCTCAAAGCGCCGCGCGGCTGTTGCTGGAGCCGTTGTTTGAGAAGGAGTTTGAGAGCTGCTCTTTCGCTTACCGCAAGGGCCGCTCGGTTCAGCAGGCGTTGCAGCAGGTCGAGCGGCTTCATGAAGCCGGCTATATTTGGGTCGTCGATGCAGATATCACTTCGTATTTCGACAATGTCGATCATGATCTTCTCCTTGCGCGGGTTGCGGAACTCGTTCCCGATGAGAAGCTCAGGGAATTGGTTCGCCAATGGGTAGCCGCCCGCATCTACGACGGTCATCAACTCACGGTGCTGAAAAAAGGTCTGCCGCAGGGGTCGCCGCTATCGCCAGTGCTCGCTAATCTCTATCTCGATACGTTTGATGATAAGTTGCTGTCCGCAGGCCAAAAGCTTATTCGTTTTGCCGACGACTTCCTTATTCTCTGCCGGACCAAACCCAATGCCGATCAGGCCCTTCAACTAAGCAAGCAAGTACTCGCAGGGCTTAGGCTTGCCGTGAATGACGAGAAGACGCGGGTGACGAGTTTTGCGGAAGGCTTCAAGTACCTGGGAGCAAGCTTCGCCGGTAGCTTTTGCTTTGTGCCACCGCGCCGGCGGGCCGGGATTGCCCTTCCGGAGATAACCGTGCCGCCGCCACTCCCGCTGCTGCGCGCGCGCCCAAACAACCGGACGCCTTTCAACCCGGCACTGCGGGACGCATTGTTGGAGGCCTTCGAAGAGGTGGCACCTACCGAGATTCCGTCCTTCTTTACCAGCCCGCGAAACGATGGCGAAGGCTCTGAGATAGCCGGCGCCAGCCAGCCCACACCAGCAGGGTTACCGGCTGATCAGGTTACCGTTGGAACTCCACCTGCTGGCGATGTTCCTCTGCCGCCGCCGGCCCTTTCCACCCTCCGCACACTTTACATTCACGAACACGGCGCGGTGGTTCGCTGCGAGGACGAGCACCTTCGCATCATGAAAGATGAAGTCGAGTTGCTGAGCCTCCCGGCCTTCAAAATCGATCAGATAATTCTTTTTGGCAATTCACAGATCACGACCGGGGCCATGAAAGTCCTAAGTCCAAAGTCCAAAGTCCAAAGCTCCTCATGCATTACATTGTTGCTTACGACATTCCCGAAGATGGCACGCGCACGCAAGTGGCGGCCGAACTGGAGAACTGGGGTCATCGAGTGCAGTATTCGGTATTTGAATGCGACTTGGATCAAGCCGGCTGCCGGAAGCTGATCGCGCGCTTGCGAGGCTTGGTATGCGCGCAAGACAGCATCCGGATTTATCGCGTTTGCCAGGCGTGCGCGGGAGAAGTTGTCCTGCTCGGGCGAGGGCGGCCCATGACCCCCGATCCCGACTTCTATCAGGTTTGAGATGGCCGCCGAGAACCGGTCTTGAGCAATGGGTGAGCGCCAGTGTTTTTTTTTAAGGGTAGCGGTGGTTCGCGAGCATGTCGTTTTAGAATCATACAGGCGCCGGTTTTTCTGCGGTAAGTTTCTGGCATGAAGTAAGTTAGGTCGCAAAGCCTCGAATGGCCCACAGTGTCCGGTGCTCGCGGGTTGGAAATAAAGGTTTTAAGCGAGTTCGCGGAGCTGATTAACTCTAAGTTGGAGTAAACTCGAAAAGGAAAAAGGACGATGCTCGGAAAAGGCCGGTTAAAAGCAGTCATTGCAAGGTGTTGGCAAGGGGTGAGTGCGATTGGGCGTTGATGTGAGTCGCCCATTGAAACGCGTTCATGTCTACTATGGAGAAGCTCTCGTACCGCATGTGCGATTGGGCGTTGATGTGAGTCGCCCATTGAAACTGTCATCGGTCACTTTTAGGTGACCGCGTTCCGTCCGTGCGATTGGGCGTTGATGTGAGTCGCCCATTGAAACTTGTGCTGTGGTCGTAGCCGGTTGCTGTCCGTTGGGAAGATCTTGTGCGATTGGGCGTTGATGTGAGTCGCCCATTGAAACACTCCGACCACGTCCTTGCTGGGAGTGGTGTTGGGAGCGGTGCGATTGGGCGTTGATGTGAGTCGCCCATTGAAACTGCTCCCAGTCGGCGTCGTCGAGTCGGTCGGGCTTACAAAGTGCGATTGGGCGTTGATGTGAGTCGCCCATTGAAACCGAGAACGTTTTCCACAGCTTGAGCCGCCTTTTCCACAGGTGCGATTGGGCGTTGATGTGAGTCGCCCATTGAAACCGAAACCCGCCCGGCACTTCGACATACTTGTCACGATCTTGTGCGATTGGGCGTTGATGTGAGTCGCCCATTGAAACTCAGCATACGTTGCCTCCTGTTGACATTGTACACCGTGCGATTGGGCGTTGATGTGAGTCGCCCATTGAAACAAATTGCGAAGATGAGTATGAAGCGTAAGGATGTGCTGACGTGCGATTGGGCGTTGATGTGAGTCGCCCATTGAAACGCTTCAAACTGCTGGAAACGAGGAAGCTGTTGAGGGTGCGATTGGGCGTTGGTGTGAGTGGATCTCAGATCTCACATCTCAGATAAATCCCAGATCTCAAATTTCCCAGATCTTGGACCACAGATTACATAGCGCAGCTTAGCCGCAACCGAAGCTGAGTTCGGAGTCTACGGCTGTGCCGCCGGATGTGAGGCGGTGGCTCTGCCCCGCCGTCGCCGGCCAGCTTCAATCGGGCTATGCCCCTGGTGCGGGCTTTGCCCTTGAGTTATTGGGCCTCAGGCCGCACCAAGGGCATAGCCCAAAGCGTCTCAGAGGGAGCACTCGTACGGCGGGGCGGAGCCACCGCCTCACATCCGGCGGCAAAGCCGTAACCACCTGGAGTGTGGTTCTTACGCGTCAAATTATGTGACAACTTTCTTGTCAGTAAAACAGGAAGTTGACGATTTGCTTCACAGAACACGGAGCTCAGATCTTTTGGGTCTCATTGCGCGGCCTCCCGCAACCAAACAAGTGTGCGCGTGGCATGAAGTCAGTACCGAAACGCGGTAGCGTCGGGTCAAGGGTGGGTGACAGACAATGATGAGTGTGACGAATGGTAGACCCGACGCTTCCGCGCAAATTAGCGGTCATGCCTTCAGGAGCCAGCTTTGTTTCAACTTTCAAGATTGCAGGTGCAGATCGAATTCCTGGATGACCGCGCGCCGCAGGGGTTTCTCGGTTCCCGGTTGCGAGGCGCCTTTGGTCACGCCCTCCTGGCGCAGCTTTGCACTGACGCTGACTCGGGCAAGCGCTCGCAGTGTGGCCCGCTAGTGCCTCATCCCGAAGACTGTGCATGTGACTTTCTCCGCCTCTTCAAACCAACTCGCAACACGATCGAGAGAGAAGTCTCAGGTGCGCCGCTGGGGAGCAAGGAAAACCTGCCAGCGACATTCGTGATTGCCGCCCCGCCGCCGCGAACTACTGCTCCCTCGTCGCGGTCACTGCCACCACTTTTATGCTCGTTTGATTTTGTTTCGATTGGGCCGATGTGCCGCTATACCAGCACCGTGCTCAAGGCATTCGAGGCAGCAGGCGAGGCAGGATTCATCGTGAGTGCGCAGTCGCGCGCGCGTTATCGAATAACGGCAGTACGGGATCTGCTCGGCGCCGGCAGGGAACTCGCTCGGTCTACAAACGTGGCGATCGTTCGCGATGTTTCCGAAGTGGTTCACGAGTTGGCGCCAGCGAGTCCGCCCTCAGCGATCACAATTGAATTCCGAACTCCGGTGAGAATTGAGAATAAGAATGCGCGGCTCAAGGATTCTAAAACGGGCCTGACACTGTTCGGCGACTTCTATGACTTGATCTATAACCTCTCGGGACGGCTTGCGGGTCTCTGGCAGCTATATGGCGACGGTTGGCCGGGGCAGGCGGATTTTTACCGCTGGCGTGAGCGGCTGTTGAAGCAGAGTCGTATGATCGAGACGCTGCAGAGCGACCTGCGTTTGGTAGAACTCAAGGGCTACTCGAATATTCAGGAGACTACGAAACCGCTTGATGGTTTTGTGGGATCGATGCGGTTCGCCGGTGATTTCTCACCTTTTATTGAACTGCTGCTAATGGGCGAGCTGGTTCATATCGGAGGGGAGACAACCTGTGGGTTGGGGCAATATCGAATGGGGACGAAGTACTGAGTGCTGAGTCAGACTAAGTTTCAAGTTTCAAGTTTCGAGTTTCAAGTTTCCCTCGCCGAGTAATAGGCTTCGGCTTTGGGGAGTGCGGAACTCAGTACTCAGTACTCAGTACTCAGCACTCAGTACTCAGGACTCAGCACTCAGTACTATGCATCCTCACTCGCAAGCGTGCAGAAATCTATCGCGCGATTCTCGGCCCAGAAGCGATCTTCCTGATCGTTGCCGGCGCCTGGGCCAGCGCCGACGAACGCAACGTGACCGCCGTGTTCCGTGGCAATCAGCAGAATGTTGGGATTCGCCCTGACGGCCTCGGCGCGCAACGGCTCAAACGGAATGAAGGGATCGTCCTGGGCGTGAATAATCAAAGTCGGGACTCGTATCTGATCGATTATGCGAATCGAACTTGCCTGGGTGTAGTAGTCGTCGGCGTCGTCAAAACCATGGGCCCGTGACGTGAATCGATCGTCAAATTCCCTCACAGAACGGGCGAGGGGAAGCTCAGACAAATCGTACAGGTCGGGATAGAGCTTTTTCTTAACTTCAATTCGTTTTCTCAGGCGCTTTAAAAAACTCTGGTGGTAAAGCCAGTTTGAACGCCGGGACATCGTATCGACGCTAACGCCAAGATCTACCGAAGGTGAGATCGCGCAGACTGACAACACCTGCCGCGGATAGTCAGCCCCGTATTCGCCTGCCAGCTT
>JBGTLE010000192.1:0-3405 GCA_041744295.1 Pyrinomonadaceae bacterium | reverse complement strand
CACTCAAGCCCTCGTCCTCGATGGCGCGGATTAAGAAGTCATAGTGCTTCGTAGTGCGGCTCACACCCTGCGGTCGCATCAGTAAGAGTCCAATCGTCTTCTGCGGATCAAGATCCAAAACGACCGGCTCTAATTTTTCGCCTTCTGACTTTGGACTTTGAACCTTGGACTTTGGACTCTTCTCTTCCGCCTTTGAACTTTGGACTTTGGACTTGGCTCGGCTGCAGTACCACTTCTCATACGCGTGGAAAGATTGGAAGAGTTTCGGCGCGTCGGGATGGTAGACCGCGACGGTCGGCATACTCTCGGGTTGGGGAATCTTGAGCTTGAGGTGTTTCAGTCGCTCGTCCGGAACGTAACTTTTCAGCGCGTACAAAACCATCGCCTTGATGTTTGCCGGTGTGGGCTGAAGAAAATAGCAGAAGAGATAGAGGTAATTCTTGACGTCACGTAACGCTCCGGCCGTAGGCACAAACCGCAGAATTCCGGGCAGGCGATCTGCAAGTTTCAAATATTGATGATGTCCGTTCCGGGATTTCGTTGAGGAACTTTTCGTTCGCCGGGCCTTTGCCTGACGGCCCATCCACGATCCCACCGTCGCCAGCAGTTGCAAACCACGAACACCGTTCTCCGAACTTTCCTCTGCTTCGCCATTCAGCGGCGCCGACGAACCAAAGAGTCGGCGCACATCCAGCCTGCCCATGCGAACGCGCCGCATCAATTCAGGCATGCAGTTGATCACGATGACCGCGCGATGTCGCTCTGTGTATTGCTCGAGCGCAGGTATCAAGCGCGCGGCGTTTTCGCCATCCATGACGTGAATGACGAAGACAACGTCAGCTTTGCACAGGTCGCCAGCAACTGTGGCCCACTCGGTTTGAGTCAAAGGCGAGCCAAAGTTGTGGGCCGAGATTCGCAGATTTAGTTTGTGATCACGATTGAGTTCTCGCTCCGCGTTCTTGAGCGGTGCGAGTAGGCTGGATCCGACGTAGATGACGGTGACGTTCATTGGGAAAAGTCTCAGGTCTCAAGTCTCCAGTCTCAGGTCTCAAGTCTCCAGTCTCAGGTCTCAGGTCTCAGGTCTCAGGTCTTGGGGTCGAAGGCTTGTTTGCGATCTGAGATTTGAGACCTGAGACTTGAGACCTCGCTCACGCTACTCCCTCAAGCTGATCCTCGATCTCGCCGCTGATCTCGCGCAACTTGCTCAACGTCTCTTCATCAACATCCCAATAACCGCGACCGTGCGCTTCAAGTAGTCGTCCGACCAACGCGTGCGCCGAATGTGGGTTCAACTGACGCAGTCGTTCGAGCATTGCCTCATCAAACAAAAACGTCTGTGCAACTTCCGCATAGATCCAATCGTCCACTGCATCGGCAGTCGCGCTCCAGCCAAACGTATTCGACACGTGGTTCTCAATCTCCGCCACGCCGCGGAAGCCGTGCTGCAGCATTCCTTCATACCACTTCGGATTCAGCGTCTTCGTCCGCGTCTCCAACCGAACAGTTTCTTCGAGAGACCGCACGCGCGCGTCACGTGAAAGTGAATCCGACAAATAGATCGCAGGCTTTGACTGGGCCCGCTTCTCGACTGCCTTCGAGATACCACCGAGATACTCAAAATAGTGATCGACGTCGGTAATCCCGATCTCAAACGTGTCGATGTTTTGATAAGTAGCCTCGACGCGGGTCAGCGCGACATCCATCGCCGCGCGGGCTTCGCGGCCATCAAGTGAGCGGCCCTGCGAGTCGCGTCCATAGGCAAAGCACTTCCGGGTAACAAACAGATCGCCGAGCGTCTCTTCCCGCTCCCACTGCGAATCGGTGACCATGAAATTTACGTTGGCGCCATAGTTTCCCGGCGCGTTGGAAAAGACGCGCAGTGCTGCGTCGTCAAGCTCGCACGATTCGCTGCGCATCTGCTCCAGCACGTGACGCCGCACGTAGTTCAACTCGCTCGACTCGTCAAGCTGGGCGACGACCCGTACCGCCTTATCCAGCAACTGCATTGTGGGGCTGAAAAGATCTCGAAAGATTCCGGAAACGGTCATCACTACATCGATCCTTGGGCGGCCCAACTCTGCAAGCGGAATCACCTCGATCTCGGTCGCGCGGTTAAGTGAATCGCGCCTGGGCCTGACGCCCAACAACCACAGCGCTTGTGCTACGCCTTCGCCTTGCGTCTTGATATTGTCCAGTCCCCAAAGGACCAGCGCCATCGCGAACGGGTAGCGACCGTTTTCACTGACATAGCGAGCCAGAAGATTTCGCACGACGGCTTCGGCTCGTGTGAAGGCAGTGGTCGAGGGCACGAGATACGGATTAATGGCGTGTGTGTTTCGTCCGGTGGGAAGTATCGCTGGATTCTGCACAATGTCGGCGCCCGGGCCAGCGGCAATAAACTCCCCCCGCAAAGCACGCAGGAGACTCTCACTTTCATTGTTTATTTCGAGTTGCGTGGCTATCTGCTCAAGCAATGCAAACATCGGACGAACATTTTCGGGTTTGACTCCGGCGTGCTGTTCGAGCCAATTGCTCGCCGCAACGGCTCCGTCGTCAACGAATACGCCTATCGATTCTGAAACGAGTTGTTCAATTCGTTCTCGCTGCCTGAGTCCGTCTTCGTTGGTCCTCCCTTCGCTGATCGCTGTTGAGTAAGCTGAAAGGCCAAGCGCTTCTGAAACCAGATCTGACAACGCACGCGCGCCTGCTTCCGGACGATCGAAGGAAGCGATCATCCGGAGCATGTCTGCGCGATTCTGTTGCGGCGGAGGTTGGCCAAAGACGTGCAGACCCGTGGGAATTAGACGCTGCTCGATCTCGATCAACTGATCGTAGAGCGCGAGCACCCGCGCATCGCGAGATTCAGCTGAAGATTGCGATTCTTGCTTTGAGGGACTCATGTGATGCTATCCAAGAAAATCTGCGCGGGTCTCTGCGGCTTTGCCGCATCAATCGTGATCAACTTGCTGCCCAGCTTTTCCGCGACGGCGTGCGCATCGCCCGTCGACCGAAAACCATCCTGCACGTCGAGCCCGACCGCAGTAACGCACGCGTGTTTGAACTCCCGAACTAACGCCGTAATCTCCTCATCAATCTGCTCGTTTCGTTGCACGCGATTCATTGGGCCGTTACCGCGCAGCGACACGTTGGCGTGCCCATCCGTAAACAACAGCATCACGGCTTCCCCATGCTGCGCTCGAGATCGTTTGGCCACTTCCAACGAACACAACACGCCCGCCGCAAGCGGTGTCCCGCCACCGACAGTCAGGCAATCGAGCGCACGTTTCGCTCGTAAAATACTTTTCGAAGGCGGCAACACAACTTCGGCAGCGGCGCCTCTGAACACCACGATCGCGACACAGTCTCTTTTAATATAAGCAGTGCGCAGCAGTCCGAGTGCGACTT
>JBGTLE010000191.1:0-20647 GCA_041744295.1 Pyrinomonadaceae bacterium | reverse complement strand
TTGATCGCCGAAGTGAGAGAACTTATCGGCGAGCCTGACTACCTCGAGCACCTCGAACGTCTCGTCATGAACGTTCCGAACATTGAGAAGAAGCTCGAGAATCGACGCCGGCTACTGCATGGTTGGCTGCGGACCAAATCGACTGAGCAGACTTCCCCGCTGTCACTGTGATTTCTTGTCCGGCGATTCAGGCTGCTTCGCGCCGAACCATTCACCAGGTGAAGTGACACGCCTGGTGACAGATTTGATCTGCGAGCCTTTCGGTGTCGGAGTCGAGTGGGCGGCAGCACAGTATTGCGTCGGCTGATTGCCACTCACATAAGTCATTCTGCTTTTGAGAGGACAATCGGCTCTGGCAAGCAGTCCCGTCGTGGTATCAACCAGTACGGTTTCAGTTGTTACGGCGTGCTGCTGAATTGGTTGCTCTGCAGAATCCGGCGCGTTGCTGGCTCCACTTCTCACGACCCCATCGTTGGACTTGTTTTCTGGCGCCTGCTTGTCTACGACTCCCTGCTTTACTTGAGCATCATCAGTTTTCTCTGCGGTTGCACCTTCCGGGCTTAACGCTGCGACGCGTGTCACATCCTTTTGACTTAGAAGTGATCTCATCGTGAAGAGAAATCCCCCGGCGAAAACCAGGACTATCGCAACCACTAACTGCCAACGCATCGGCGCTCTTCTCGTGTAAGGTCTGGTTTCTCGATTCTGCGCGCCGCCAGACGGCTCAGCCGGACGCGCGTGAGTTTTGTTCTCTGACTTCCTCGACGAGCCATAGTCTCGTGACGGCGTACGGTGTTTGGATTTGCCAAAGCGGAGATCGTCGTACGCGTCGTTTATCTCCTTCAATTTTTCCTGTGCCTTTGCCTGCAACCGCGGATCATGCCCGAAGCGATCCGGATGCCAAACTTTGGCAAGGTCCCGATGGGCCGCCTTCAGTTCCTCAAGAGAAACGCCGGGTCGCAGACCAAGTACTTGATAACTTCTAGGTATTTCGTCAATCATAAACGCCAGTTGAAACTAGGTAAGAATCCGGGCCAGCCGAGAGATGCTTTCGAGCTTATGAAGCAGTTCGAGAGGTGTAGGAACTGGAACGCCCATGTAGCGCAGGATGACCATAGCGCCGACGCCCACCACGAGTCCGGTAACAAAGGTGCGCAAAGCCGCGCAAAAGGCCCCACGCGCTAGTGATGACAGAAAGCTTAAAAGCCGATGTCGCATTCAGGTACCCCCGCACGAGTGTAAGACTTCCCCGGCTGGCCGACAGCGCGCAGAATTCGTCGCGTGTTAGCCTGCGGAGAAACTCAGTCGGGGTTGTTTCGATTGTAAATTTGAGGATTACTAGGGCGTTGGAGATTGCGGAAGTTTGCTTAGTAACTTCGCGGCTCATTATTGCAGAACTGGCGAAGGGTTTACAACGTTCTTAGAAAATAGATGACTTTTGTGCACGATTGCAGAAAATTATTCAGCATCGTTGCGGCTAAGCCGTCTGATATCCGGAAGGCCTCTGACTGTCTCTGACCTTCCGAGAGACAAGCCAAGATTGCGGTTCCTTAATAGCCATGGACGGGTTCTGTACGGAGTAAGGCGGGGTTAAATTCACTGCTTATGACCTTCATCTCAACGCTCGCGATTGCAATGGGTGCGTCCTGGGTTTCAGGAATCAATCTCTACGCCTGTGTGGCTACCCTCGGATTGCTAAGCCGCTTTGCCAATCTTCAACTGCCGGGCGAGTTGGAAGTTCTAACCAATTGGTGGGTTATCGGAGTGGCCGCGACTTTGTACCTGGTAGAGTTCGTCGCCGACAAGGTACCAATCGTCGACAGCACCTGGGACGTGATTCACACTTTCATTCGTGTTCCAGCCGGCGCCGTTCTGGGCGCGGCGGCCTTCGGTGAGTTTGATAAGTCAGTACAAGCTATCGCCTTCTTACTTGGTGGTGGATTGGCTCTTAGCTCGCACGGTACCAAGGCCGCTGCTCGAGCGATTATCAACACAAGTCCCGAGCCTGTTTCGAATATAGTAGTGAGTACTCTCGAAGATGTGCTGGCAGTGATCTCGGTACTGCTCTCCGTCTTCTTTCCGTTTATTCTGTTTGGAGTAGTTGGAATTGGTCTAATCATCACCGCGATTGTTCTGCCGAAGGTCTTTAGATTTTTCCGGGAGGTCGTGCGCAGTATTCGTTGTATGTTTAGACCAGCAACTTCGTAGCAGAAACCGTCTCGTGGGCCAAAAGAAATAGCGCGTCGAAAGTTCCCTTTCGACGCGCTCATTGGTTTTGGATTGCTCGGACTTACTCAATCCCGCTGGTAACGACTCCCTGCGACGCTAGATTGAATACTATTTTCGCTCTGGCCGGTGTCAACACCGGATGAAAAGTCTTTCCATAGCTCGCCGAAATCTTTCGCACATAGTTCTGCGTTTCATTGTATGGCGGCACACCGTTGTATTTGTCCACGGCTCCCTCGCCTGCGTTGTAACCGGCGAGCGCTAATTTCACATCGCCATCAAATCGCTTGAGTAACCAGGCCAGGTATTTGGTGCCCGCTTCAATGTTCTCGCTCATGTTGTGGGGATCGTCGCAACCGAATCGGCGCGCAGTGGCCGGCATGAGCTGCATTAGACCTTGTGCTCCAGCATGCGAAAGTGCCCGCACCTGGTATTTGGACTCCTGCCAGATGACGGCGTGAATAAATCTCGGGTCGACGCCTTCACGTTCACCTGCACGAAAGATGATCCAATCGAGTTCCTGATTACCCGAGGTTGGAATATCAGACGGGATCGTGAGTCCTTCGGCGGTAGCCGTCGCGGAAACCGGGGCCAGTGCACGAGTAACGAAAATTCCGCTGAAGTTAGTTAGTAAGAAAAGGGCAATAAGGGCAAATGGGGCAAACTTCAAAGATCGCAATTGGGGCCAATGCCGAGGGAAATTCATTCAGTTAGTTCTCCATGTGAGCGATGACTTGTGTCATCTAGAATTAATGCACTTAGCTGCGCATGGTGGAACCAATTACAAAGAGCTTGTAATCGAGACCGGGACTCAGATGGAGATGTGGTTGTGAACGTTGCTTTTAAAGGACATTTACAAAGACGGTAAGTCTTTGCGTTCTACGTACTTAAACGAGGCACAGATGCTGGGCCTCGAGCTGCCAATCGTTGAGATTTCGCGACCAGGATCGTTCATCTTGAAGGATTCATACCTGAGCTTGAAATGCGCTTTGTCGCTGAACGGTACGAAGAAAGTTTTCAAATACAATACTGTTACCTAGCCGATGTTTGAGGGATGTATGAGTTGGGTACGTAGCGCGGCAGAAATGAAATCAGATCGACAGACCATGTAGTTGGTAGATACGGAGCGGTTGGACCATCGCCGCCGATCATCGCACGGGTTCGCGTAACACTGACTGTGCTGCGGCTGCGGCAATTTGCGCGGCTTCAGGATGTACTCGTCTCAGCCCCGCAATCTGCAGCAGTGCTTCGCCTGTGCGCGAAAGCATGCGAAAGAGATCGCCTTCTTCTGCACGCGTTTCGCTCACCAGCTTTGCCCATTCCACGCCCGCGGCCCATTGGGCCGCAGCGCCGGCGGCGGAAAAGTTGAGTTCCGGCGCGGGCTCAATCCCGTGCTTCCACTCTTCATTGGAGACGCGAAAGCCAGTCTCCTCGAAGTGCGCCAGGCTACTGACGAGTGCGTCCGCGAGTTCGAGTTCCCCATAGTCGCGATCTTCGTCGGCCGTCAGCGCGGCCATCACGGCAGCCATGCGAATCGAATCCAGCGACTTGAAGAGATCACCTTCCAAAGCCTCGCCGACGATCAAAGGACGATCGATGTGAAGGTCCGCCAGCCAACGTCCGCGCTCGGTCACTTTCTGTTCCTCAAAATTCAGATAGCCAAACGAAGCAAGTACTCGAGCTCTCATTTCAAAGGGTTCCCAAATCTCTTCCAACATTCGCTGGCGTCTGAGACGCGCGCGCTCAATTTTTTCGGCATCGAGCAGCGCGGCCCAAATTACTTCTCGACACCGATCGGGATTCTTCTCGTCATTCATCAGTGAATCGATCATGTCGTCAAGCACGCTTAACGCATCGGCCTCTTCGCCCTGCGCGTCGCGCAAGCGCGGCTCGGCAAGCACCAGCTCAGGCCCCTGCTCACGAACTTCCGCAAAAGCCCTTTCAATGGAGTCCTCACTCAACTGATAAATTGGGGCGTATACACGGCCGATTCTCTCGAGTGGAAAACTTGCGCCGCGCCCATCTTCGCGTACGCCGCCGACGTTGCCTCCATACCGATGTGTGGCCATCACCAGCCGCTTGCCGCTGCGACCAATGCCCACGACGCGCCCCGGTCGGACTTCATCATCTAACCAGCGCCACAGAACCTCGGCACGCGTTTGTGGCTTTCTCTCGTGTAGGCGCGAACGCGCACTGACAAGTCGCTCGAGTCCATGCACGACTGAGGTGGGGACCCGGCACTCGGCAGCAGCCAGTCTGGCAGTGATGTTCTTTTCACTTTCCAAGATCTCGAGATCGAGTTGCGCAATGCGTCGAGCGGTATCGCGATGAGCAAAGCTTTGTGAAGCAATGGCGCGAACCTGTGCGAAGTCCCCGTAGGCGTCGAGCAGGTTGAGTAGCGTGGTATACGTTGCGCGAAATTGACTAACCAGCGGATCCGGAGGCGCCGTGAGCAGCGTCGCGATCTTCTCCGGATCCTGATGCAGTCCCGGTGCGGCGACGATAAAGCCAACGTTGTCACGACCACGACGTCCGGCGCGACCCGTCATCTGCTGGAGTTCGGAAGCGCTTAGCGATCTCCAACCGTGGCCCGTGCGTGCATCAGCGCCGGTTAGAACTACCGTGCGGGCTGGAAAATCCACGCCGGCAGCGACGGTTGCAGTCGCGAAGATCGCGTCCAACAAACCCGCGCTCATCAGTCTTTCAATCACTAGTTTCCAGGCAGGAATGTGACCGGCATGATGGGAAGCAATGCCGCCTTTTATGATCGTGTCCCAATGTCGATGACCTTTTACTTCGGGGTGCTGCTCGACAAAACTGCGGATAAAGTCACGTCTCGCTTCGCGGCGTTCGATGTTGGGATCACGTCTGATGAAAGCCGCTTCTGAGGCGGCCTGGTCGCAACGCCGTCTGGTCGGTAGAAACACGATCGCAGGCAGGAGTTTGTATGACCCGAGCGCATCGAGCAAAGTCGCCGCAGGCATTTCAGGCATGCTTAGTTTCAAGTCGTCTCCTGAACAAGCAGAACTAAATTTGCCGCGGATTTACGCGGATTGGACTGATCTGAAAAGCAAATTTTGAACGAGCCTTGAGTGTCCGCGAGGTCTCAGTCAAATCACGCAGAATTCAGTGTCATTTGTTCTGATCTGTTTGATCCAAGTGAATCCGCGGCTGTTTGCTTTTAGCGTCTCCGTCGGTTTTCCCGATGCGACTCTCGTCGTTCAGCTCTCGCACGTTCTCCAAGTGCTGCGATTTCAGGATTCAATCTGCCGTTCTCAGTTACCAGCGGCAACAGTCGCTTATCGGGCAGTAACAACGCGGCTCTTAAAGGGACTGGTCTCGCACCCGGACGAGATACGACGCCACACCGAACGCCACGCACTCCCTGAATCCAATCAGCAAACTCGTCGGCATTTCCAATTGTTGCCGAAAGCAGCAACAGTCGAATCCGTGGCGGCGTCAGAATGATCGCTTCCTCCCAAACATGCCCGCGATCTTCGTCCGCCAGGTAATGTGCTTCGTCGAGCACTACCAGATTCGCCTGCACGTCATCTCCGCCGCGCAGCGAATCGAAAAGTTGGTTGCGGAAGATCTCAGTCGTACCGACGATCAATGGCGCCTGGGACTTCTCTTTCCTGTCACCTGTCAGGATGCCGACATTCTCGGGGCCAAACTCATTACTGAACTCTTCGTACTTGGAATTTGTCAGTGCTTTCAGTGGCGTCGTGTACCAGGCGCGTCGTCCGGTTTCGATGAGTCGCCGGATTTCCTCGCGTGCGATCCAGGTCTTGCCGCTGCCGGTCGGCGCTGTGACGAGCACATCCTCAAACTCCAAAGCGGCCAGTGCCTCTAACTGAAATGGATCGGGTTTGAAAGGAGACCTTGGCGGAGTGCCGATTCCGGACAGCAACTCGCGGAGTTCGCGAGTGTGGGAGACAGCCTTACCGGGCTGAACTAAAGGCGTCTGATCGCCGCCGATCTGCACTTTGCCGCGGCCCCCTCCGCGAGGAACCTTGCCGGACTGGCGGCCGGGTCGTTTATCGCTTCTATTCTTCATTGAAATCGATTGTACCGCAGCGACCGGCGAAGACTTCACGCCGAGCACGGGCGGTTGTGAGCGAGAAGTAACATTTCTGTTGCCGAATAGGGCTTCAACCAGCAGCGCGTTAAACTAATTACGGGCGCGAGGAATTTGAGAAGGGCCGCAACGAAGTGGTCGTCCCCTGCGTCTAAGCGAAGGCTGACGGAACCGCGTCGCGTAAGAGGGCGTTTAATAGCAAATGCAGGACATATTCAGACATTTCGAGGTGAACAGCGAGTCGCGTCGGGCAATCTTGGCGCAGCTCACGTTGGCTTCACTCATATTTCACATCGCGGCGCTGGCGAGCGTGCTTTACGTTCCCGGTGTGCGCGATTCGCTTAATATTGCAGCCTTATTGTCGCGCACGACGTACGTTGATCGGGCTTACAACAAAACCGAGATCGGAGATGACGTACAGATTGTCGAAGTCGCAAAGTTTCGTTATCCGGATGGGTACTTCGCTGCGGAGCTGCCGACGGATTCACCTACCCCTGCGGTCGATGCGTCTGGCCAGTCCGGTTTTGCTTTCTCTTTTCCTCCTAACCCAACCCTGGGACAGGAAGCGATGACACCGAGCCCGACGCCAGAGGCTTTGCCGTCACCTTCACCTTCGAATTCGCCAGCGTCCAATGCCGTGGCCGGAGGCAGCTCCGTCAGTGCGAATGCTGATGAGCAGAAGTCGCCCGATGTCGACAAGCAATTAGACAAGATCGCGGCCGAGAACGATGTCGTGCGTCCAAGCGCAAACGAGGTGAACACTCTACCCCTCAAAGATTGGTTGAAGCGCGCAAATCTGTTGCGCGAGAAGGGTGACCTGGACCTCACATCGAAGATTGAACTTACAATCGCTGCTAGTTTGGGAACCGACTGCAAGCTGACGGACGCGAAGGTGCTTCAAAAATCCGGTGACGCTCGGCTGCTGGATGTCGCGAAGGATCTGGTGTCCGCCATCGGCGACAGTGGCATGTTGTCGTTCCTTCGTGATCCGGCGAAAGTGCAAGACATTAGTGAACTGAAATGCGATGCCATGCCGCTGCAGCTAACGATCCGTCTTGATCAGAATGAGATTGCCGCCACCGTCGAGTCACAGGCCGACTCAGATGCGCGGGCCGCACAGATGGCCAACGGTTACAATGGGCTGCTGAGGATTGGAGAGTTGCTCAAGCGTGGCCGTGATGAAGAGATGCTTTATAAGAGCACGAAAGTCACGTCTCAAGGGAAGCAAGTCTTCGTGAATTTCTCGATGCCTCGTCAAACTGCGGGCGAGTTAATTAAGAAGCAATTGCCGCCTTCCGGATTATAGATACGGCTCACCGGTGGTTTGCCTCACCTGCCGCAGATCACTACAATTGTTCACGGTTTTCTAAGAAGCAACTTGCGATTTCGCAATTGGACTGAAACAAAATAAAGCGGAGAAACGGTACGTACGTTTAATATTCAGGGTGACTTTCCAGAAACCTAAATCAAGAGACGTTTATGATCGACAAATTTCTAACTAAAGTTTTCGGCAGTAGCAACCAACGCTATCTAAAATCAATTCAACCGATCGTTGTCGAAATCAACGAGCTCGAGCCTGCGATCAAGAAACTTTCGGACAGCGAATTGCGCGCCCGCTCGGCGGCTTTCAAAGATCAGTTGCAGCAGGCCGTGGTCGGCGTGGTCGATAAGGACGAACGCAAACGCGTCGAGCGTGAAGAACTGGACAAGATCTTGCCCGAAGCCTTCGCGATCGTTCGCGAAGCCAGCGTTCGCACCACTGGGATGCGCCATTTCGACGTGCAGTTGATCGGCGGCATCGCCTTGCACCAGGGCAGGATTGCAGAGATGAGAACGGGTGAGGGAAAGACCCTCGTCGCAACTCTTCCCGCTTACTTGAACTCCTTAACCGGGCGTGGCGGCGTCCATGTCATCACGGTTAACGACTATCTGGCGTCGCGCGACGCGGAATGGATGGGCCAGATCCATCGGTTCCTTGGCCTGGAAGTCGGATGCATTCAGAACGACATGGATGACTTTGAGCGGCAGGCTGCTTATGCGTCCGACATAACCTACGGCACCAACAACGAGTTTGGTTTCGACTATCTGCGCGACAACATGAAGTTTGACCTGGCGACCTGCGTGCAGCGCGGTCACTACTTCGCAATTGTCGACGAAGTGGATTCAATTCTTATCGACGAAGCGCGTACTCCGCTGATCATCTCCGGACCTTCCGACGAAGCGACTGATAAGTATTACAAAGCCGATGCGATCATCCCGCAGCTCAAACGCGGCGAGGATGTCGACGGCGTAAAAACCGGCGAATATCTTGTCGACGAGAAGGCCCACACTGCAGTGTTAACTGAAGACGGCGTCGACAAGGCAGAGAAATTGCTGGGTGTTGGCAATCTGTACGATCCGTCGAACATGGAACTGCTTCACTGCGTTGAGCAGGCGTTGAAGGCCCACACTCTATATCGGCTGGATCATCAGTATGTGGTCCAGGATGGCGAAGTCATCATTGTAGATGACTTTACCGGAAGACTGATGAAAGGCCGCCGTTGGTCTGATGGCTTGCACCAGGCCGTCGAAGCAAAGGAAGGCGTCAGGATTGAAAAAGAGAACCAGACGTTGGCCACTGTCACGCTGCAGAACTATTTCCGTCTCTATGAAAAGCTGTCCGGCATGACCGGTACCGCGGAAACCGAGGCCGCGGAGTTTCAATCTACTTATAAGCTCGACGTTATCGTTATTCCCACTCACCAACCAATGGTCCGCAAAGATCACTCCGATGTTATTTATCGGACGCTGCCTGAAAAGTGGGATGCGGTGGTCGAAGAGATCAAGGACTGTTACGATCGTGGTCAGCCGACACTGGTCGGCACCGTTTCAGTAGAGAACTCTGAGTTGATAGCGCGTCGACTCCAACGGGAAGCGGTGCCGCACAATGTCTTGAACGCCAAGTATCACGAGCGTGAAGCCGAGATCGTGGCCCAGGCCGGAAGAAAAGGGGCAGTGACAATTGCGACCAACATGGCCGGACGCGGTACTGACATTCTGCTGGGCGGTAATCCGGATTTTATGGCCCGCGAGTTTCTTAAGGAGGATGAGGTCGATCCGGACGAGGCTTCAGAAGAACAGTGGGCCGAAGCGTTTCGCAAGGCAAAGCGCATTGTCGAGGCCGAACATAAGGAAGTAGTTTCGATAGGGGGCCTCCACATAGTCGGCACGGAACGGCATGAGTCGCGCCGCATCGACAACCAACTGCGTGGCCGCGCGGGTCGTCAGGGCGATCCGGGATCGTCGCGGTTCTTCCTTTCTTTGGAAGATGATCTCATGCGCATCTTTGCAGGCGACAAGGTGAAGGCGCTTATGCAACGTCTGGGCATGGAAAAGGGCGTCGCAATCGAATCGGGTATGGTCTCCAAGCGTATCGCCTCAGCGCAAAAGTCGGTGGAAGGCCGCAACTTCGAATCGCGCAAACACCTGCTGGAATACGACGACGTGATGAACAAGCAGCGCGAGACCATTTACGGTCTGCGCCGGAAATTAATGGAAGATCCGGATCAGCGTGATTTCCTGCTCGGAGATCCACCAAAGGCTGGGGTTGCATACGATCTGCTGTCTGATTTGACGAAACAGTATTTGAATCCGGATGTCTCGCCCGAAGATTGGGATGTCGCAAACTACAAGCTCCAAATCAAGACGGTGTATGACCTGGACATTGATGCCGAACGTATCGATCTCCAGACGTTGAGCTCTGAAGAAGTGGTGGAGACGGTCTGGGAAAAACTCAAGACTCGATATGCGGTGAAAGAGCAACAGATCGGAGCGGAAGCGATGCGCACCTACGAGCGCATCATCATGCTAAACATCATCGACGCGCAGTGGAAAGACCATCTGCTAAATCTTGATCACCTAAAACAGGGAATCGGGCTGGTCGGATATGGTCAGAAGGACCCACTGGTCGAATACAAAAAGCAAAGCTTCGATTTGTTCTCGGAGATGTTGGACCGCATTGACACCAGCACGATCCGATCACTGTTCAATCTCCAGGTGGTTGCCGAACAGCCGCCCGAGACTTTGCGACAACGAAGACTGCCGCGCCGTTCTACTTCGTTGACGTTTACTGGGCCAAATCAAGGCGCTGCGTCCGCAGGCGAAGAGGCTGGGAAAACGAAAACCATCGTTCGAGATCAGCCTAAGGTAGGTCGCAACGATCCATGTCCCTGCGGGTCTGGGAAGAAGTACAAGAAATGTCACGGCGCGAGTCTGTAGGCTCTGCCCAAATTTAAGCAAGCTCGAAGAACAATCCCCTTTGGTTGTTTCTTTCTGGTTCTGTCCGCGCTACTTCAGTTTTAGCAGAGAAGTCCAACTAGGAATCATCACTTCGTTTGACCACAAGTTCAGATAATCCAGTAGTCCAGGCAATCGTCAACGGCACGGCTCCGCAATCAGCACGGTTGGCGGCCGCGCGTGGATTGCTTCCGTTGCCCCAGGCTGAACTGCTTGAGGTCCTGGTCGCGTTGGTCGGAACCGACGACGCCGGCATCGTTGAGGCTGCTGCAGCAACGCTACAGGAACAGGAGCACGAGGATTTGCTCGCGGCGGCGAAGGCGAGCGATACCTCTGTTCAAGTACTCACCTACCTGGCCACCAGAAGTCGAGCGAAACGAGAAGTCCTGGAAGCCACGGTCCTGAATACGCAGACGCCAGATGAGGCAGTCGCCATACTCGCCAAACAAAGTAGCGATGGCTCGTTACTCGAGGTCATTTCAGTTAATCAGCAAAGACTCATTCGGACGCCCAGCATCATCGAAGCCATCCTGCAAAATCCCCAGCGCACCGCTGAGGCTGAACGGCGCGTCAAAGAAACCAAACGAGAGTTTTTCGAGAAGGAGCGTGGCGCCAGGCAAATTGCTGAGGAGTTGCGCGCGCGAGGAAATACCGCAGCCGCAGAATTTTTTGAGACAGCGGAACTTACAACTGAGGGCGGCGAGCTCACCATTGAAGATGCGTGGCTCATCGCTCAACACATCGAAGTTGTTGATGCCGATATCGACGACTCGTGGTTACCGGCGGAACGTTATCTCGAACTCGCACCTGAAACCGTCGAAGAGAAGGCCGCGACAGTGCAACGTATTCTTGAGCATGAGCGGATGGAAGGAGTGGAATTGCGACCCGAGCGCATTTCGCTAATTCGGCAGCTAATGTTTATGAATGCGCGAGACCGCATGAAGTTGGCGATGAAGGGAGACCGCGAGGCGCGCAGCATCCTGATCCGCGATTCGAACAGGGTGGTTGCGAGTGCAGTAATAAACAATCCGCGGGTAACGGACCAGGAGGTCGAAAACATTGCTGCCATGCGAACGGTGTCCGATGAAGTCCTGCGTCTGATTGCCCTCAACCGCGCCTGGGCCAGGTCATATACCATCATTCATAACCTGGTCCGCAATCCGCGTTCGCCGATCCCAACCGTCATCAATATCCTGCCGCGCATACGCACCAAGGATCTGCAGCATTTGTTCCAGAACCGGAACGTCTCGGAGGCAGTTCGGCGGCAAGCGCTACGCCTCTCCCAAGCCCGTTCCGGGGAATGAAGACTTACCTAAGACAGCAAGAATTCCATATTGCAAAAGCAGTGTGTTACAGAAGTTTTTCGAAATAGTAGATATTGTGCTTGACACGTTACGGTGCTTACGTATAATTTCGCACATACCGAGCCGCTCATACTTGAATTCGAATGAGCTCGGCGGTTCTTTAAATTTGGTCGGATGGTGATTAACTCCAGGATTTAGTGTGGGTTTCCCCTTCGGAACGCGGCTATTTTCTTATTGTGAGCCGTGAGGCTTTATCTCACCCGCATAACGCACCGCCTGGTTTGAATCGGCTGTAAGTGACGATTCTCTACTCTTAGCACCGCCGCCCCTGATTTGCCCGACACCTGCCATGAAAGTTTTGCCCCGCCAATATTAAGTTATTGGCGGGGCTCCCCTTTTTGCGAAACTGTTAGCGACTTCTTCGTTTGCCCGCGGCTACTGGCCGTTCGACCTGAAGGTCAGTTTGGCGGGCGTCTCCAATATTGCTCAGCTTTATGTTGGTCATCTCTGCAAATAAACCCTCGTACTTGTCCACCACGTGATCCCAATCGTAGTGCTCGCGCACTCGCAGTTGCGCCCGATGACGGTAAGACTGCACGAGGGAACCGTCTCGCAAGACTCTCTGTAGCTTGTCCACGAGATCCGGCTCGTCCGCGTAAGGTATGCCGGCTTCTCCCACAGCCTCGATATTCTCCGGAGTTGCCAGCGTCAGCACACAATTGCCATAACCCATCGCCTCGAGTAGGGCCGGATGCGTGCCGCCGACTTCTGTGGCGTGCACATAGCAATAAGCATTCTGTTGCAGCGCGCGATAGTCCTGCCCAAAAACGAACCCGGTAAAAATGATGCGTTTGTCGCCTCGCGCACGTGCTTTCAGATCATTGATGAAGTCCCGTGCATACGGGGCGTCCCCGACGACCAACAAGCGATAGGCTGTCCTAACTTTCTTGAAAGCCTCAATCACCAGATGGGCATTGTTCTCCGGCTCGAGTCGAGATACGTAGAGCACATAACGATTTGGCTCAACTCGCCAGCGGCGCACTGTTTCCCGATCCAGACGGCGCTCAACTTCTGATCCATAAGCAATCATGGTGGAAGGGGCGCCATATCGGGACAAATAATAGTCATGAATGACGTGAGCATCAGTTACGGTTGCGTTAGGAAGAATCGTCGCCAATCTTTCGGCGAGCATATAATAGTTCCTGCCTAGCCAGTTCCACTTCTTACGCTTGTGTTCCAGACCGTCAACGTTTATGGCAACTGGGGTTCCCGTCCAACGCAGCAACGGCGCGAATGGGGCATTCGCAGCATTGCAGATCAAAGTCACGTCATAGCGTTTGGAGACAGCATGCAGCGCTGAAATAAAAGTGTGAACGACAGTATCGAAATATTTGTGACGAATGGTCGGAAGGACCTTCAAGCGGACGCCCTGATATTCGAGTTGACGGGGTGAAACGTAGTGGGCGCGGCAGTAAACGGTAACGTCGTGTCCGCGGGCCGCTAACCTGGTAGAAAGGTGTTCCGCGAAAGTCTCAAATCCGCCATAGCTGGCGGGAATGCCTCGAGTACCAAGAATTGCGATTCGCATGATGCCAGACCGGCCAACCTGAGATGGCAGCTAAATAGCCGCGCTCTTTCGAGGCAAGAATGTTGATGCACTCACGGCCTGTCTGTAGACCTCTAACGTTTGTCTTGCCGTTGAGTGCCAAGTGAATTTCTTAGAATGCTCCAACCCTTTGACGCGAAGCTTGCAACGAAAGTCTGAATCGTCAATCAGTTTCTCGATCGCAAATGCGAGAGCATCGATATCGAATGGATCGACCATTACGGCGGCAGTGCCGACCACTTCGGGAAGGCTTGTCCGATTCCCAACAATAACTGCTGCGCCACATTTCATTGCCTCTAGTGGCGGCAATCCGAATCCTTCAAAGTACGACGGATAGACAAAGCAAAGAGCCCCGGAATACAGGGCTGGCAGATCCGATTCGGTTACATAACCTGTCAGAATCACCGAATCACTCAGGCCAAGCTCCTCGATTGCACGCAACGTTTGGCCATACAACCAAGCTCTTTTTCCGACCAGGACGAGTTTTGGAAGCTTACGCTCGGGTCTTTTGGTCTGCAAGCGTGAGTACGCGGCAAGCAGCCGCGTAAGATTCTTGCGTGGCTGAATTGAGCCTACCGAAAGCAGGTACTCTCCTTCTAGCCCGTAAGTTTGTCTTACCCGTTGCAGTTCTCTCTCACTGCTTACTGGCTCAAAGTGTGCGGGCGCAGCCAAATAGGTAACCGTAATTCGCTCTGCTGGAATTCCATACGTCTCGGAAATATCCCGCTTCGAATACTCAGAATCCGTAATAATCCTCGTGGCCTTCCTGGCCGTGTGACGAACGGTCATGCGCAGCTGCATCCAACTCCTGCGATTGAATGTCTCCGGCAAGTGTTCGAAAGCTAGATCGTGAATTGTGCAAACCACCTTGCAGGGGGCAAGTGGCGGAGCAGTGAACTGCACGTGCAGTACGTCAACGGGGTTGCGGCGTAGTTCCTTACTGAGGACCAGCGGAATGCGAATCAACGGAGTGTGAGGAACGGTTTGACGAACAACGAAGTTCTGCCAGCGGTCAGTGAATCGTTCTAACGCCTGACGCTTCGTCACATACAGCGTGTAATGGTTGACCTGATCAATCTCAGCCAGAGCTTCGATCAAATTGGTCGCATAGCTCTCGTTACCCGCGAGGCCGGCCCCAACAGAGTGGGCGTCAATTGCAATGCGCAAAATACCCAATCTCTCCCGTAGCATAATTGAACGGAGTGAAAGTAAGGAGTTTAATCCAGAAAGTCGGGGCTAATAAACCGCGAGAGGAGTGGGGCGTGGGCAATGGGCTTGGCACCACTCGTGTGAGCAGGTGGTCAAGCAACAAAACGAACCGGACTTCGAGTTACCCCCGAAGTCCCGCCGGGTCGTTTCCGTTGCTATTTGTTCTTGCCGGCAGCTGACGCCTGTGACCCGCCGCCCTGCTGTCCGCGTGTATCGCGCTCACGAATACGCGCGGCTTTTCCGCGTAATCCGCGGAGGTAGTAGAGCTTTGCGCGGCGAACGCGACCCCGCTTGATGACGTCGATGTGGTCCACGATGGTCGCATGGAGCGGAAAGATGCGCTCGACGCCCACACCGAAACTGGTTTTACGCACAGTTATGGTTTCGCGCGCGCCGCCATGCTTACGGGCAATTACCACACCCTCGAATGCCTGCAGGCGTTCCTTCGTTTCGGATTCCTTTATGCGCACATGAACTCTAACCGTATCGCCCGGTTGAAAGTCCGGAATGTTCGTGCGCAACTGTAAATTCTCAACACTGTCCAATCGATTCATCTCATTACTCCATTAACAATATCCCGCGTTTGAATTTCTCGAATAACGCAGATAATTCAAAAGTCGCTTCAATCATCCTTAAGTAGATCCGGACGATTAGCCTTAGTTTTTTTCAATGCGGCGTCACGGCGCCAACGCGCAATCTCTGAATGATTCCCGTTAAGCAAAACGTCAGGAACCCGCATACCGCGAAACTCGGGTGGCCTGGTGTAGTGCGGGAAATCCAGCAGCCCTTCCGAAAAGGATTCGTTTACTGCCGACGTCTCGCTGCCTAATGCGCCGGGAACCAGTCTGACGATAGCATCGATCACCACAAGTGCTGCAGGCTCGCCCCCCGAAAGAACGTAATCACCGATAGAGATCTCATCGGTTACGAGACTCTCGGCCACTCTTTCATCCACCCCTTCGTACCGCCCGCAAATGAAAGCGAGCTGAGTACTCTGTGAAAGATCATGCGCAAGTGACTGTGTAAACACTCGCCCTTGAGGAGACAGCAAAATCACTCTCGTCCCGGGCTGATATCCCTGGCCCGGCTTGCGTCCGGTCAACTCTTCCGTTGCTGCAAAGA
Organism: Pyrinomonadaceae bacterium; assembly: GCA_041744295.1. GTDB lineage: Bacteria > Acidobacteriota > Blastocatellia > Pyrinomonadales > Pyrinomonadaceae > PSRF01. The sequence goes on along the minus strand of JBGTLE010000191.1, from coordinate 4,827 downwards.
TCGGTTCCAGCTTGAGCACCATTCCATCGCCGCCGCCGAAGGGCCGATCATCAACGACATGATGCTTGTCGGTTGTCCACCCTCTCAAATCATGTGCGCGAGTGTCCACCAAACCAGCCGCGCGAGCCCGTCGAATTATTCCGTAATCAAACGCCTCGCGAAAGAACTCCGGAAAAATCGTGATGATATCAACGCGTAACACAGCAGACTCAAAAACCCGGTTATAGCTCGAGCAAACCTTCAGGGGGATCGAGGATGATGCGTTTCTTCACGATGTCGATCTCGACCACAATCGATTCAGCCATTGGAACGTAAACCTCCCGGCCTTCGTCGTCATTCAGCACCAGGATTTCAACGCCGCCGGTACGCAACACAGCCGTTACCTCGCCAACGTCCTGGCCAGACAGGGTTTCGACTTTGCAGCCCTGCAACTCCCATTGATAAAAAGAACCTTCCTCGAGGGGAACTCGGTCCGCCTCAGGCACCGCGAACTCGCGGCCAATAAGGGCACCGGCCGTTTCAATAGTGTCGTAGCCCCTGAACTTAAGCACGACGCGATCATTCTGGAACCAATAATCTTCAAGTTCCAAGATCTCGCGAGTTCCATCCGGAGCCACTGCTGTCAGTGTCGGTGTTTCCTCGAACCGTTGGGGGAAATCTGTCAAAAGGTCAGCTACGATTTCACCTTTAAGGCCTCGCGTTCGGACGCCGCGGGCAACCGCAACCAACGGCTCTGCGCTATCGTCAGGTCGCTCATTCATTCCACAATTTCTAGAACAAAGCGACGCCGCTTCTTAACACCAACAGCGTGGGCCAGAGAGCGCAACGCTCTCACTGTGCGTCCTTGTCTCCCGATTACCTTGCACATGTCTTCCGGTGCTACGCGGATTTCAATGATCGTCGTTCCACCCTGATCGAGTTCACGCACGTCGACTTTTTCGGCATCGTCTACGAGCGCTTTCACAATCATCTCGACCGTTTCTTTCATTGCTATACCCTGACGCCACCAAAAGTATGAGTTATGAAGATGAAACGACGGCTTCGCTTTCCCGCTGACTTCGCTTAATCAACTGATTGACGGTCTCAGTGGGCTGGGCGCCTTTTGAGAGCCAATACTGCACTCGATCCATCTTCAGCTTGACCTCAGCAGGATTCCGCGTTGGATCGTAAGTGCCGACGTTTTCGAGATAAGCGCCGTCACGCTTTGATTGCTTCTCTTTCACAACAACCCTATAGGACGCACGTTTTTTTGCGCCAGTGCGCATCAATTTAATTGCTAACAAGTCTCTACCTCCGATTAACAGCCAAGTGGGGTGCATGTCCCCGTAGATTATTTACGCCTCTTTTTGCGCTTCTTCTTCTTTAGTTTCTTTCGCGATGGCCCAGCTGGAATCGAAGGCACGGACGGTACTCCATCGCCATCGTCACCAAGGCCGCTCATATCCGGCATGCCTGCCATGCGCCTCATCATCTTACCTTTGAGGCCGCCACCTCCGAACATTCCCGAACCCGAAAGCTGACGCATCATCTGGCGCATCTCGCTGTATTGCTTGATGAGCTGGTTTACTTCAGCGACCGATGTGCCTGATCCTCGGGCGATCCTTCGACGCCGATTGGCATTGAGAATTTTGTGATCGCCACGTTCCTCACTGGTCATTGAATCGATGATCGATTCGGTGCGTTTCAGTTCCTTCTCCATGAGCTTTGTCTGCTCATCATCGAGCTGAGGCATTCCCATGCCGCCCAAAAGCTGATCAGGCAACATCTTCATTATCTTTGAGAAAGAACCGAGTTTCTTGACCTGACGAAGCTGCGAACGAAAGTCGTCGAGCGTGAACTCATTCTTTTGAAGTTTCTTGAGTTGCTCTTCAGCTTCAGACTGATCGACCTTCGACTGTACTTCCTCGATGAGCGACAACACATCGCCCATTCCGAGGATGCGTTGGGCCACGCGATCGGGATAGAACGGCTCAAGCGCGTCGTACTTCTCACCGACGCCGACAAACTTAACCGGCTGCCCGGTTACCTGCTTGATCGACAGCGCCGCCCCGCCGCGCGCATCGCCGTCCATCTTGGTCAAGATCACTCCGGTGATACCGATGCGCCGGTGAAATTCTTCAGCCGATCTCACAGCGTCTTGTCCGGTCATGGCATCTGCGACAAACAGCGTTTCGACTGGCTTCGTTTCAGCTTTGATCCGCTCCAACTCCACCATCAAGTCGTCGTCGATGTGCAATCGACCCGCGGTGTCGATCATTAGAGTATCGAACCCGGTTTGCTGAGCGTGCTTAAAAGCCGAACGGACCAGCGTCAGTGGATCATTCGTTTCAGGTTGTTCAAAGATCTGCTGGCCAGTCGCTTTGGCGATGACCCTTAACTGCTCTCGCGCTGCCGGCCGATAAACGTCAACTGATACCAGGAGCGGTTTTCGCTCCTGATTCATTGCCAGCCAACGCGCGATCTTTCCGGTCGACGTGGTTTTGCCGGAGCCCTGCAGCCCGACGACCATCACCACGTTCGGAATCTGCTTTGTAAAGACCAGTCGCGACGATTGTCCGCCAAGTAACTCAACCAGCTCGTCGAAAACTATTTTGACAACCTGCTCAGACGGCTTGAGCTCTTGCCAGACTTGCTGTCCTTCGGCCTTGTCCTTAACAGAGGCGATAAAGTCTTTCGCGACCTTATAGTTAACGTCTGCTTCCAGCAGCGCCAGACGGATTTCGCGAAGGGCCACGTCAACGTGCTCCTTCGTTAGAACGCCTTCGCCGCGCAGGTTCTTTAGGGTGCGCTTTAGCTTGTCAGATAGGGACTCAAACATAGAACAATAGGCGAAGTCCCACGCTGGAGACGGAAACGGAGATGATAGACGTGGCTCTAAAACGTGTCAAGGTAAGGGGTTAACAAGGTAGTGTCTTATATGGATTTCAGACAGATTTGGGGTGATTTTAGGGTTCTGGAACCTGTTCCACAATTTTCGTCCAAACCGAAGTGCCATCAGCTTTCGAGTCGCCCTATACCGAAAGCTTTACTTCTGGAACCGATAGATTTCTGGCGGTAACCCACTAATCTCGATCCGTCGGCGGCTGTGTGTACGCTTCAGGAGGGAGTTTCAAGTTTAGGTAGCAAGGTGCTAGTTCTTGAATTGGCGAGAGTTCGATACGGAAAGCTAAAAGGGCGTCACCGTTTCCCAATTGCTAACACCCCTTTTAGTTGAGTATGGGTCTTTTGTCTCAGGCCTGATGAAACGGAATTACCGTGTCACATTACACCAGGGTGAGGTCGTCATGGTGTATCGCGGTAACCACGATGCCTGTTAGGTCGGCGAGAGGTAGTCCTTGCTTGGTCCAGGTTAGATCGACCTGTCCGCTAGTTGAAAATTGAACACCAAGAACCGTCACAATTGTCGCGTAACCGAGATTGCTGGCACTTGCCAGAGCCCGATCATCAAAGGTAGTAGCGTCTTCCTTGGCCGTTAGGGCAAACTGAACATCGATTTTTCCGGCGCCGGTGTCCTGATCGTTGCTTTGGCTTGAATGATCCAACCACCCTTGCCAAGGCGGAATCCCGCTAGTGGTAAATTAACGGCCTCTTGGATCTGTCAGCTACTCTGACCACGAAGGACGAGGGAATTATTATCCGATTGAGTGCACCGATTCCGATGAGTGTTACTTGTCTGGCATTAAGCCTCCTTGAGATCAGGGTTGCGAACGCGAAATGAGGGGGCTTAAATCACATGGGGGACGGCGCTTTGGAATTACCACGGAATTAGTAGGGTGGGATAGCCGGATTCCAAGAATCAGATTCGAACACTGCAAGGTAACGCGGCGAATCAAGGGCGCTCAAAGTAGTTAGCTCGGCCATTTAAAACCAATGAGTAACTTCAGACGACTGCTCGCGATCTTCCTATTCGTCTTTCTCATCAGCGCCTGCGTATCCGATGTCGCTTTGCAGGCACAGGATCCTGCTCAGTTCCCGTCTGCAAGCGTTCCAGCTTTCCAGCAGCTAGCCCCCGGAATCGAATACGCTCAATTGACCAGACGTTATGCGTTGAAAGAGGAAGGCGCCGGACCGTGGTCAATCAATGTCTTAAGAATCGATCCGAGAACCGCCCGGTTGAAGTTTGCACGTGCGCTGGACCAGGGTGTCGGACTCGAAACGGTGAGTTCGCTGGCTGCCAGGCATGGCGCCTTCGCGGCGATCAACGCCGGTTACTTCAGAACCACCGGAGTGTTTCGCGGCGAGTCAGTCGGAGCTTTCGTCCTCAATGGAAAACTACTAAGCGAGCCACACAACGAACGAGTTGCAGTCGGGTTGCTTGAGCGGCAAGGGAATTTCGATTTGATTTTTGGTCACCTGAAGTTCAATGCCACACTTGCCGCTGGTGGCAAGAGTCAAAACGTAGATGGCTTCAATCGCCCGCTCGCGGCTGATGAGATCGTTGTCTTCACTCCTGAATTTCATCGCACGACCTTAACCACCCCGGACGGAGTTGAGGTGCTAATCCGTCGAGACAAAGTCATCTCGGTGATTGATCGCAGTGGCAACAGCATGATTCCCGCCGATGTATTCGTAGTGACGGCAAATGGTCGCGCGCGCGAGTGGGTGCTTGCAAATATTCACAAGGGTTCGACATTCAAACTCTCATGGAAGCTCATTCCGATCGAAAGTGATCATGCGAAAACCTGGTCCCAGGCGCTCTCTATCACAGCGGGCGGTCCGCAATTGATCAAAGGCGGAAAGGTTTCCATTACGGGTGAGCAGGAGAAGATCACCGCCGCCTTTGTAAACGACCGGCATCCCCGTACCGCGATCGCAAAACTTAGTTCA
>JBGTLE010000190.1:0-8300 GCA_041744295.1 Pyrinomonadaceae bacterium | reverse complement strand
TTGATGTCTTCCACGGTGATCACTCCGGGAACCGACAGGCCCAGGAAGACATCGGCGCCTTTGATAATGTCGTGAACAGTTCCCTGCTCTTTGTTTGGGTTCGTATTTCTCGCGTACCAATCCTTGACCCAGTTCATATGTTCAATGCGGCCTTCGTAAAGCGCGCCCTTTTGATCGCAGCCAATTATATTCTTCACACCTGCGGCCATGATGATCTTCGTACAAGCAACACCGGCCGCGCCTACGCCGTTCACGACTACTTTGATGTCTTCCATCTTCTTACCAACGATGCGAAGCGCGTTGATCAGCGCCGCGAGTACGACCACGGCAGTGCCATGCTGGTCGTCGTGAAAAACCGGAATGTTCAATTCTTCCTTTAGTCGCTCCTCAATCTCAAAACACCGTGGCGCTGAAATATCTTCGAGGTTGATTCCTCCGAACACCGGTGCGATCGCCTTTACCGCTTGCACGATTTCGGCCGGGTCCTTCGTGTTCAAACAGATCGGAAAGGCATTGATTCCGCCAAATTCTCTGAAGAGCTGCGCCTTGCCTTCCATCACCGGCAAGGCGGCGGCGGGTCCGATATCGCCAAGGCCCAGCACCGCGGTGCCATCCGTAACTACCGCGACCGTGTTTTTCTTTATCGTGAGAGTGAAAACTTTTTCCGGATCTTTATGAATGGCTTCGCAGACGCGGGCCACTCCTGGTGTGTAGGCCATCGAGAGATCGGCGCGCGTTTTTAATGGCATCTTCGAAACTACTTCGATCTTGCCGCCGAGATGCATCAGAAACGTTCTGTCCGAAACCTGAATTACCTCGACACCATCGATGTCCTTTACCGCTTGCACTATCTTGTCGCCGTGTTCACTCGACGCGGCGTTGACCGTGATATCGCGAATAATGAAGTCGCTGCCGGCCGTAACGATGTCGATCGCGCCAATGTCGCCGCCTGCTCTTCCGATAGCCGTTGCGACTTGTCCGAAGGTTCCCGCCTTGCTTGACAGCTTTACTCGTATCGTCAGGCTGTAACTTGCGTTTGGAGTAATCTGCATTGCTGAATCGATCCCTTCCCCAATCCGTTCTGCACTCGAAGGACGAACCTATTTTGGAAGTGGCAGCAAAGTCTCTTTCAGAATTTCCACTAACTCGGTCTTCATGCCACGACGCTGTGCGAGTTCAACCGAACGTAAACCCAGCAGCCGGTAAACCGCTTGCGCAGTTGTCAGATTTGTCGCGTCTAATGCCTTCAAGTGTTCAAGAACAGTAGCCTGGTCACCTCTGGAAAAAGTGCCAGTGAGAGCTCGCTCCGGGGTCGCGCCGTCAAGATTTCCGATCGCGCTTTTTAGCAACGGCAGCAATACCCGTCGCGCGGGGGTCAACTCGAGTCCTGCCTGGCCCAGCATCTCGGTTGCCAGATCGAATAAAGCTACAACGTGGCCGGCAGTCATGACGGCTGACGCGTGGTAAAGCGCCTTCTTGTCGACTTCGATTGAGAAACTGTGACCCTGAAGATGGTGAACCAGTCTCCGGGCAACTCGACGCGCCTGCCGGTCTCCTTCAATACAAAAGAACGCCCCGCGCAGGTTTTCAGCCCCGAGTTCCGGCCGACTTACGGAAACCAACGGATGCAAAGAGCCGCAATGAAACCCGATTCCTGCTAAAGGTGCCAGCACCGCCGACGACAAAGCGCCACTGGTGTGCAAAGCAACCCCGCCGGTATGAAACGATCCAATTCTGGAAAGCGCTCGCGCAACACCGTCAAGCACATCGTCTGGAGTTGCGATCAGGAGAATATCACTCGGGGGTAGCTCGGCTATTCGCGCGGCGCTGAGGGCCAGGGATCCTCCACCGATCAGCGAAGCTGAACTCTTAGCCTTGCTCAGCCGTCGCGCCACGAGTGAGATGATTGGATAACCGGCAGCCCGGAGGGCTAGTCCCAGTGCCGTTCCCAATCGTCCGGCGCCAATTATTGAGACACCCGGCTTCGTTGTCTTTGTGGATCGCTTCGTCGGCATCGCTTTGGGTTCCAGGCGCTGAATCGCAGCGGCTTACTCGGGAATCTTTAGGTTTTGCAGCTGTGCTGCACTATAATGACGACCGTTCGGCTCGGACCGAAAGAGGGGCTTAGGAAATACGCCAAGGGCCACGAAATTTTGCCAATCTCAGTCAAATAGCGCACACAACCAAGCCGGCAAACCAGTGCATCATAGACTGCGCATTTGAAAATGGCGAAAACAGCAAGCTACTGATCCTGCGCCCGGCCTTGTTTTTCGGTTGAACCAAGCGGAAGTTAATAACCACCCCCGTCTCAGGCAGGAGCGTCTCCCAGGATTTTCCACCGGAACATGTCTCGAAGTACTTGGAGGTTCTAGAAATGAACAGCTTCTCCCGCGTCGCGACCGCCTTGCTGCTGGCGACGTCGCTGCTTGCGAGTTCTGTAGCGACTCTTGCTCAGGCAACTAGTCAGCAACAGGATAAGCCCGCGGCCAAGACGGCCCAAACCGCACCAACTAAACCAGCCGGCTCTTCCAAACCGCTTTCAACCAATGAAGATCCCAACATGATCGGGAAGCGGAATATCAACAAGGGCATTATCGCCAAGATGAGTGGTTCGACCGAGAAGGAAGTAAGACTCGGTCGGGAGTTAGCTGCGGAAATCGATCGTCAGGCGAAATTCATCGAAGACCCGTTAATCACTGAGTACGTTAATCGCGTTGGTCAGAATATTGTTCTGCACTCAGATGCGAGAATTCCTTTTACAATAAAAGTGATCGACTCCGACGAGATCAATGCGTTTGCGCTACCCGGCGGTTTCTTCTACGTAAACAAAGGATTGCTCCTGGCTGCTGACAACGAAGCTGAGCTGGCTGGCGTAATGGCACACGAAATTGCTCACGTAGCGGCCCGGCATGCTGTCGAGAACCAAACCAAAGGAACTCTCCTTGAGTATCTAGCTCTGGGCGGGTCGATCTTCCTGGGTGGGATTCCAGGACTGATTTACCAGAACACGGCCGGTTTGGGTTTGCTCGGAATTTTCATGAAGTTTAGCCGCGGCGCCGAGGAAGAGGCCGACAAACTGGGCGTGCAGTACATGTACGCCGCCGGATACGATCCAACCGCAATGGCCACGATGTTTGAGAAATTGGAATCGAAGAATAAGAAGAAGCCTGGCGTCATCTCGCGTGCCTTCGCTTCACACCCGGCGCCACCAGAGCGTCGAGCCGCGTCACTGGCGTTGGCCGCCAGATTTCCTGAGCACGAAGAGTATGTGATCAGCACTTCAGAGTTTCAGCGGGTCAAGGGCCGCTTGCTGAAACTATCTAATGCTCGGGCTACCACGGCAGGGGCACTGCCGGGAGCTGACGAAGGGGCGCCAGGCCGACCCACCCTCAAGCGTCGTCAACCGACACCAGATGACACCACGGCTACACCTGAAGGCGAGCAGAAGCCAACCGAGAAATCCGGACCGCCTCAGCTTAAGCGGAACGACGGCACCAAACCCGACCAGCAACCGTAATCCGTCTGCGCTCGGTAAAGTACGAGAAGAGCTTCCTGGCAAAGAGCATTGCCAGGAAGCTTTTTTCGCGGATGTCCGCAATGCGCCGCAGTTGTTTCCGCTTTGAAAGTGCTTGGCTTGACAATATTCCGAGCGCTTCTGTATTCTAGCCGTTCGCGTTTTATTCGCTGAAAACAGAGATAGTTAACTATGTCAACATACTGTCCCAGCGGGAAGGATCTTGCTGGAAACCGAAAATGGTACGTGGTGGATGCAGCCGGCTTAACGGTCGGGCATCTGGCCTCTGAGGTTGCGTCAATCCTGACGGGCAAACGAAATCCACAGTGGACTCCGTTCATGGATCTCGGCGATCATGTAATCGTGATTAACGCTCGTAAGGCTGTGTTGAAGGGTGCCAAGATGGACCAAAAAGTCTATCGACACCACACGCGTTATCCTGGCGGTCTTCGCGAAGTCTCTGCCAAAGAGATGTTCGATAAGAAGCCAGAGCAGGTGATAACCCTCGCCGTCAAGGGCATGTTGCCCAAGAATAAGCTCGGCAAGGCGATGGTAAAGAAGCTCAAGGTTTACGCCGATGCCGACCACCCGCACACCGCTCAGCGCCCCCAAGCTCACGCACTCACCATCCGAGTAAACCAACAATAGTTACTGATTAGTAGTTAAGAGGACAATATAGCTGTGGCTGAAATTCAATACTACGGAACCGGTCGCCGGAAAACGTCAACTGCCCGAGTTTATCTAAGACCGGGCGCGGGCGAAGTGAAGGTGAACAGGAAAGCTTTTGATCAGTACTTTCCTAATGAGACTTTGCGGATGATCATTCGCCAGCCATTGCAGCTAACCGAAACCGCGGGAAAATTCGACATTCTGGTGAACGTTTCCGGAGGCGGCCCCTCGGGCCAAGCCGGCGCAATTCGTCATGGCATCACTCGCGCGCTGATCGAATTTAATGCTGACCTGCGTCCAGCGTTGAAGCACGCGGGCCTCGTGACTCGCGATCCGCGAATCAAGGAACGAAAGAAGTACGGCCAGAAGGGCGCGCGTAAACGCTTCCAGTTCTCGAAGCGATAAGAATCCCGGATGCGGGCCATTGATTTAGGTCGCGCATCCGATTGTTTGACACGCAAGCAGAGGGAAATTCGAAAGTGCGTTCCGCATTCTTCGAGACTCCTCTAGACCATCGCCACAGCTCGAGTTGGTTGCGCTTCAAAGGAAGTCCTTTGAGCAGTGGCGAGTACAGCAAACCAATTCATGATAAGGAGATAGCATTTGGTCTCGGTTACAATGAAAGAACTCCTGGAGGCTGGCGTTCACTTCGGCCACCAGGTCCGGCGCTGGAACCCAAAGATGAAGGAATACATCTTTGGCGAGCGCAACGGCATTTACATCATCGACCTCCAAAAAACTCAACGAATGTTTCGCGAGGCAATCAGCTTCGTTACAAACCTCGTCGCCGAGGATCGCGGCAAAACCATTCTCTTTGTGGGCACCAAGCGACAAGCACAGGATGCTATTCGCGAAGAATCTGAAAGAGCCGGTCAGTACTACGTTAACCAGCGCTGGCTGGGTGGGCTGCTGACTAACTTTCAGACTGTGCAGAAGTCGATCAAACGGCTGAAAGATCTCGAGGCTATGCAGACCGACGGTCGCTACGAAAAGCTTACCAAGAAAGAGCGCATCAAGCTTGACCGCGAACGGGAAAGCTTGAACAAGAACCTTTCCGGTATCAAGTCGATGAATCGTCTTCCCGACGCGATTTTCATTATCGACGTGCGCAAAGAAGAGATTGCCGTAGCTGAAGCTAACCGCCTGGGAATTCCAATCGTCGCCGTTGTCGACACCAATTGCTCGCCCGAAGGAATCGACTACGTTATTCCTGGCAACGACGATGCCCTGCGCGCTGTCAGGCTTTTCGCCTCGCGAATCGCTGACTCAATCCTGGAAGGTCAACAGATAGCGACGGAAGGCGGCGTTATTGCCGAAGGCGAGGCAGGCGCAAGCGACGGTCAGCCAGCCGCTCCGGAAGCATCGGATGGCGATCAGACCGAGGCAGCGCCAGCCACCGAAGCTTCGGAAGCCAACGAACCTGCCCGCGATGAAAGCGCGGAGTCGGTGGTCGCAGCGAGCTAGGCACAGTTTTCGAGTTTTATTATTCATCGGCGAGCGCAGCCTTTAAGCGGGACTCCCGCCGGGCTGCGTTTTTCGTTAAGATTAACGTTTGGACTGGGAGAAAATTTGTAATCATGGCAGATGTAACAGCAGCAGCCGTAAAACAACTGCGCGAAAAGACCGGCGCAGGAATGATGGAGTGCAAAAACGCCCTCGTTGAAGCAGGTGGCAATGAAGACCAGGCGATCGACATTCTCCGAAAGCGTGGTTTGGCTTCCGCGAAGAAGCGCGAGGGTCGCATCGCTGCTGAAGGCATAGTCGGCTCGTATATCCACATGGGAGGCAAAGTCGGTGTTCTGGTCGAGGTTAATTGTGAGACCGATTTCGTTGCTCGCGGCGATGAGTTTCAACAACTCGTAAAAGATGTGGCGATGCACATCGCTGCTGCGGAACCGAGGTTTGTCACGCGCGAAGGAGTGCCAGCCGACGCTTTGGACAAGGAACGCGAGATCGCGCGAGCGCAGGCCACAAACGATCCCAAGAACGCAAACAAACCCGATCAGGTGATCGACAAAATTGTTGAAGGACGACTTAACAAGTTCTTTGAAGAGTCTGTGTTGATGGACCAACCTTTTGTTAAGGATCCTGCAAAAACAGTTGCCGAGTTGGTGACTGAAAAGGTCGCAAAGACTGGTGAGAAGATCACCATTCGACGCTTCACTCGTTACAAGATGGGCGAGGGACTCGATCGCCGTGAGGACGATTTTGGCGGCGAGGTAGCAGCGCTCGTAAGTTAACGACTGTCACAGGTACAAAAGGTATGACTGAGAATTCGGTTAAAACCGAAGCATTGGTGTATCGCAGGGTGCTACTAAAGATCTCCGGTGAAGCGCTGATGGGTGAACAGACGTACGGCATCGACGTAGATGTCGCCCGCACAGTAGCCGGAGAACTGAAGGCAGTACACGGGCTGGGCGTCCAGGTGGCGGTGGTAGTCGGCGGTGGAAACATCTTTCGCGGCGTCTCAAAGAGCGCCGGTAACATGGACCGGTCGTCGGCAGATTACATCGGCATGCTGGCAACGGTGATGAATGCGGTCGTACTGCAGGATGCGCTGGAGAAGCTTGACGTTCAGACACGGGTAATGTCTGCCCTCAACATTCCGCAACTCGCGGAGCCGTTCATCAGGCGCAGGGCCATTCGTCATCTCGAGAAGGGGCGCATCGTAATCTTCGCTGCCGGCACAGGCAATCCTTACTTCACTACTGATTCCGCGGCGGCGTTACGTGCTCTCGAGATCAAAGCAGACATCATCCTGAAAGCAACTAAGGTTGATGGTGTTTACTCTGCCGATCCGATGAAGGACCAGACAGCTACTCGCTTCGAATCCATCACGTACCAGGAGGTTCTGGAGAAGCAGCTGAAAGTGATGGATGCATCCGCTATCTCGCTTTGTATGGACAACGATCTACCGATCATAGTCTTCAACATGCGTCAGCCCGGAAACATCACACGAGTGGTCAAGGGAGAGACGGGCGTGGGGACTAAGATCGTGCTTCGGGCTTAGCTAATACTAAGTGCTGAGTACTGAGTACTGAGTTCCGGCTATCGAGTCAGTTCGAGGTTGCTTTGAAGTACCCAGTACTGCAACTACCGGCGCTCAAACTATGAAGTTCAAAGTACTAAGCTCAAAGTACTACGTACCAAGTTCAAAGTATTAAGTACCAAGCACAAAGCATTAAGTTCAAATTTTCAACCACTGAGTTCGGCATCATTTGGAACTCAGCACTCAGCACTAACGCAACCCAGAAACCGAATTTGTGGAGCTGTTATGAGTGAAAAAGACGTAGTTAGAGAAACAAAGCCTCGCATGGATACTGTGATCGAGGATTTCCGGCGCAAGCTGGCCACCGTTCGCACCGGGCGCGCTGCCGTCAGCCTGCTGGACACGGTCATGGTTGATTACTACGGCACGATGACGCCGCTGACGCAGATGGCTTCGGTGCATGCACCTGAGCCACAGATGCTGACAGTGCAACCGTGGGACCAGACTCAACTCGTCGCTGTGGAGAAAGCGATCCGCGTGGCCGACCTGGGATTAAATCCTTCCAACGATGGGAAACTCGTCCGCATTCCGATTCCGGCTTTAACCGAAGAGCGTCGCAAACAACTCGCGAAGCAGGTCCACGAAATTGCAGAAGATCATCGCACCGCGGTACGCAATGTTCGTCGCGACGCAAACGAGCGTTTGAAGAAGATGTTGAAGGATAAGTTGATTTCGGAAGACTCCGAACGCGACGGATTGGACGAGGTACAGAAACTTACCAACACCTTCATCGCGCGCATCGATGAGTTGTCGAAAGCCAAAGAACACGAACTGACAAACGTCTAAGCGTTCGTAAAAAATAGATCCGCTAACTGGAAACGGCCGCACTACAAAGAGCGGCCGTTACCTTTTGTATTCACTATTCGCCGTAGGACCACTTACTCGGAATTAATCCCTCAAGCTTGAAAGTCTCACAGTCAGGAAGGCGGACCCTGTCCCCGCTTCAACTTTCTTAACCACTTACTCGGAATTAATCCCTCAAGCTTGAAAGTCTCACAGTCAGGAAGGCGGACCCTGTCTCCGCTCTTACACCGAAGGTGTTGCGACCTCCAGCCCAGGGTTGCGCGC
>JBGTLE010000189.1:0-3359 GCA_041744295.1 Pyrinomonadaceae bacterium | reverse complement strand
AAAGACATCCTGATCGGTGAGGTCCTTGCCTTGTGACATCAGGCGCTCGCGGAGACTGCGAAATCGCCGAATGAAGAGATAATCCGAAACCGCCTTCTCGACTAGCGCGTTCTCAGACAACCCTTCTTCATTTGCCGCGTCGTCGAGAGCGGCTCTCGTCTCGTCGGGCAAACTGATCGTTATCATCTGGCTCATGGCTAACTGTTCCTTACGTCGATTAAGAGTATCGCGCAGATCCGAACTTGCGCGGCATGTTTTCGTCGAGGAGAATCCTCACCCCGCCGCCACTTCCTTTTCGTGCGCCAGTTCGCGCAACGCGCCCTGCACGGCGTTCTCGGTCAAGGTCGGATAAGCATCGACGAATTTCAGCGACGCTCATTCCACTGGCCAGGCATCCGAGCAGAAATGCGACGGAGGTGCGCGTTCCTTGCACGCGTGGTTTGCCGCCAAGATGTTCTTTGTCTGAAACAATCCACTTTTCGTCGCTCATGGTTTTGTTCTCGATTACACTTAAGTCCTGCGCCCGTCAAAGCAGCGAACGTTTTTATGTGCAGGTTGTGTGTGCGAACTCTCGCTAATCAAGCTACATTCACCGACACAAGCGCATTATAGATTAGGTGGGTAGACTAACAAAGACGGGGTCACGACCAAAGACGGTGGGAAAATCGTGTCGGTCTTGAACTGAAACCGGGCTGTTTCAGCACCGCGTCGGGGAGTCGTGTCATCGAAGTCCGGCAATTTGGCGTTGCTCCTCGTTTAGTCTCCGCCCCTTCTCGAAATAAACGTCGTAGATAGCGCGCGCTGCGGGGGCGGCATGCCGCGAACCAAAGCCGGAATTCTCAAGCAAAGCAAGCACTGCTATTTCAGGTTCAAAGGCTGGCGCGTAGGAAACAAACCAGGAGTGGTCCTTGTTCTTACCAACGTCTTTGCCGAGCCCTACGACCTGAGCAGTGCCAGTCTTGCCTGCGATATCAAAGCCTGCTTTTCGGATCCCACTAGCCGTGCCAGCCTCGTTAACTACCGACCACATAGCCTTAACGACCGCGCCATCTTGTTCCTTTGTCATCTTCACGACACCCGCCGCATCAGCCGCGTATTGCTTTGGCGGACGATAGCCTTCTTCCCCAGCATTCCCACTAGCGCGCACCTCCTTCATGAGGTGAGGCGTGTGCAACCTACCTCCCACACCGACGGCCGCGATCGCCCGCAACAGCGAAATCGGGGTTACGAAGTCGTAAACCTGGCCAAACGAAGCGTAAACAGTGTCGATATCGGTCCACTCGGGAGCGTTGGGATTGAAGCGAGCTTTGAACTCCCGTGACGGAGTCCAGCTCACAAGCTCATGCGGCAGATCGATGCCGGTGGGCTCATTCAGTTTGAATTCCTCTACCATCTCCATGATTCCGGCGAGTCCCATCTTGAGGCCCAGTCGATAAAAGTAGCCGTCGCAAGACTTCATGATTGCAGTATGCAGATCGGGTTTGCCGTGATGGCCCATGCAGCGCGTGAACTTGTTTCCGATAAGAATGCCGCCGCCGCAAACCAGATTTGACTCTTCGAGAGTAATAACCCCCTGCTGAAGAGCAGCTACAGCCATTGGTATCTTCCAGGTAGATCCGGGTGGATAGCGACCCTGAATTGCGCGGTTGTATAAAGGCGTCTCCGGATTACTCAGCAACGCCGCATACTCGGCGCGGCCTTTCTTCGTGGCAATTCGCTCGGTGAACAAGTTGGGATCGAATGTAGGGTAGGAAGCCAGCGCGAGAATCTGCCCATTGTTGGGATCCATTGCGATTATCACGCCACGCTGCGACGGCGAGTTTCGCAGTTGCTCTTCCGCAGCCTGCTGCAGATCTAAATCTATTGTGGTGACCAAATCCTGACCCGGCATGGGTTCTATGATTCCTATGACTTCTCTAATTCTGCCGCGACTGTCAACAATAACGGTGCGGTGTCCCTCTCGCCCCCGAAGATATTTGTCATAGGTTGCCTCCAATCCTTTCTTACCAATTACATCGCCAGGCTTGTACCCACTGTCTTTGTACTGAGGCTCTTCAAGTTGCCGTGAACTGATCTCACCGACATAACCGAGCACATGCGCTAATAATCCGTCTTTCGGATAGTGACGTTGCGGACGCTGTTCTATATGCAGCGTGGGAAACTCCAGCGAATGGGCTTCTACCCAGGCAATGTCGCCAGCGGTGGCGTTTTCCTTGATTAGGATCGACTCGTAGGCAGGGTTGGTGGTGAGCTCGGCAAATCTCTCCTGCAAATAGTCGTCGTCGATTTCCAACACCGTCGGCAGTTGTGCTGTGAGGCCGTCTAGATCGGGATTTCTTCCTGTCTCACGTTGCAAGATAACGTCGTAGAGTGGACGCGACTCCACAAGTACTCGGCCATAGCGGTCTAATATCGCGCCGCGCGGCGCTGGAATGGGTATGGTGCGAAGCCTCTGATTGACCGCGCGCTCACGGTAGAAGTCGCCATGAACGATCTGGAGGTTGTAAAGCCGAACCACGCAGATCCCGAGCAGCGCGAGCACTAAGATTTGTATTGTGCGCAAACGTACCGGTAGATTCTGTGTATGATCGTCGAACCTCATGTTCCAACCTTCTGCTCACGTGCAATGCAAGTGACTTCACTTTATGAAATACCGACAGTCGAAGTTAGTCACAGCTATCGTAGGGATTCGAATGCGGGAATGAATCGGTGATAACACTCAGCAGCTTAGGTGCTCTCACTCAAACCGAGGAGCAGATACAACCTCAACTGCTTATCTTCAAACAAGACCCGATGCCGTCACGAGACCGCGGTACGAACCTTGTTGAGTGGCGAGACTAATTCGTTGCAGGTAGCAGTGGTATTCAATAGCTCTCAGGAAGATCGTCCATAACATCGCTCAGATCAGACTCCTCGGCGGACGCTATGCTTCGTGAGTCAACAAGCTGGCTGATGAGTTGGACCATATCTTCGGGACCAGCCACGAAGTACTTCGCGTGCGATCGATTCGGGCCAACGTGAATCGTCCAGGCCGCAGGAGGAAGCTGTCTGAAAAGATCTTCGTCGGTCGCGTCGTCGCCGGCGGCCAGGATGAAATCCGGCGAAGAGTCACCGCGCACGAAGCGCGAGCAAACCTGGCTTTTGTTGGCCCATATCAGCTTTACTTCAACTGTTCTCTGCCCCTTGATCGGTTTGACTGGAGAGTCAGCAAGCATGTGTTCAAGGTTGGCAATCAGATCGTTGGCGAGCCAGTCCCCAAACTCGGGATCTGACATGCGATAGTGCCAAACCAGGGAAAACTCCTTCTCCTCGATGAAACTGCCTGGGGTCCGATCTACGAAGTGTTCCAGTATCGGGTA